>DBXQ01000064.1:40492-64195 GCA_002309955.1 Bacteroidales bacterium UBA1208
GATGGGAGAACTGAGGAATAAGGAGCAAAGGAAGAGCGGCCAAGCTTATATCAGTCATTGAGACAGAAAACAGACTAAAACAATTATTGTCAATCTTTTACAATTCACATGTTTCCGCTTTGCTCTTGAACAGCCTCCACCAAAGACCTACATAACCTAATGACTGATTGGGGTTTATAGCACCAGAGGAAGTCATTCTTGGAACACTACAACATTTTTGTTAATATTTGTTAATATACGATAATGTATTTGGTATTTCAAAAATAATCTCTAAATTTGCAGCATGCATTATCTATTATAACAATAAAATATTATTTTATAATATACTTATACAGAATATATTAGAATTATAAACAAGAGTATTATATAATTTGACTATAGACATATTTTTAGTACTCGTTTAACAAAAATACACATAATATGAAAGAAAAATATGTTTTCTACATGTTATTAATGGTCTGTTTTTGTGGAACCAGCCCAACAGTGGCAGGACAGAATAATTATGATTCCTGCCCGATTAACATTTATATGTATGATAGTTATGGTGACGGATGGAACGGCAACCAACTATTGCTATACCAAGACGACTCGTTGATAGATGCCTTCGCCTGTTCTGGCTCATACAGCGAGGCAACTGTCTATATCCCTGATGGCTATGTAGATTTGGCTTGGTCATCGGGAAGCTGGGCATATGAGTGTAGCTTCATCATCACGAACAATGAGGGCGACACGCTATACGTCAGTCCCAATGGTATGAGTGGCTATTCTGGCATATTTGAAACGATTGAGGTTTCCTGTTCGAGCTGTTCCCGCCCCGCACACATGCATCTGTCTGACCGGACAGCATACCAACTAACAGTGAGCTGGGACGCAGTGGATTCTTCGACATGGCTGGTAGAGTATGGCCCCTATGGCATTGACCATGGTGATGGCACTCTGGTCTCTACAACAGACAATTATATAACATTGAGCGGCTTATCGCCTTATAGCGCCTACCAAGTGTATGTGGCACGGATATGCGACGGTGACACAAGCCAGTGGAGGAGTGCCGTATACGCCACCCTATGCGATGTGGAGGCATGTACATATACCGTGCGTTTAGTAGATGAATATTCTGGCAATTTTTATGGCGGAAGAATACTAATCTGCACCCTTGATGGCGGAGTTGTGGACACAGCACAAATCCCTTCAGATTGGTACAACAATTCGTACGATTACAGCCTTCAGGGTTGCCCTGGCACACTGTTGCTCAAATACGAGGCGACCAACAGCAGCATAGAAGATTACATTCTACAGAACAGATATATAACTGTATTGGACTCAGAAGGTGACACCGTGAGCTATTTCAACGGCTATAATGCCTACTATGCAAATGGTTTTTACGACACCATTGACTACTCCTGCCCAACATGCTTCGCGGTGGAGGAGCCATGGATAGAGGGAACCGACTCAACGAGTGCAACAGTGTCGTGGTACGGTGATGCACAAAGCTACATAGTCCTGTATGGACCTGCCAATAGCACTTCAGGCTATAGCAGCATGACTGTCTACAGCACATCGGCGACCCTCACAGGTTTACAGCCGATGACAGACTACCGTGTGCAAGTGAGAGCATATTGCGGCGATGGGGATACGTCGAGGGTGAGAACACTCTGTATCACTACCCTGCCTGGGATCTATGAGCGAGTGTACGTGTCGCCTAACGCCACTGGCACGCCCGACGGACACTCTTGGGCAACGGCATTGGGCAACATCACAGCTGCCCTCAATATCGCAGCCATAAACGGAGACGTATACGGTACCTATCCCGAGGTTTGGGTGGCAGTAGGCACCTATCGCGCCGATACTAACAAACTGTTCTATAGAACTGGAGGAGAGCCTTATGCTTTTGCGATATTCAACGGTGTCAATGTCTACGGTGGTTTCTTAGGCAACGAAACGAGCCTTAGCCAACGTCCGCAGTTTTCGACATCCAACAGTCAGTTTTCAATCCTTGACGGCGAAGACCTATACGGTGTGCTTGCTAATTCAGGCTACATCTGGAGTCCCACCCGTTGGGACGGCTTCGTCATCCAGCACGGTGCCAGCTCATATGGTGCTGGATGCATGTTAGGGGAATACAACATACTGTCGAATTGTTGGATCAGGAGCAACAATGCCTCTTCGTCGGGTGGCGGAATATACCTATCGGGAAACAGCTCAAGGGTGGAAAACTGCGTGATAGACAGCAACACCGCAAACTGGGGAGGTGGCATATATTCCTCCTCTTATGAATCCGATGAAAACAACATTTCGTTGATTACCAACTGCATCATTCAGAACAACACATCGACACAATCTGCAGGCGGAGTGTATGTGCAGTGCGAAATCGCCAATTGTACCATACAAAACAACATCGGACGTTTTGGCGGTGGCCTGTCGGTCAGCAACAGTGAAATTGCACATGTCCACCACAATGTAATCCGCAATAACACCGCCGAGATGAGTGGTGGCGGAGCCTACGCTTGGGGAGGTTATTTTGACAACAACCTGATATATGGTAACACGGCCTTCTATGGTGGTGCCATCTATTCTGACGGACGCACGACAGACTACAATTACGATGGCGGAACCTTCTATAACAACACTTTAGTGAGCAATACGGCTACCTATGGTGGCGGTGTGTACAACAGTTCAGACGGAGGTACGTATGTAAACACCATCATATGGGGCAACCAAACAGATGACGGTCCTAACCAATACTACGGATCCTTCCGCAACATACACCATTGTGCACTGGAGGGTGCTTTGACAGGTACGGAAGGCCTGCTCAACTTCTCACTCGCCCACAGCAACACGGGCACAGCCGACTCGAATTATGTGGCCTTTGTGTCGCCTTCAACTGACGACTATCATCTTGCAGACAATTCTGCCTGCATCGACGGCGGTGACAACGAGGCACTATCCGACAGTACCGACATAGGGGGTGCAGCACGCCGCCAGGGCTGGTCAATAGACCTCGGAGCCTATGAGTCGTCGTCAACAAGCTCATGCCCCAATATGGAGAGTATTGTAGCAGAAAATATCACATACAATTCCGCAACCATCACATGGACTCCAGTATCCAGTATTAGTGGATATATGTTGAGGTACGGAATCCAAGGGGGTAACCATTACGACACCCTTTATGTCACCGATACAACAACGACCCTCAGCGGACTGGCCGTATACAGTGCCTACACCGTTTTGGTCAATCCCATTTGCTCTGGCAACACCTCGCCACATTACTCATTAGTTACCTTCTCCACGCTGCCATCACCTTCTGAGATAGTGTATGTCAAGCCACAGGCATCGGGTTTCGGCGACGGATCATCGTGGGATAATGCAATGAACGACCTGAACAGAGCCATAGCCATTGCCGATGCTCGTCGACAGTACTACGGCAGCCCTGCCAGCGTGTGGATAGCGGCAGGCACCTATTATGGCAACATTCAATCTGATAACGCATTCACACTGGTTGACGGCGTAAATGTCTATGGCGGCTTCGCGGGCAATGAGCCCCCAAGCTACGACCTTTCGTTGCGCGACTTTACCATCAATACCACTATCCTCCACGGTGGAGACCTACACAGAGTGTTATATCAGGATTACGACTTCGACAGTGTGACCATCCTCAGCGGACTGACTATCGCTGGCGGTTATATTTCCAGCGGCAATGGTGCCGGTGCACTACTGCGAGGCAACACGCAACTGGTGAACTGCACCGTCACCGACAACCATGTCTCTACGGACTGGAACTACACATACGGTGCTGGTATTTACGCCTATTCTTCCTATGTTGACCGGCCAGTAACAATCGACCGCTGCACCATCAGCAATAATGGTGTCTTGACGGGGAGCTACCTCTATGGTGGAGCTCTCTATATGTCCAATACCATATTGAGCAACTCGGTCATAAAGGATAATAATTCATATTACAGAACCATTTATTCCTACTCTGGAAATAACGAGATAAATAACTGTATCGTATACAATAACACTGCCCATTATTATGGTGGAGTATACAACTATAACGCCACACTTACCATAAACAATAGCGATATTGTGTCCAACCAATCCGATAGCTACAGCCCCGTATACACATCCTATAGCAATCGTGTCACTCTCAACAACACGGTAGTGTGGGGCAACACGGTTAACGGAAATTGTTCCTCTATTGATTATTACTACAATTATATCATACACAACTGTGCATTCGACGGCATAACGGAGAGCTATGCCTCAGTCATAACGCTTTCAGACAGCAACGACGGGACTACCGAGGGTGTCAACTATCCCTTCTTTACCGACCCCTCTGATGGCGATTACACCTTGATGATTGGTTCGGCACTGATTGACGCGGGCGACAGCAACTATGCCACTGCGACAACCGACCTGGACGGGAACCCACGTGTTCAGTTCGAGCAGGTGGATATCGGATGCTACGAAAACAGCGTAATAGAGAGCTGCCCAAGGGTCACCCATCTCACAGTGGGACCTGTAGGTTTCAACTCAGCCTACATCGTCTTCCGTCATAGCAGCACAGAATCCCCCTCAGCCTATCAGATTGAGCTCAGCACCCCGAGTACGGTGTGGACAGTTTACGGCACAATCACACAAGAGCATCTGTTTTTGACTGGTCTCGATACCAACCAACAGTATTATGTGCGGGTACGCTCGGTATGCGACGACACCGTGTTTGGCACATATTCCCGCACGGTCGGTTTCCGCACTCATAACTTAGGTAACTGCGACCCGCTGACTATCGGCACTGCTGAAACGACAGCTGGGGGATGGTGCCTGCCTACTAACACATGCTACTTCCAGTCCTACACCCAGCAAATATATACCACAACGGAAATGGGTTCAGAATCACACAATATCGACACGATTGGATTCCAGTATGTATACCCCTACGACGACACTCGATACATCGATATCTATTTAGCACATACTACACAGTCCACTCTGTCCTCATTCCTCCCCTCAACAGGATTTGAGCTGGTGTATTCTGGCCCTGTCAATTTCACCAACACGGGTACCGATTATTGGGTCAACATTCCCTTGATGTCAACTTTCTATTATGACGGGACTAACAACCTATTGGTGGCGATGGTTGACCACACGGGATCGTACACTTATTGCGACAACAACCTATTTAGAACCCACACCACTGATGCGCTTCGAGCAGCCTACACATACGCCAACTCCAACACTCCATACAATCCGGCCGACCCACCCTCTGCCTCACTCAATTCCAATCGCACCAACATTCGTTTTGTGGGCGCTTGCCAGACAACGAACGCCGACTGTCCCATTCCTAATATAGTGGTACGCAATGTCACCGCCAACAGTGCTGAGATTGAATGGGTGGCCAACAACACTTATGAACTGCAACTACGCAACTTGACTACCGGTGGAGACTATGAGACTCTCACCCTTGCCAATGGAGGCACGGTCACAGGTTTGGCACAGGGCACTTCCTACAGAATACGCATCCGTAATATCTGTAATGGGACTCTTGGCGATTGGTATCAAGTTCAATTTACCACACAAGTGTCGGATTTGCCCATTGTGTATGTAATGCAGCAAGCTGCGGGCACTGGCGACGGCTCGTCGTGGAGTAACGCTACCGACAACATCAACTATGCCCAAGCCATTGCCACCGCACGCGCCACCATGTACGGCACACCCGCATCGGTGTGGGTGGCGACAGGCACCTACTATGGTGATACCACATCCACTAACGCCTTCGTTGCCACGGAGGGAGTGAACGTATATGGTGGATTTGCCGGTGTGGAGCCTGAAAACTACGATATCACCCAGCGTGACTTTGCTACCAATCCCACTATCCTTGATGGTGGCAACACGCGACGGGTACTATACCAGCCAATGTCATTTAACACCCGCACCACATGGGACGGCTTTACCATCCAGCACGGATACCTGCCCAGCACAGGCAACTCGACATACGGTCACGGAGCCTACCTGAGCGGGGGGTTCACCCTCAGCAATAGCATCGTAAGGGATAACGCCACTATCTATGATGGTGCTTATCACTATGGTGGCGGCATATACACCTCCAACGCTAACAGCAACAACGGCATCGTGATAGACCGCTGCGACATCAGCAACAACGGCAATGACCTGACTGTTGGTACCAACTACACATACGGCTCCGCCTTGTACGCCAGCACATATACAACCATAGCAAACAGCCGACTGCATCACAATCTGTCGCGTCAAGGAGCACTATATATTAGCTATGGCACTTATGTCCACAATACGCTTATCGACCACAACCAGTCCTACTATGATGGCGCAGGCGTGTACGTATCCAACACTACTTATCTTGAGAACACCACTATTGCCAACAACAATATAGTCAATACCAGCGCTTATTCGGGCGGCGGAATTTACAGCTCTAACAGCAGCTACCTACACCTTCTCAACACTGTAATCTGGGGCAACCGAGGCACCTCTACGGAAAACGGTGACAATATCAGCGGTAGCTATAATTCATCCTATTTCAGTCATTCAGCCATTGAGAACCTCACGTTAGACAGCATCATCAGACTCTCTTCGGACAACTTTGCAGGCAGTGTTGCCTCTTCACACCCCGCCTTTGTCAATATCGAAAGGGGCGATTACCGGTTGCACAGCTCATCGGCCCTTATCAATGGTGGCACAATGCAAGGCTATTCCTATGCCCCATATGCCCCGACATCGGTAACCCAGTATGACTTGAGCGGTCTCGACCGAGTCAGCGACGACACGGTGGACATCGGATGCTATGAGTTCCACAACGAGACGTACTGCTTGACTCCACAAAATGTTACTGTTACCAACATCACTGAGAATTCCGCCTATCTGTCGTATGCGTCAAGGGATGGCAATGCTCCATACGCTTACGAGATTGATCTGTCTATCAACGGGGAAGAATGGACACACTATTCCACCACAGCCCAGACCTCGCTTTTCCTCGCAGGGCTCACCCCAAGCACAAGCTACAGGGTAAGAGTACGGCAGCTGTGCGACAATTTAGGCAGTTCCAGCGACTACGAAACATACACATTCAATACTCCTACCACCCTTATGGAGTGCGACCCAATAATAGTTGGTGAGAGCACTTCCACCACTAACGGAAACGTTTTGCCCACATATACTTATTACAATTATTCCTACACACAACAACTCTACACTGCCCAAGATTTAGGTAATATCGCGCACAATATTGACACGGTCAGCTTCCAATATTTCTCCTCAACCCCATACAACCGAACCATTAACCTTTATCTGGCACACACAAATGCCAGCTCCTTGTCAGGCTATATCGCATCAAACAACTTCCAATTGGTCTATAGTGGTACCGTCAATTTCAACAACACTGGCGACAACTATTGGTGTCCCATCGTGCTACAGACTCCGTTCGCATACAATGGCATAGACAATCTACTTGTGGTTATGGTGGACAATTCTGGTTGGTGGGAAAACAGCAGTGCCAAGTTCTACACCCATGCCACTCCCAACACAATGGCAGTATACTCCTATAGAGATGGCAGCCCATACGATATCAACAATCCACCAACGCACAACAATAGCTCATACCGAAGCAATATACGTCTCGCTGGCAGTTGCTCGGGTGGATCGACCGATTGCGACCGTGCCAACGTTGGTGTGTACGATATCGCCGCACATAGTGCTAAAGTACACATGCTTGTAGGCAGCAACTATGAACTTCAAATGCGAAAGGATGCTGTAGGAGAAGTATACAGTATGGTGCTGTTGGGTGCAGACTCCACTCTTGAAGGACTTTCCCAGTCAACAACCTATTATTTGCGAGTTCGCAACATCTGTACCGTCAGCGACTCTAGCGGATGGCGTACCATCTCATTCACCACATTGCCTGATGCCTCGCCTATAGTATATGTGGCACCCCAACCCTCAGGTCTGGCTGATGGTTCATCGTGGGATAACGCCATAAGCGACATCAACCATGCAATGAACTATGCCACTGCTCGTAGTTCGGTCTTTGGAAGTCCTGCACAGGTGTGGGTGGCTTCCGGCACCTACTATGGCGACACCTCCTCGTCAAGCAGTAATGCGTTCACCTTACAGGCAGGCATCAACGTCTATGGCGGTTTCTCCGGCAACGAGCCCGAAGATTATGACCTTGCTTTGCGCAACTTCGATGCTAACGCCTCTATCTTAGACGGGCGCAACCAACGCCGTGTACTATACCAATCTTCGGCCTTTGACGCTTCAACGGCTGCCACCTGGGACGGTTTCACCATACAGCATGGACAAATCAACAGCAATGGCTCGGGTGCGTATATACGAGCCTATTCTACGCTCCGCAACTGTCAGATAAAAGACAATTACTCGGCATCTTACAATGGCGGCGGAGTGTATGCTACCGGCACCTCATACAGCTATTACGATAGTCTTAACAACTACCATACCATCTATACCCCGTTGATTGAGAAATGCCAAATCACAAACAACAGGGGCTCATCGGGCGGTGGTGCCTACCTGAATTACACGACAGTAGACAACTGCCTTATCGCCAATAATACTGCGACAAACTATGGCGGAGGCTTATATCCTTACAATTATTCTGTTATCAATAATTCAACCATCGTAGCCAATGACGCTTATCAATACGGTGGCGTATACACATATTACTCTAATTGCTATCTGAACAACTGCATATTATGGGGCAATACCGCCACCACGGGTTTACAGACAAACTATTCTTCGATACTTTATTCTGCCGTGCAAGATGCTCTAACTGATACCACGTGCGTCATGTTGTCCTCTTCGAATACGGGTTCATTTAACAGCCCTCGTTTTGAAGCACCAGCAGAGGGTGCGGGATACCAATATGTTGGTAGCAGCTGGCAATTGACAGATAACTCCATCTGTATCGGACGTGGCTCGAACAACTATGTTTCCACCCCAACCGACCTTGCGGGAAACAATCGAATACAGCAGGGAACGGTAGACATGGGCTGCTATGAAACCCCATACAATCCAGTGCCCATGCCAGTATACCCCGACAATATCGTCTATGTGACCGAAGGCGGTGCTGGGACAATGGACGGCACCTCATGGCAGAATGCCTTGCCCGACCTGCAAGATGCCATAGGAGTGGCTTCGATGTATCATTATCCCGTCTGGGTAGCCGAAGGCACATACTATGGTGACCCGAATCGCCCCAACGCCTTTATGGCAGTTGAGGGTGTAAATGTCTACGGAGGTTTTGCCGGCAACGAGCCAGCTAATTATGACCTGTCGCAGCGCGACCTGACAGCCCATGCCACTATCCTTGACGGACAGAACCTTCAGCGTGTGCTATACCAACCCACTATTTTCAACACTATGGTTGTATGGGACGGAATCACCTTACAAAACGGCCGTCTCAATAGTGGTGATGGCGCTGGAGCATACATTTATGGCAACTTCCAGATAGTCAACTGTATTGTCCAATACAACACCACACTTAACGGTAACGGAGCTGGTATATACAAGAATTCTAATTATTCCAATCCTCTTTATATCACTAATACTCAGATTCTGGACAATACTGCAGCAAACACATACTCTGAAGGAGGAGGACTATACTCCTACTACACTACCGCCACCAACTGTCGCATTAGTGGTAATAGTGCAGGCTATGGCGCAGGTGTTTGGTCTTCAGCTGAATGCAATTTCTTCAACTCCATCATCGACCATAACACTGTTACAGTAATTCCAGGCTACGGTGCGGTATATGTTTATGGTAATTCCAAATATGAGAACTGCGACATTGTGAACAACACTTGCACCTATAATACCACCAGTGGTACAGGCGGAGTGTATTCATATTCCAACAATGCGGTATTCGATAACTGTATTATATGGGGGAATAAGCGGGGGTACTATGTAAACAACCTAATGGGAACGCCCACCATGCACTCATCAGCAATAGAAGGAGGCTACGCTAATGGTTCAGACATCATAGACCTTGCCGCTTCGAACGATGGAACCGACCCGACAGCATTTTACGTTCGTTTCATTGACCCCGAAAATGGAGATTACCACCTCCACAATTCCTCTCCGCTCATCGATGCCGGCAACAGCACACTTGTCACACAGAGCACTGACTTTGAAGGCAACAGTCGTATCTTCGGTGGTTCAGTAGACTTTGGTGCGTATGAGTCAACCGAAGAAAGTGCCTGCCCTTCGGTAATAGGTTTGCAGGCCGTCAATGTCACAAGCAGCTCTGCACGGCTGGTATGGAGCCCCTCAACAGGCATACGCTACTTGGTGCTCTATGGTCCACAAGGCAGCATTGCGACAGACTCCATTTCCACTACTGATACCACCATCGCTCTCAACAACCTTGTTCTCAACCGCACATACACAGCTAAAGTGCGTACAATATGCGACAGCGGTGCAATGAGTCTATTCTCCATTCCTGTCAATTTCACTACCTTGTGCGACACTTCACAGCTTCTACCCTTGTCTGACTTTACCTCACTCAGCCCTGCCGACAGCACGATCGTCTACAACTCAACTGTGTCGTTCGTATGGTCCGCCCTGTCCAATGCCACTTCATATGATGTCTATATTTGGAAGTCAGGAACCACCGTACCTAACACGCCTACTGTTTCAGGACTTCTTAACCCCGTACTGAACAACTATACGCTACCTGGATACACCTATGGAGAAGTGTACAATTGGAAGGTGGTTGCATGGAATGAGTGCATCAACAAGGTCAGTCCTGTGATGACTATCAAAGCCAACGACCGGCCAAATCTCCATGTGTTTCAAATCACCAATTCCTCACCCGTTGCAAACCAGACAATGACTGTGCAGTGGACTGTGGTGAACGATGGCAACGGAAACACTCCTCCTAATGCAACATGGAACGACTACATCTGGGTGACGGGCCATTCTGGTGTGGGAGGTGGTTTCTTGTACAACGTGGACGAAGTGCTGCTTGCCACTGTACCAAACCTGCAATCGCTGAATAGCGGAGACAGCTACACTAATAGCGTTCAGGTCAGCCTGCCACAAGACTACATCGGCAACTTCTTCCTCTTCGTGCTTTCTGACCAATATTCTGCCAATAATATCGACTTCTCGCCTACGGGCTCTAATATAGCCCCCATCCCCTACCAACCCAGTAGCTCGGGTAATCCTTATCCCTATCTCTCCTCCCAAACGACAAGCTACCCTGGCAACTTTATCCATAGCCAAATTGTTGAGTCTAATGAGAGTGACAACTTCTTCTATAAAGTCATCAATATCCTACCTCCACCGACACCCGACTTAGTAGTGTCGCACATCTCACACCCCACCAATACATTCTCGGGCAACGAGATGACCATACAATGGACCGTTACCAACCAAGGCGATGCAGCGGCCATCGGCAATTGGAGCGACCGGGTGTATATCCAACCTGGCGTTGTTACCGAACTCGACTTGTCGGAGGCTGTGACACTCGGCACATTCGTACATGGCCTCGACACTCTTGCTCCCTCTGCTACATATAACCAATCAGCCTCAGTCACCATACCCATCAGTTATATGGGCGACTACACTATCTTTGTCACTACTGATGTGGACAATAGCCTGTATGAGAGTATTTATGAGCAAAACAATGTAACCGCATCAACCCAGACGCTGAATGTAACGCTCACGCCTCCCTCCGACCTATTTGTTTCGTCGGTATCCTATCCTCAAGAAATGGATGCCAATGGCAGTTACACCATCACCTACACAGTTAGCAACAGTGGCAGTTCTGCAACTCACACACCCAACTGGAACGATGCTATATATATTTCGCAATTGCCACAAATGACGAGCAGTGCCACACGTCTTGCCCTGCTGCAGCACAATGCAGTACTGGATGCCGACTCGTCTTATACAACGGCCGCGACGGTAACTATACCTGGCAATATCGCAGAGGGTTGGTATCTGTTTGTTGTGACCGATGTGAACAACAACGTATACGAATACATATACGAAGACAACAATACTTATCGTTCCGACACCACGGTGACGATAAGAGTGCCCGACTTAGCAGTGCAATCAATCACTTTGTCATCCGACCATGTATCCCCGGGACAGACATTCACGCTCACTTACCAAGTGGCAAATGTGGGCAGCGGTACGCTTTCCAACACCTCATGGCGTGACGCTGTATATATGAGCAATAGCCCGCAGTTCCACAGCAACAATGCCACATTGCTGACATCATCCCGCTACATGCTGACTTTACATCCCGACTCAACCTATTCCAACACATACAATATCACACTGCCCACGAACATCTCTGGCAACAGATATATATGGGTTGTGACAGACTATCAGAGCAACGTGTTTGAAAACGGATCGGAAGAGAATAATATCGTCCGCTGCGTCGACACCCTGCACACTATCTTGCCCGATTTGGTTGTCACTTCGGTAATACTGCCCGACACCGTGACACTGGGCGGCACCATGCGAGTACGGTGGACAATAAAGAACATCGGACCTGGCGATGTGATAAGCCGCTCATTCCAAGATAGAGTGAATTGGAGTACCGAAACACTGTATAATGCCTCTATGTCCAACATTACTCTTAATGCAGGCGACAGCATTGTGCGTAATGCTGTAGTGTCCGTACCTTGCAATGCTACGACACAAGGAACTGTAAGTGTGACCACAGATGTAACCAATCTAATAATCGAAGGTGGTACGACAAGCAACAACACGAAGGTGGCATACCTTGGCACAGTGACAGCTGCCGACCTTATCGTGTCGATTGTATCTCCGACCGATTCACTTTGGTCTGGCACCACCATGCCATTACGCTGGATAGTGACCAATCAAGGCAATGCTAATGTGACAAACCAAAATGTGACAGACAAAATATATCTAAGCCAAAGTGCCACATCGTACAACCTATCTGACAGTGTAGGACGCTATTCGAGTCAGCGAAACCTCGCAATAGGTGAGACCGATACCATTGACGGGTATATCACAGTGCCCAACGGCATATCAGGCAACTACTACCTGCACGTTGTCACCAATGCCACTGGCACTGTCTGTGAGAGTGAGAGCGCCAACAATGTGACACACTCCACTGCACTACCTGTTTACCTATCACCATGGCCCGACCTGACGGTATCGAATGTTATTGCTCCTGCCGAAGTAAACATCGGTGAAGCAATAACCATTCAGTATAAATTGTCTAATATCGGAACCGCCACACTTACCGACCAGTCCGTCAGTAGCAAGATATACTATTCTACTTCGTCCACTACTTACAACACTACCCGTCTGCTCTATACCCATACTACTCAGATCAGCCTGCCCGTAGGCGACACCTCTCAGCTTTCGGCAACATTTGTAGTGCCTTCGACTGTGACTGCGGGCAACTACTACATCTTTGTTGTGGCCGATGCCAATAACGACATCTATGAGCATACTGGCGAGAATAACAATACAGCCCACTCTGCCACCATGCGTGTGAAGGTATATCCCTTAGACCTTGCAGCCTACGACCTACAGGGCAACAGTACTGTTCAATGGGGCGAACAGGTTCATCAGCGTCTCGTGGTGAAAAACAATTCCACAGTTCCCACGTTGTCGGCGATATGGAAAGATGCTGTATACCTCTCGTCTGACCCCATCTTGCATAACTCAGACATCCAACTGCACACCAGTGAGCACCGCACTCAGTTGCTGCCCGACAGCACTTATCAGATAGATTTCACCTTCACCGTTCCGATGGGAACGCCCGCTTCTGCCTATCTGATTGCTGTGACCGACGAGAATGCTAACAACCCCGACATTAACACGGCCAATAATGTTTTCACCAAACAGATCACAGTAAGCAGTGTTCCTACTGCTGATTTGGCTGTGTCGGATTTCGTTATCCTTTCAGACACGGTGGTATCCGGTCAGACTACAAAGGCATCATATAAGGTCACCAACATGGGAACCGTGCCGCTCGTTCCTTCGACATGGACCGATAAGGTGTTCCTGTCGTACAACAATACACTCGAAAGTTCCGACACAGAAATTGGAAGCCTCTTGCAGAACCGAGACACCATCGCACCCAACCAGTACTACTATGACACGATAGACTTCACCGTCCCCTTGCCTGTAGAAGGTAACGTTAATCTAATAGTAAAGACCAATGCCAGCAATACCGTCTTCGAGTCGGTCACCGACAACAACATTGCCGTTTCTGCTGCTACGGTGGCGTTACCATTGCCTGGCGACTTGGTAGTAGCGGATATTGATGCTGCCGACTCAGTAGTGTCGGGCAGCCGTCTGCATGTGTCATGGAATGTGCGCAACATCGGTGAAAATACACTCACTGGCAACGGCCTTCGCAGCTTGGTATACCTGTCGTCCGACACGATTTTCGATGCCACCGACAAGTTGCTGGGCATGACAGAGAACAACAACATCGTGCTACCGCAAAGTGAAGCCCTGCAGCAGTCGTTGTCGGCACGTGTGGCCGGTCTGCCAGAAGGTGACTACCATTTGATTGTAAAAACGAATGTGCGCAACGCATTCAACGAACTCAATCACGACAACAACACCACTTATTCTGCCTTTGCTGTGAGATTGGTAATCCGTGTTCTCGAATTCAACACTCCAACAACCGACACATTGATTAATGACCAAGTGAGCGACTTCAGACTCAACGTGGGCACCCACCGCAATGAAACTGTGCGGATACACATTTCGTCCGCTGACTCTCTCAACGGAGCAGTGAACATGATTTACGTGTCACACAATACGGTGGGAGACAATCTCCACTACGACTACTCGACCATCGGGCAATATACGGGCAATCCAGAATTGTATATTCCCGCCACACTACCTCAGTACTATGGCATCAATCTCTATGGTTCTACACCTACCGGCACGACGCAGGCCGTTGTAGTCTCAGCAGATATTATACCCTTCGAGCTACGTAGTGTATCGCCCTCGATGGGTGGTAACACTGGACCCGTGACATTGGAACTGACCGGCTCACGTTTCCGTCCCGATATGCAGGTGTGGATGGCAGGGGTTTCCGACACATTATACCCAGATACAGTAATTTATGTGAACTACTACAAATCATTCGCCACTTTCAACCTTTCGGGTAAGGACACTGGTTTGTATGACGTAGCAGTACTGAACCACTGTGAAGGTGAGGCGATTTTAGCAAATGCCTTCCAAATAGTGCCTGGAGTACCCGATAACTTGGGTTATAACCTCATATTCCCGGCATCACCACGTCCCAACCGTAATATTGTGATGACACTCGAATTCGGCAATGTTGGCAATGTGGACATTACTGGTGCGGTGTTGCGTGTGACCAGCCTTGGCGGGGCATGGATATCCTTAACTCCCGAAGGACTGAACGACCATCAGACCTCAATTCTGGTGCCACTGACAATAGAGGGTGAGCCCGACGGTCTGCTCCGCCCCGGTGCACAGAGTACCATACCCATATACGGGTATACTGGAGGCACACTTATAATGACAGTGGAAAGACATCAATGATAATTAACTGATAAAATATATAGTTCTATGAAACGACTGATAATTATAATATCACTGCTTGCCATGTCATACACCACCCTGAGGGCGCAGTGTTGGTTTTCGGAGACTCAAGTAAAGGGGGTGTTAGATGAAGACATCACAATCGGCCACCCTGACCCCAATAGCGGAAGAACAGTATGTTATAAATGGTCATCGGATGACGGTTGGCTACATATTGTCGGCCCGACAAATGGACCAACTTTAAATCTGCATCTTCCCGAGTACGAGGGTACGTTCCATTATACTGTAAAGAAAATTAGCGACCATATTGAAACCTGTGTGGTGACGGTCAAGGTTGAAGAAGAATGTGAGATTGTGTCAATAACACCAAAACAGGAATGCTGGAACCATGGTGACGCGTTGACAGAAGCTGATTTTGATATTGTGACTAATCCCTCGGGGTTGGAAAGCAGAGTGCATCTGACGAGTAATTCAAGGACGGCGACCAACCTAGTGAATACGGGAAATACAAGATACCGTTATCAGACACTTAACTTTGAAGCCAGAAGTAATAATGGAAGGTTGTTAGATGAGGCAACACAAACCATCAAAGTATATAGCACTACTGCAAGTCAAGATGGTGGCTCTGCCATCTATGAACAAGAACTTCCCCCACGTCTAATAGAAACTCTCAGAAAAATCAATGGGGCATCCGAACTTATTGACAAAGTCAACTTTATTGGTAAAAAGTTGGCTGAGGGCTTGAACAAAATCCCTAATTGCCCACTTGAGTTCCAACCAATGCCAATTACATTTCATGCAGATGTAACAGGTGGATTTGACGTTTGTTGCAAAGGAAATGAAGGAGAGAAGCAAATAGGTATTAATGTTGGTGGTACCGTGGGGGCATCAGCTGCCATGTATTTCCCTGTACGCAACCTATATCCTATTTATGCACCACTTATTTCACTGCCTCCGCAGCTTGCGCTGACTGGCCAAGTGAGTCTACAGATTTTCGCCATGGGCAATTTGACATTCAACACATGCAGCGAAATCTCTTTGGACCTTCCCCTGTCAATCACTCTTACTGCTGTAGGCGGCATCAGCTGGGGAAAACATGACGAATTCATTTTTGGCATGTTAGGCGTTTTTGGAAGAATATCTAGTGAAGGTTCCACGTTGTACATAATACCTTGGCAAACGCCATCGATTCATGGTCGCATTCTTTGGGGATTTACAGGTAAATTCCAAATGAATGCTGATTGGTTTAAACCTTCAGTTACTCTTGAATATATTGTACAAGAAATATCCATATAAGCCATGAGAACTATAAATCATACCATAAACAAGGTCTATGCTATAGTATTAAGCATAATCTTAATTATCCCCATTGCAGCCTCAAATAAAGCAATGGCCCAAAATGCTGTATATCCACAATATACATGTACGGACTATCATATTCTGTTGAATATGAGGAACGACTCGATTTTGGTGTTTTCACCCGATGAAGATCATCATATTTGTGATTCGCTATTCTCATACTCTCTCAACGGACTACCTCCAGCAGCAACCAACCGCACTATTAAAACCACGGGCGGAAGCCAATCGCTAACAGGCAACGGTTCGCCTACTTTGTTACTGTGCAGGCTGCTAAGCATGTATCAGACACAGGACTGGACGAATATGGGAGCTCTATTTCGTCCGGTGGACAGTGTTACATCGAAGATGCTTTCCTACGGAACGTATCTTGATACTTTGAAGAGCAAGTTGTCCACTATAGACAGTATAACCCTTGTTTGCAGTTACACAAGGGGTGCCTACCATGTTCTGGTTACAAAATTTCATATGAGTGGTGGGTCGGTGAATGTGTCCACCCATCTGTGTCAGCAGGTGGGGAGCAACTGGTATCTCACCAGCGAAGTGGATTCTTCAGGAATGATAGCCAACTTGACAAACTATCTCTACCGTCATGCCCCAATTGACATGCTTTCGGATGGAGATTTGGATGGCGACAACGTGGAGGACTTGCAGGACAACTGCCCGTGTACCTCCAATCCCGACCAGATAGATGTCGACAATGACGGCATAGGCGATGCATGCGACAATTGTCCTAAGCACTACAACCCCATTCAGGAAGACTATGATGAAGACGGCATAGGTGACAGATGCGACAACTGTCCCTATGCATCTAACGCTCAGCAGACCGATGTTGATCGGGACGGCATAGGAGACTCCTGTGACAACTGTCAGACCGTGTATAATCCCTACCAACTGGACTATGACCTTGACAGCATAGGTAATGAATGTGACCCCGACATCGACAACGATAGCATCCCGAACCAATTGGATACAGACATGGACGGCGATGGTGTCGATAATGATGTCGACAACTGCCCCATGACCTTCAATCCGGGACAATATGATACTGACGAAGATGGAATTGGCGACATATGTGACAACTGCCCCGAAGATGCCAACGCTAACCAAACCGACACCGACGGTGACGGCGAAGGAGACGCATGCGACCCCGATATTGACGGCGACAGCATCCCCAACCCCGAGGACAACTGCCCGTACTCCTACAATCCCAACCAAGAGGATCTTGACTGCGACGGCATTGGCGATGCCTGCGACGACGACATTGACGGCGACGGCATCCCCAACAACGACGACAACTGCCCTATGATTTTCAACCCCGACCAAACCGATGTAAATGGCAACGGCGTGGGCGACGTATGCGAATGATTGTTTGAAAAATGAAATAATGAACATACCATGAAGAAAGTTTTTAATATTCACAGACTCTCGGTTCTGGCATTTTTTCTCTTTCTAAGCATTGGACAATGTTTAGGACAGACATATATGTACAGCAGACCTTCGGTGAGTACCGAACCCGACCTTTGCGATCAAGGTCGTGGAAAGGCCACCTTGTACATCTCGCCCGATTTGGAGGCCGAGTGTACCATTAGATGGGAATGGGGCGACAATTTATTGTCGGGCATAGGCTGGTACTCCAACAGCCGCACTGGCGGCACTGAACTCACTGGCCTCACTGGCGGCACTAAGGGCAAGATTACCATCACCATCAATGGTTGTAACGTAAAGGCCTGCCCCGACCTGCATTTCTCCATTGGCAAAGAAGAATGTAAACTGAATGTCAGCATCAGTTCGAACCCTATGCCCACCAACTCCAACTGCGAGACACCATCCGTGATGCTCACCGCCAATGTATCGGGTGGCAACGGCAACTACACCTACTCCTGGGGCGGACAGACCAAGACGGTGTCCTCTACTGGAATTTACACTGTCACCGTCACCGACACTGATGGCCGCAAAGGCACGGCTATTAAATTTGTCTACATCAAGAAACTTGAATGTTCGCAAGACCCGAACGAAATCAAGGGACCCGAAGGCTATGACGACAGCCTCCGGTATGTGGCAGCAACCGATAAGATGAACTACACCATCGGCTTCGAAAATGATCCCGACTTTGCAACAGCTCCTGCCTCAAGAGTGTCTGTCACTTACCAAGTGCCTCCGGAACAAAACATATCATCGTTCCGACTCTCTGATTTTGGCTTTGCCAACTACATCTTCACAGTCCCATCCAACGTCTCTTCTTACTCTCAACGGCTCGATGTCACCGACTCGTTAGGTGTGATGGTTGATGTGACTGCAGGTATCGACATCGTTAACCATCGCCTCTTTTGGATATTCCAAAGTATTGACCCCACAACTGGATTTGAACCCGCCAATGCTCAAATGGGTTTCCTACCCATCAACGACTCTCTTGAAAGAGGTGAAGGTTACGTCAGCTTCTTCATCGCACCTAATTCTTCTGTCCATACTGGCGACACCGTTGCAGCAATGGCCACTATTGTCTTCGACGACAACGCCCCCATTGAGACCAACGTATGGAAGAACACCTTCGATGCCGTGGCTCCTACTTCTACGCTCCACTGCACCCTTGACCCCGCTGACTCGCTCTACAGCACCTTCACTTTCACAGCCAGCGACGATGAAGGAGGTTCGGGCGTCAGCATGGTGCAACTATACGTCTCTGAGAACGAAGGAACATACACACTGCAAGGATACTACCACCCCGACAGCACTGCCACCGTTACCCTTGAATATGGCAAATATTACAAATTTGTCTCCATTGCGGTCGACAATGTAGGCAATAACGAAACCTTCAAGACCATTCCCGACACTACCATCAACTACAATACTGCTCCCATTGAAATACTTCTCTCCAGCGAATACTTCTATGAAAATGACACCGTGGGCACTGTCGTCGCCCTACTCTCCACCGTCGACGACGACATAGACCTGCCATTCGTATACGAACTGGTCAGCGGAGAAGGGGCAACTGACAACAACTTGTTCACCATCGTTGACAATCAACTCCAGCTGAACAGTTCCGTAGCCTGTATCGATCGTTATGAGTTCTCTGTGAGACTACGCACCACCGACATTACCGGCCTCAGTTTCGAAGACTCATACACCCTCTTCTCCCTCCAACAAAACTACCACAAACACGACACCATTGTCCGTCAGCTTTGCAACGGCGACACACTCTTCTTCGGTTCACAACCGTTGGTCGCCTCTGGAACTTACATCGATTCCTTCCACACCTCCAGAGGCTGCGACTCTGTTGTCACCCTGCAACTAAACGTATTACCCACCTATCACTATGCCGATGTATTCGTAGCTTGCGACAGCTTTACTTGGAACAACAACACATTCACTGCCTCCACCAATACACCCATCATGGCACTGACCACACAAGATGGCTGTGACAGCACTATTACTCTAAACCTCACTATAAACCACAGCAATACTGGCACCGAGACCATTACCGCATGCGACACTTACACTTGGCACGGCACCGCATACACTGCCTCCACCAATACGCCTACTTACTCAACAACCAATGCCGTGGGATGCGACAGTATCACCACACTGCATCTGACCATTAACAATAGCACTATTGGTACGGAGACCCTCACCGCCTGCGACACCTACACTTGGCATGGCAGTACCTACACGGCTTCCACCAATACGCCTACCTACTCAACGACCAATGCCGTCGGTTGCGACAGTACCGTCACACTGCATCTGACCATCAATCATAGTAGCACAGCCATTGA
The DNA here is from genome assembly GCA_002309955.1 of Bacteroidales bacterium UBA1208. Lineage (GTDB taxonomy): Bacteria > Bacteroidota > Bacteroidia > Bacteroidales > P3 > Colimorpha. The sequence goes on from DBXQ01000064.1 coordinate 61,180, forward strand.
AAACCAGACTGCATGCGACACCTATACTTGGCATGGTACCGCATACACTGCCTCCACCAATACGCCTACCTATTCAACGACTAATGCCGTCGGTTGCGACAGCACCGTCACACTCCACCTGACCATCAACAACAGCACTACAGGTACGGAGACACTCACCGCCTGCGACACTTATACATGGCACGGCAACACCTACACAGCCTCTACCAGCACGCCAACCTATACTTCGTTGAATGCCGCTGGATGTGACAGCACCGTCACACTGCATCTGACCATCAACAATAGCTCGTCAAGCACCGTGACAGCCACCGCCTGCGACACTTATACCTGGCACGGCACCGCTTACACGGCCTCCACTAATACGCCTACCTACTCAACGACCAATGCCGTCGGTTGCGACAGCACCGTTACACTGCACCTGACCATCAACTACAGTACTATCAGCACCGAAACAGCCACCGCCTGCGACAGCTACACCTGGCACGGCAATAACTATACTATATCCACTATCGATTCTATCACCTCTACCAATGTCGCCGGCTGCGACAGCATAACGACTCTCCACCTCACCATCAACTACAGCAACACGGGCATCGAAGTAGCGAATGCCTGTAACAGCTTCACATGGCACGGCACCACCTACACCGCTTCGACCAACACTCCCACATTCACATCGCTGAATGCTACAGGATGTGACAGCGTTACAACGCTACACCTCACCATTAGCGAAAGCCTCTTTACAGTGGAATCTATCACCGCCTGCGACAACTATATCTGGCACGACACCAATTACACTGCCTCAACCAACACACCGACCTACACCACCACATCCTTAGGAGGCTGCGACAGCACCGTAACCCTCCACCTGACTATCAACAACAGCAGCACTGCCACGGAGACCGTTATTGCTTGTGACACTTACACGTGGCATGATAGCACCTATACCAGTTCAACCCTCAACTCTCAATTCTCAACTCTCAATTCTGTAGGTTGCGACAGCACCGTCACACTCCACCTGACCATCAATAACAGCACCACTGGCATTGAAAACGTCTCTGCATGTGACACCTACACTTGGCATGGCACTGCTTACACGGCCTCTACCAACACACCCACCTACATGACCACTAACGCTTTCGGCTGCGACAGTACTGTCACCCTGCATCTGACCATCAATAGCAGCACTACAGGCATTGAGACCATCGCCGCCTGCGACACTTATACTTGGCATGGTACCGCCTATACGGTCTCTACCAACACACCAACATATCAGACTACCAATTCCGCTGGGTGCGACAGCACGGTAACCTTGCATCTTACTATCAATAATAGCACTACCGCCACGGAAACTGCCACTGCCTGCGACAGCTACACTTGGCACGGAACCGCCTACACATCCTCAACCTCTACCCCGACATACACCACTACCAACACCGTTGGATGCGACAGCACTATCACCCTCCACCTCACCATCAACTACAGCACCGCCAGCACCGCGACCGTCACCGCCTGCGATAGCTACACTTGGAACGGCACAACCTATTCTACCTCCTCTATCGACTCCATCACTACTACCAACTCTGTTGGATGCGACAGCGTGACGACACTCCACCTCACTATCAACTACAGCAACTCCGCCACCGAGAACATCACCGCTTGCGATAGCTACACTTGGAACGGCACAATCTACTCTACCTCCTCTATCGATTCCATCACTACTACCAACTCCGTTGGATGCGACAGCGTGACGACACTGCATCTCACCATCAACTACAGCACCTCCGCCACCGAGAACATCACCGCTTGCGACAGCTATACCTGGAACGGCAACACCTACACTGCCTCCACTATCGACTCTGTCAACTCTATCAATGCACAAGGATGTGACAGTGTTACCACACTCTACCTCACAGTCAACTACAGCAGTGCTGCCATTGACAACCAGACCGCCTGCGACACTTACACCTGGATCGACGGCAACACCTACACCGCCTCCACCAATGAGCCGACCGTGACCATTCCCAACCACTATGACTGCGATAGCACCATCACCCTGAACCTCACCATTAACTATAGCAGCTACGACACCATTGCCGACACCTCTGCCGGTAGCTACAATTGGCATGGAAACACTTACACTGAAAGTGGCGAATACGTCTACGAGACACAAACTGAAGCTGGATGCGACAGTATCATAGTGCTACAACTGACCATTACCGAGATCGGCATCAGCACTGTCGACGACCTTGGCAATATTAATCTATATCCCAACCCCACCACTGGCAAAGTCACTATAATAGCAAGCGGTGTGACAAAAGTAGAGGTATTTGACCAAAACGGGCGTATAGTCAACACATTTTATGACAGCAACGTAATCGATATCCACCACCTACCTACAGGGGCATACACCCTTCGTATCACGCTACACAACGGCACTGCTATCAAGCGTGTTCTTAAACAATAAACCGTGATAATTAATGGAACGCAATCTATAAATTGACGTTACATCTGCATGATGTCCCGAAAAGCCAATGGACTTTCTTTCTGAAAACACTGACTTTTCGGGACATTTTCTGTTAGGTACCAGAACATCATTGCGTATCTATATCCAAATAGCCAACAAGGACAAAAAAGACAGATTTTAAACTAAATCGATTATTGGGTTTAAAGTTCTTTTCGTACTGCCCTTGGTTCGCTCGTTTTTCCACCCTTTGACCTCAGTTCTCCTTCTGTAATGGGAGAACGATGGGAAAACGATGGGAGAACTGAGGACTACAGAGCGACGGAAGAAGAACCAAACCTATATCGGTCATCGAGACGGAAAACAGAATAAAACGGTTATTGTTATCCTTCCCATTTCACATGTCTCCACTTTACTCTTGAACGGCCTCTGCCAGAGGCCTACTCAGCCTAATGACCGATTGGGGATAAACACTCGTCATTGAAGACCGAGAACAATATTTTCTATTATTGGTGTCCGATAAAACTTTTGGTTCATCCGCTAAATGGATAGGTG
>DBXQ01000129.1 GCA_002309955.1 Bacteroidales bacterium UBA1208
CTATCGTGGTGGGCGTGATGAGCAACCCCGCCGACACCAACACCTTTGTGCCTGTCGACACCTGCCAAGTCACTGGCCTTTATTCGCACTCTGGGGCGGGTTTTGCCTCCTACACAGGTCCGCACGGCCACATAGCCTTCAGGCCATTGCCGCCAAACGTTTGGTCCCGCAATCCCTACCTTTATATCGACGACATCACCATTGCCGAGCGTCCCCCTTGTGTTCCCATCACGGCGTTGCACGTTGAGACCACCGCTTCGGCAGCTCGCATGGATTGGAGATATGACTACCACTTCGGCACCCCCACAGGATATATTGTCAAATACCGTCCTGCCGACGACAGCACCGCGACACCCACTGCCATCAACACCACCGTCCCTGAGGCGATACTGACAGGTCTTGGTGCCGACTCCACCTACTGGCTGTCGATAATCCCCGTGTGTGGCGACGACAGCGGTGCCGCCTATATCTCGTCCTTCAGCACCCAAGCACTGCCCTGCGTGGATTGGGACACCACCGATATAGCGGGCGACACCCTCACTCTGGGCAATCCCGGAACAGGGACTAATACTTTCTTTCCTGTCAATGCGATGGCTCCTTTCTTCACCCAGGCGCAACACCTCTTCTTAGCATCGGAGATACCCGTCAGCGGAGCGACCACGCTGCAGGGCATCGGTTTTGACTATGCCGACAACCCGCCGGGATTATACTACCCCAACTGCACCATCTACCTATCACATACCACAAGCGATAGTATGACGAACAGTTTTCTCGGTGTCGGGCAGATGGTCTTTACTGGTTCGATTGCTTTCGGTGTGTCAGGCTGGAACTACGTGTCGTTCAACCAAGGACTATTCGAGTACGACGGAGAGAGCAACCTCTGTGTCACTATTGTCAAAAACTACGATTTGCCTGACAATCTGAATCACACATTCCGCCATGAAACGACGGCAACACAAATGGCCCGTTGGGGCTATAGGCCTCGTCCTACTGGTGCCTACACGATGAGTTCTGCGGGTACTAACATGCGCAGCAACACACGCCTCATCACCAGCGGCGATGTCTATTGCGGCCTTTGGGACACCTGTTTTCCGCCTATCGTGTATATCGACACCATTGCCGACGGCGACTACTATCTGAAGTGGATTCCCGGCTATCAAGAAACGGGTTGGAGTGTGGACTACCGCATGGTTGACTCCACCAACTGGAACTATGTGGACGGCATCACCAGCACCGAACTGCCGTTGTCGACCTTATACTTGGAGCCCAGCTCAACATACGAGTTCCGCGTCACGCCCAACTGCGGCGACACCAGCTACGCCACCTCAGTCTTTTTCAACACTCCTTGCGGTTACATGCACATTCCCTTCACCTTCGGCTTTGAGGGTCTGCCCACTGGCTCCTACTCAAACCCATCACATATACAGTGCTGGCACCACCTCAACGATGGCTCCCCTTCCTACAACGGCTATCCCGCCGTCGGTAACAATAGCCACACTGGCAATCGCTGCCTCGGTTTTTCCCCTACTGTAGCCCAATATAATTATGGCTCATACCAGGCCATGGTCCTGCCTCGGGTGGATGTCTCCACCTACCCCATCAACTCATTGTATATGAGCCTCTGGGCTCTTGGGGCTGCCAACAACGACAACATCCCCATGCTGTACGTGGGTGTGATGACCGACCCCACCGACATCAACACCTTCCAGTATGTCGACTCTATCGAGGTAGCCCTTACCATTACCGACTGGCAACAGTATGAAGTCAGCTTGGAAAACTACAACGGCAACGGCGAGTATATCGCCCTCCGTGCCAACCGTCCTGAATTAGGCCACATCGCTATTGCCATCGACGACATACGCATCGACAACGGACCGATTTGCCGTCGTGTCGACAATATCAAGGCCCGCAACGTCACCACCAGCAGTGCCACCATCTCATGGACACGAGGCGGCAGAGAGACCTCGTGGGAACTCACCGTAGGCGACAGCATCTACCTTGCGACCGACACCTTCTATACCGTCAGCACCCTCGACAGCAATACCTTTTACGATGTCACCGTGCGTGCCATCTGTGGCGAGGGTGACACCAGCATCCTGTCGTCAACCTATTTCCAGACCCCGTGCTATTATATCAATACCCTCCCATACTTTAACGATTTCGANNCCCGCCTGCTGGAGGCGTTTCAACTCTACCCCTTCCACTAACGGCAATTTCTATCCTTATATCGCCCGTCCCTCAACTGGCACAATTCATGGCCACAACGTCATGTATTGGGATTTTAGCCGCGACAATGATTACATCAGGCACCAGCACGCCATACTGCCTCCTGTCAACACGAATATNNGCCAAGGTCAGGTCTCGCAGCGACACTAACACGCGGTTTGTTGTGGGTGTGATGGAGAACAGCACCGACTCCTCCACCTTTGTACCTGTCGACACGGTTAGGTTGACAATCATGGACACAATGTATGTCGTCAGTTTTTCCAACTATACCGGCATGGGCAGTTATATTGCCCTTCGAAGCCTATTACCGAGAAACTCCAGCGATGCACTGCTCGACGATGTTTTCCTGACCGACCATTGGTGCAACCCGCCGACCAGAGTGCATGCCTCTTCCACCGACACTTCGGTGACTGTGATGTGGAGCAGCAACGACAGCAGTTTCACCGTCGTCTTGGAAACCGACACCGTGAGAGGGGTTACCGACACTTTCTACACTTTCTACGGCCTTGCCGAAAGCACGGACTATACCTATTACGTCGCCACCGAGTGTTCGCAAAGCCACAGCATGTATGTGGTGGACAGCATCCAGACCGAGTGCCACCCGCTCACCTACGCCGACCTGCCCTACTTCGAGGACTTTGAGCGCTATGGATATGGGAGGGATTCCGCTATCAGCCGCTGCTGGCACAGGGACGTGACCGCCCTGATAGGCATAACAGGTGCCTACGACTATCCCTACCCCGTAAGGTGTTTCATCGGTGACGACACCGTCGGTTTGGCCATTCATGGAAGACAAAGCACTTCAGTGAAGTACTACGAATGGGCGACACTGCCGAAACTGGACAGCCCGGTGGATGTCACCCGACTGGAACTTACCTTCTTAGTAAAACGACCCGATGCCTCTGTCCGACCTATACCCCATAGCTGTGTGGTCGTGGGTGTCGCATCCGACATCTCCACCGACTCCACCTTTGTGCCGGTCGATACCATTGACCTCAGCGACGAGCCCATCAACTCCCTTCATCATATCGCGGTGTCCTTTGATAATTATGTGGGCAGTGGGAAATATATTGTCATCCAGGCTCCGCCACCACCCGACACCGCAATGAGTGAGTCCAACGGCTTCACCCTCGACAACGTGATGCTGCGGATAGCCGCCGGATGCCCCACACCGCAGCGCGTGAGGGTGACACGCACCACATTCGACAGCGTGTATGCAACATGGAACGCTATTGCGAATGCCGACAGATGGCTGGTCTATATCGGTGAACCCGGCTTCCACTTCGAAGATTTCACACCCTATTATGTATACAGCAATGCCTGCGCCATAGGCGGCCTTGACCCCAACACCGATTACGAGTTGGTGGTCGTAGCCAGTTGCGGCGGCAACGAGGGCTATTCCTCTTATCCTGTGCCTTTCCATACGCTTTGCGCCCCTCTCACCGAATTGCCCTACGTAGAGGGCTTCGAAGGCCCGACGGGCTACACCTATCCCTCGGCAAGCGTCAACAATCTGCCCACCTGCTGGCAGTACTACAACCCGACGATTGAATACTCGTATAGAGGCTACCCCATCGTCTACAACGACCCCACTCTCGCCCACAGAGGGAGTCAGTCGATGAGTCTCCTTACTAACACTATAGCCATCATGCCCCTTACTGATGCCACCCTCTTCCCAGCCTCCAGCCTGAAGGTGTCGCTCTGGATTTTTTCCGAGATGCAGTACGCCCATGTCGTGGCAGGGGTGATGAGCGACCCCACGGACACCAACACCTTTGTGGCTGTGGATACCGTCCCCGTCGTCTGGGTAGGCGGCATTGGCTATCCCTATTCCTACCACACTGTTAAATTCCTCGACTACACAGGCCCTCACGGTTACATAGCGTTCAAGGCACCGCGGCTAAACTGGGGTTCCAACCAACCCTTTATCGACGACATTATCATCGAGGAGATGTGCCCGCACATCGAGAACCTCCAAGTCGACTACTCAACCCTTGGCAGCATCATCATCAACTGGAGCGGCACGGGGAGCCACTACGAGGTGGACATCAAGCCCGACTCTGCCAGTTCTTGGCTTGACACCCCCATCTCCGTCGCCGATACCACCTACACCTTCACTGGCCTGGAACCTGCCACTATCTATCAGTTCCGTGTGCGACAGGATTGCAGTGCTGACACCCTTGGCCACTCCTACTGGACCGAAGGCAGCTTCGACACCCACAACTGGCCTTGCCTACCCCCCGACAGTCTGCAGGTCACAACTGTTACCAACTCCACTGCCACTTTTGACTGGGCACCCGTCGTCTATGGGACCGTGTGGCAATTGCATGTGTGGTTCAGCGGGGGCTTGGACAGCATTTTCACCGTCGGGAGCCATCCCGCCACTGTTGAGGGATTCACGGCATATACCACTTACCAGGCTGCAGTCCGGGGGCTTTGCGGCTCAGACAACAGCGTTGCAGGCGACTGGAGCGACACTGTAATGTTCACCACCAATGTCTGTCCCGACGTCACGGGTCTGGCTGCTGGCAACGTCACTCCCAACAGCGTGATGCTGATCTGGGACTCCAACCCGATGGCACAAGGCTGGGCTATAGAGTACGGCCCCGTGGGCTTCACCCAAGGGCAAGGCATGCAGGATACCAGCAGAACCAACAGCTACACCGCTACGGACCTGACAGAAGGGTTCGCCTACGATTTCTATGTGAAAGCCATTTGCGGCACGGACTGGATCAGCGAGAACTGGGCAGGAACTTCTGCCACCACAAGCAACACTGGCACGGGCGGGAACGGCAGCATGGTGTGCACCATCTATCCCAACCCCACAAACGGAATCACCACCGTTAGTGTCAAGGGGGTGAGCGGGATGGTACGCATAACAGTGGTTGACCTAAACGGCCGCACGGTGGCCACCAAGACACTTGAGTGCAATAACAACTGCGAGAAAACCATGGAAGTTAACAAACTGGCACAGGGCACCTATTTCGTGCACATCACCACCGCCGAGGGGTGCTTGGTGAGGAAACTGTTAGTGCGATAAGATTTAAGGGTTTAGGGGTTTTCGGGTAGAGCGGGAATAGTATTCCACGGCATCAGCTACGAGGAAAATGCTGCCTGTGACGAGGACAAGGTCGCCCACAGGATCGGCAGCAGCACGGGCGGCACAAATAGCTTCGCCCACGGTAGGGAACGCATCACCTGCCATGCCACATGTCTTGGCGGCGTCGGCCAATATAGCCACAGGCAATCCCCGGGGCACGGAAGGTTGGGTATAGTAGTAGATGGTGCGCTCAGACGGGAGCATGTGGAGAATCTTGATATAATCCTTGTCATTGACACAGCCATAGACAAGATGCAACCGACGATAAGGCAGAGAAGAGAGTTTATGAAGCATGGCTTTGATGCCATCGGCATTATGGGCAGTCTCGCAGATAGTGAGAGGATGGCTGTCGAGTTGTTCCCAACGGCCATGGAGACCAGTATCGGCCACCACACGGGCTATGCCGCGCTGCATGTGTTGCGCTGTGACAGTAAGTCCCACGGTAGGCAGGAGTTGCAGCGACTGGAAAAGGGTGGCAAGATTGTGCAACTGATAACTACCACTGAGCGGTGAACTGAACTCCATGTCGGGAGGGATGAATGTTGTTGTGGACTGAACTGTAAAACGGAGGTCGGGGTTAGCAAGTGCGGAGGGGTGAGGGAGCTCCATGATTCGGTAGTGTTGGTCGGCAAAATAGATGGGGGATTGCATTTCTGCCGCTTTCTGTTCAAAGACTGGACGGGTTTCGGGATGGGTCTCCCCTATCACAACAGGAACGTGAGGTTTGATAATGCCTGCTTTTTCGGCGGCAATCTTGGGCAGGGTGTCGCCGAGAAACTGAGTGTGGTCAAAGCCGATATTAGTGATGATGCTAAGGAGGGGGGTGATAACATTGGTGCTGTCCAATCTTCCCCCCATACCCACTTCGACCACAGCAATGTCGACCTGCTGCGCAGCGAAATAGTCGAAGGCAAGCCCCACCGTCATTTCAAAGAAACTGAGCTGGAGGCTCTGCATATAGTCTTTATGCAACTCAACGAAACGGGTTACCTCCTCTTGCGGTATCATGGCACCGTTAATACGGATACGCTCGCGAAAATCGACAAGGTGGGGTGATGTGTAGAGACCCACTTTATAGCCAGCCTGCATAAGGATGGAGGCCAAGAGGTGGGATACCGAGCCCTTGCCGTTGGTGCCAGCCACATGGATGGAGCGGAACCGATGCTCGGGGTGCCCAAGGTGCTGCATAAGGCTGACCGTGTTGGCAATATCGGCCTTATAGGCAGCCTGCCCAATGCGGTGGTACATGGGCAGACTATTGAAGAGGTAGTCGAGGGTTTCGTTGTAAGTCATGCTCTAATGGATTGTATAGGTGAGACCGAGGAGGCAGAGACCGCGGTAAGAGGGGTAGTTCTGCCAGTAGAAGTAGCGCTGAAAGAGAAGGTTGTCGAACTTGAAGAAGAAACTTAAGGCTTTGTTATGGCGATATTCCACTTCGAGATTCAGACCCAATCGCATAGGGAGATAAAGTGTGCTGTCGGCTCCAGCGACATCTTTGACTGTGGAGTAAGGCATACGGCCAAGAGTCTGGAACTCGGCACGCCCGATGACCTTGTCGTTATAATTGACCGTAGCAGAAAGGGCTGCATCGAAGTCCGGACGATAATAGAGCGGCAATTCGACGCGCTCCTCCCCCACAGCCACCGTCTCGCTGTTTCTGTAAATATAATAGTTCCCCTTCAGTTCGAGACGGAGCATCTCATCATTGAGGAAAACGAAACTGCCACCCACCTTGACACGGGTAAGGCTGTCGTAGACAGGGGTAAAGACATTGTGGAGTGTATAGTGGTCGTTGAGCATGAACGAGAGATCGTCGTTGAGATAGCTGTACATGCCATACAGATTGAAATCTATCTTCTTACTGAGGTTGAGCCGGATGTTGGCACCGAAGTCGTAATGGCTTGTGGCACGGACAGGACTGTTCGGCATAATATAAGGATTGACGAGGCGGAGCTTGTTCCAACTGAGTGCCTCGATATTGCCCCGTGCAGAAAGGGTAACATTGAAGAGATCGTTGAAGAAGGACTTGCTGACAGTGGCATCGGGATAGATACGAGGCTCAATCTCAGGGATGTTGTATCCGTCGAGAGCCACCACGGCACCTGCATGAATCTGGAATCCGGAGAAAAGGAAATCAATATAGGGATTGACGTTGTACAGACGGCGGTATTTGCTTTCGCTAAGGGCACAACGACCATTGGCAGTGTCGGCAAGGGCGACAGTCAACAGTGAGTCATAACCCAAAGGCAATTCGGAAGGATTGAAACTATTGGCATAGCCATCGTAGGTGAGATGGAGATAAGCCACAGCTTTGTATTGCTGGGCAATGGTGAAGCCATAATGGATATTTCCATCCACATTAATATTAAACTCATTCTGCCCATACGTGGCAAAGAGGTCGGCGACACCCGCATTGGCTTCGAAACCCAGCGCATTGACATCAGTGTTGAGGGTTTTGACTCCTACATGGGCTGCAGCGGTATTATAGGCCATACGGTAGGAGGCGCGAGTGATGCTGTCGCGAGGCAACGCAAGGACAGCATGGAGGGTGCTGTCGGAAAATCCATAGAATCGGGTGAAGTCGTTCTGATATCCCACATCGGCACTGAGTTGCAAATGATTTTGGGTAATCAACTTGCCGAAGGCTGTTATATCGGTGTACGAAAAAGGAGCCTGGCCGTAATGATCAGGAGAATAGACAGTGTCGACATGGTGTCCTATGGTTCCCCATGATGAACGATGAGTGGCACGAACACCAAACGTGCGGTCTTGGCTGCGCAAAGAGTTGTAATAGAACTCAGCCAAAGGAGACCAATAATTACCAAATCCAAGTTTGAAGTAGTTACTGTATAGACGGGTGGCAGGTTCGCCAATGATACGGGCAGCCTTAATGCGCGAAGGCTGATAGAGAGAGGTGAGGCGACGGGTAGTGATGTCGTAAGTGAGGTTCTTGGGCATGGTTGCCACGGTGTCGGTGATGGTGGGAGCCACATTCACTTTCTGACTCTCCTCCACCACGGGCTTATATCGGCTGGTAACAACCACACGCTCATTATAAACATTGCTGTCGGACTGAGCACGACAAACAGAACCGACGGCCAACAGGCCAACAGTGACAAGAATGGAAAATATGCCGGTTGTTTTCATTTTCGTTAATCTTTTAATCTGATATCCGTTGATACATAAATCGGTTGAATTCGTGAATGTGTTAATTCGTTAATCGATTAACACATTTACACATTAACATTCATTAGTTTTCGTTTTTACCTTCAAGTTCAATTACAATCTCTTCCTCCTCGGGTTCCTGCACGGGCTTCTCCTCTTCGAGGATGGCATTACGTTTCTGTAGAGCCACCTGAACGAGATCGTCCCCGTCATAGTTGTCAATGATGCTTTGCAACGTCTGCTTAGCCTGCAGATTATTGCCACGGGCATGGAAGATGTCAGCCCAAAGGATAAAGCTCTTTGCCAACCAATAGTCGCTGACAGGAGCGGCGGTGATAGACTCAATGACACGCTCGGAGCCGTCATAGTCAGCCTGCAGATAACGCATCTCGGCCTGACGATAAGAAGCCTCACCGCTATAGTCGCCATTGGTTGAAGAGGCAAGCAAGGTATAGATACTGTCGGCCTGAGGATAGGTGACGGGCGTCTCGTAATAGCTGCGTGCCATCCAAATACGAGCCTCGTCGCGCAACTCGTCGGTGATTTTCGACTCGCCAAGAAGCTGCCGGGCTGCGGAAACAATACTGTCGCGCTGAGCAAGATGCACCCAGCAACGCAGATAGCCCACACGACCCGAAAGACGGTTATTGTCGCTCTCGGACACCTCGACCAACTGGCTGTAAAGGTCAAGTGCCTTGGTGAAATTATTCAAATTATAGGCTATGTTGGCGGCATTATGGAGCGAACGTTCTGTGTAGCTGTTGCGTGGAGCGGCGGCTACAGCCTCATAGTGCGGCAGAGCCTGCTCGTTCTGACCGTTACGGAACAAGCAATCGGCAGCATAATAATGAGCCTGAAGATGGAAAAGACCCTCGGGGAACTTGCTTAGGTAACTCTCGAAACTTTTCACCGAACTCTCGCAGTCACCGTTCATATAGAGATTCTCAGCACTCATATACAAAGTACTATCCTGTTCAACCGTCGAGACATTCGTCTTAGTAGTCCGCTTCACATAGCTGAAATACTCATCCACACGATTCTGGCTCACATAAATGTTCTTAACCGTGCTGAGGGCATCGCGTGCCTCGTCGGTACCCGCATAATGCGTCAGCAACTCGTCCAACACCTCCAAAGCATCGTTGTTACGGTCAGTATTATAATAAATCAGACCCATATTCAGGAGAGCCGTCTTCACCAGACTATTCTGCGGATAACGTGTGCGGAAATTGTTGAAATAAAGCAAAGCCATATCATTATTGTCGCACACCAAATACGTATTGCCAATCTCGAAAAGTGCTTTCGCAGCCAAAGGCGACTGGTTGTACCGCTCGAAAATCTGATTCAAATAAGTCAACTTGTCGTGATATTTACCCATAGCGCCATATGACAATGCCTTCTGATAAGTGGCATAATCCGCATCAGCATCGCCTGCTTCAATCACACGGTCGTAATACTTGATAGCATCAGCATACTTGCTGTCTAAATAGCTACAATCGCCGAGCCTGTTGTTCACATCGTTAACCTGATGCTTTTCAATCGACGAATCAGCCAAGCGCAAAAACATCTTGAAATCATCGGCAGCATCGGCAATATTGTCGCGTTTCATACAGAGATAGCCATGCGTATACAATGCCTGACGATAATAAGGCGAAGACGTGGCATGCGTGCTGAGCATAAAACGGTCAAGCGTCTTGCCCGCTGCCTCGAAATCTCCCAACCTGTAGCGAGACTCGGCATAGAGATAATAAGCATCCGTCGTATACTTCGGCAAAGCATTAATCTTGGCCGCCTTTTGGAAATAAGTCGCCGCTGTCTTCATATTGCCCGTATTGAACACCTCAATGCCCCGGTTGATGACAATACGCTGGTATGCCTGATTCATCAACGGCGAACGGTCGGGAATCTTCTCAATCAACGTAAGGGCATCCTTGTAATTGCGCGTAGTAAAATACAGCGAACTCAATATCTCCTGCACCTCTGCTTTATGAACACTCTTGGGATACTTGACCAAATAATCCTCAAACGAACGGATAGATTCGTTATAGGGATTGGCATTCAACTCATACGACAACTTAGCATAATTAAACAAAGCATCCTCCTTGATTTTCGGGTCATAGTCCATCTTCGAAGCCTGAAGGAACATACTGCGAGCCTCGTTCTTACGACCCAATTTGATGTCCACATCCCCCAACACATAAAGAGCGCTCTGAGCCACACTGTCGTCGCAAGCCGTCTTCTTGCCCAGATAGAACTGAGCTGAATCATACTGATGCAACATATAGTGACAATAGCCAATCTGATAGTAGCTATCCTGAGGTGTACACGCAACTGGTGACTGGGACTTCTTCCCTTTGATGGTAGCAGGAGCTATGTCCTGCACAGTGGCAGTCTCCTGCGGGTCACGATTGCGCATCGCTGCAGTATAATAGTCAAGAGCGTTTTTATATTCACCTCTGTTGAAATAGACCTCAGCCACCATCTGCCTAATCTCATTCTTCTTAAACACATCCTCTTCCAACAGCAGCGTTGGCGCCATCTGCAACAGTTCGTCATTCTTCCCCAAATAATAGTAAATACGCGCCACATACGACGGCACAATCTTGGCAAACTTGTTGTCCGACTGCAGTTTCTCAAAATTGCGCAATGCCAAATCATACTTCCCCTCCATATACTGCAAATGGGCATAATAGTATAGCGAAGCATTGGTATACTTGGTGCGGCCGTTAATATCCTGCGCAAAATACTTCTTGGCCTCGCCATAATCCTCATCTACAAAATAACAATATCCTACCTTGAAATTATACTCGCTTCTGTGGCCATACTCCACCTCGCGGGCAGGCACTTTCTTGTAATACTTCAACGCCTTGGCATAATCGCCTGCTGCGTAATGATAGTTGCCCAGATAGAAATTGGCCATGTTGGTATGCTTGTTCTGAGGATAAAGACGCATAAACTCTGTCAACCTGAAGTCAGCATCACGGTTGCCCAGACGCTCGGCACACACAGCCCCAAAAAACATGGCCTCGCTGGCCATCTCGGCATCCACACCCGTGACAGTCAATTTATCAAACAGACTTTGTGCCGAAGCATACTTTTCCTTCTGATATAAATCAACAGCCTGACGATAAAGCCGACGCACAGCCTCGTCCGACGACGACTTTTGCGCAAAAACAGACTCCACGGCCAACACCATGACCGCAATAACTAAAAGAAATTTAATTCGTTGCATAACAAACGTCTACTTATTTCAAAAAGTAAAGATACTAATTATTACCCATCTACACTTCTCCCAAATCATCGTTTTTTCAACAAGACCGTGTTAATCCGCATTTTGAATGCATGAATTCTTTATTTTGCTAATCGATTTACACATTAACACGTTTGAATCAGTCTGCGAAGAATGTCTCCACTGGAACCCTTCGATAGCGAGGCGGGAAAAGAATCCCAAATTCTTAGTCTCACCTCAAAAAGAACGTTCGCTCCTCCTGCTGCTGTTTAGGCTGCCACGGACCATGCAGCAAAAAACCCGAGGCCGGTGAAGGCGTAACCGTATACTGCATCTGTCCTTCGGGATTAATGAGAATAAAATAAGGATAAGACACCACTCCATAACGCTCCAACAGCTTATAGTTGCCGTTGAAATGCAGCCATGTCCAATTATAGCGCTGACCTTTCTTGGTATTCTTCAGCAAATGATACATCTTCTGGAACTCGCGGTCGCAACAGATAGTCACGAACTCCACATTCTTGCTCTTGGCATAGATGCTGTCCTTGAAATGCGCCAGCGTCTCTATCTCGCCCAGACAATTGGGATCCCCCACCCTGACAAACGAAAGGTACACCCATTTCCCCTTCATCCCTTCAAGCGACACCATCTTCCTATCCACATCAGGCAACACAAAATCCGGCATCTCAGCCCCTTCTTCCTTCTGTTTGAAACTATTGACCAGACGCTTCGCCAATACCTTATGCTCGGGAAACTTGGTCTGACCGCCAATCAACTCAATCATCTTCACCACCTGGTCACCCTCATAATATCGCGGTTGATAATAAGCCTCCTGTAAAGCCTGCAAAGCCACCAGTTCGCGCACCTGCTCGTTACGCAACAACGTATCCGTTCCGAGCGAATCGAGAAACACTTTCACATTAAGTGTATTCACCCAATGACCCAGAAGCCATGCAGGCAGCTTCTTCGTGCCTTTCGACACCGAATTGGCAAACAACGTAGTGAAAAAGGCCATGTAATTGTCATCGTAATACAATATGGGCTGATTCTTCACATAACGGTTCACCATATTGCGACGGGTGTCAAAATGCAGACTGTACTTCATGCTTGCCAACTGATAGCGTTTGTAGCGATTAAAAAATTCGTTCTTCGTGTCAGGGCACTTCTTAGCAACAACCGCTTCAAGACTGTCGAAATAACGTTTCTGCGGGCGGAAACGGCTGTCAAAAAACACCCGATTCTCGTCAATATAGTGTGCTACCACCGACTCAAACTCCGTTATCAAAGCATTCAGTTCTCCAGCCGGCATATTGACAAACTCCAAAGGCAGCACCTCGGGCTCAAGAAACACATTCCTTTTCTCATCAATATTCCAGTCGAACCGAGGCACATACACCTCATAGTTCCGTCCCGGTTCAACAAAGAACGATTGACTATAATTCTCAATCTGCAACATCATCATCACTGGATAATTGGCATAGGCATTCAACTGGAACGTGCGGTTGTCGCCAATCACTGCATGATCCACCTCCTCCTCTGTAAGGGTGAGCATATCAGTATAACGGTAAAGATATACATCCTTGCCCGCTCCATTCACCACCTCGCCATGTATGGTAACATTGGTCTGGGCAAAAGCCATGGCTCCACAAGCCACTAAAAAAGCCATCGTTAAGTATTTCCTCAGACAGTTCATTGTTGTATGATTGTGTTGATGTGTAATCTGTTTTATTTGAAAGTCATATCGATTATGCCATTGGTGTTGCTGTGATTGTAGCAGAATTGCCCGCGCAATCACAAACTCTCATATTTCCGCATCCAATGCACTTACTTTCTTCGCCTTTTAGTTTTTTATCTTTAAAACGAAACAACGCCCGTTTTATTGTCTCAACACCTACATTTCTTTTCCACAGCGCAACACCTTTCACACAATTTAACCGCAGCAACATCGTTGTTCCCTAATGTCTAATTCGGTTTTGCCACACTGCCGCATAGCACCATGTTCGTTCTTTTGGCCTCAATTATCCGACATATATACCATCATTTATCCTTCTGTAATGGGAGAACGATGGGAGAACGAGCGAGGACAGAGCCAAGTACGAAGTATGAAATAGTTAAATATGAAATAGTAGACAAATAACATTTGGCGGAATAAAAAAAAAGGGTATCTTTGCAACAATGACGGCCATGCCATACTCCAACAAAAGTTCATGGCATTGAGCTGTTTAAAACATTTTTTAATCCTTATATATCCATCAAAATGAAAAAGTACAAATGTGACATCTGCGGTTATATTTATGACCCTGAAAAAGGCGACCCCGACAGCGGCATTGCCCCGGGAACCGCTTTCGAAAACATTCCTGCCGACTGGGTATGTCCACTATGCGGTGTCGGCAAGGACGACTTCAGCCCTGTTGAATAGTTGAAAAATGAAAGGTAAGAGCCCCAAGACCCCCGTGGCTCTTACCTTTTTCATTCACAATCATGTTTTTGCACATAGACTGCAATTCCTATTTCGCCTCATGCGAAGTGGCCACCCGCCCAGAACTGTCAGGAAAGCCTGTCGTTGTCGCCAATGACAACGAGGCGGGAGGCGGGGTGATTCTGGCACTAACAGCCGAGGCCAAAGCATTAGGTCTGAAACGTGGCATACCGCTCTTCAAGGTACGCAATTTGTTGCGACTGAACAATGTTGTGGTCTGTCCTGCCGACCACAAGAAATACCGCCGCATATCGCACCAGATCATGGAAATTGTGCAACGACAGGAGATTGTATTGGACTTTGTGCAGTATTCAGTCGACGAGTTCTTCGGCACTCTTCCCATTGACGAACCCGACGAAGTAAGACATTACGTCCAAAAGGTGATGGACACCATCACCACCACCACAGGGATACCCGTCAGCTGTGGTTGCTCGCAAACCTATACGCTGGCCAAGGTGGCCACCTATTACGCCAAACATTACCCCGGATACCATGGCATTTGCGTTCTAACTCCCGACAAAAGGTACAAAGCACTCACCATGCTCGGCATCGCCGACGTGTGGGGAATTGGACGCAAAAATCAACAGAAACTGATTGACCGAGGAATTGTTACAGCACAGCAATTAGCCGATTGCGACGAGAAGACTATAGAGTCCCTCTTTTCTGTGACAGGACTCCGAACCTGGCGAGAACTGAGAGGTATCCCATCAATCGACCTGCAACGCCCAACATCGCAACGCTCCATTATGCACAGCCGCACATTTGCATACATGACAGACAAGAAGGAGGAGTTGGAGCAGTGGGTGCGAACATTTGCCACCGCATGTGCTGCCGAGCTTCGCAAACAGAAAAGCGTATGCCACACGGTAACAGTGTTTCTTTCCACCAATCGTCATCGTGATGACCTGAACCAATACCGCAACAGCGGAACAATGAAATTCACCTCTTACACTGCAGACACCCCTGCCATAATCAAAGCCTCCCTCGCAGCACTGGCACAGATCTATCGTGAAGGGTTCCTTTATAAACAGGCCGGAGTGATACTTTCCGACATCGGTGCAGAGAGAGGCATGCAACTCGACCTCTTTACCGAGCCTACCGACCAGCGGCACCGCAGATTAATGCAGGTGACCGACAAACTAAACAATAAGTTCGGCGACAACACGGTCAACTTCGGCAACAAAAGCAAAAAAACATCAAACGGATGCGATCCGAACCTAAAAAGCATGCAACAAGACGAAGCAACCCAGGAATGGAAATACAGAAAAAAACCGGACTGATTTTGATTTACATGGAATCACCCAGGGTGCAGACAACACAACTCTCCCACGGTACAGGTCACATTCAACAAAACAAAAGACCAACAGGCAATCTTTTTGTGTTTTTTTAACAATGCCCGACTTAACAGCCTCCATTTGACAGTGTTCAAAATCCTTTTTCTATCCAAGAAGATTAGGGAATTCGAAATTGCACGCTGTCAGCATGTTTGTCTTGCAACAATATTTTTTTTCTGTGAATGAAAAAAAAAATGTATCTTTGCGTTATGAAAACAAACAACGACATGGCCCTGCAGACGGCCACTTTCTTACTGCAAGTCAAAGCAATAAAACTAAACAACGAACACCCTTTCACATGGGCGTCGGGTCGTAAATCGCCTATTTATTGCGATAACCGCGTTACTCTTTCCTATCCCGAAATACGCACATTTATTCGTCAGCGTTTTGTGGATGTGGTTAACGAATACTGGGGCGACGTAGATGTTGTAGCCGGTGTGGCCACGGGTGGCATAGCCCAAGGTGCCTTGGTCGCACAGGAACTTGGAAAGCCCTTTGTGTATGTGCGTTCCGAGGCCAAATCGCATGGACTCACCAATCAAATAGAAGGCGAAATTCACGAAGGTCAGTCTGTCGTGGTGATAGAAGACCTCGTTTCGACAGGCAAGAGTAGCTTGATTGCTGTCAATGCACTCCGCGAACGGGGCTGCAATGTAAAGGGTATGGCTGCCATTTTCACATACGGGTTGGAGGTGGCCGAACGCAATTTTGCCGATGCAGATGTCGAGTTGCACACGCTCACCAACTACGACACGCTGATTGAGGTGGCTTGCAAGGAGGAGTATATCCGCCCCATGGAGATGGAGTCGCTTGCCGCATGGCGCAAGAATCCCGAGGCTTGGAGCGATGCACATTCCTGATTGACTCTCCCAAGTGGAAGAGGATCCTTCAAATATTGGTGACTTATGAAAAGGTTTTTTGCCATATTGTTGTTGTCCACAGTATTTTCCCCATTGTGGGCTCAGCAGGTGACGGATGTCTCCTTCACTCTTCGTAACGACAGTTTGACTATCAGCTATTCTCTCGACCGGCAGGCTGACATTTGTGTAAGGGTGTCGGTTGACGGAGGGCATTACACCCCACCGTTGAAAGGCCTTGAAGGGGCTGTAGGGAAAGGTATAAAAGCCGGGGTTGGATTGACTGTCACCGCATTCCGTTTACCCGAGATCAGCGGTGTCGACTCGGCAGACCTCTCCTTTTTGGTTGAGGCGGACGACGGGGCTGTGCTGATATATGTCAATGACCTTGTGTTCCGGATGATGCCTGTGGAAGGGGGCAGTTTCACTATGGGCTGCACTCATCCTAAGGGCGAACGCCACACTTATGCCGATGAATTGCCCACGCATAAGGTGACGGTAAATTCATTCTATATGGGTCAACACGAAGTGACACAAAAGCTATGGGCGGCAGTGATGGGTGAGAATCCTTCAAAATGGACTGACAATGACAGTCTGCCTGTGGAGCAAGTGTCGTGGAATGCCGCGCAGATATTTGTAGCCCGGCTAAGCCAGATGACAGGGTATCGGTTCCGTCTGCCCACGGAAGCTGAATGGGAGTATGCCGCACGAGGAGGCATACGCAGTCACAATACGCCTTACCCCGGTGTCAACAGCCAAATGTGGGAGACATGCTGGTATGGCGGCAACAGCAACGGCCACAGTCATCCTGTCGGCAAACTAATGCCCAATGAATTGGGAATCTACGACATGGGCGGAAATGTGATGGAATGGTGCAGCGACTGGATGCAACCATATAGTGCAGCACCTCAGAACTGCCCTCAGGGTCCACGCTCTGGTGAGAACCGTATATTGCGTGGAGGCTGTTTCAACAGTCCTACGTGGGGATGTAGTGTTTTTGAACGCAGTTGGTACCTGCCGGAATATGGCTACAGCTATTTCGGATTGAGACTGGTGCTGGACAGCGTGGAACATGAAGAAGAATAGTCTTTAAACCAATAAATACGAATCACGATGGAAAAAATACAAGTCTTAGACAAGCAATTCAAACTGTATATGCCAGAGACGGAAATACAGTCGATAGTAAAGCGTATGGCCGCCGATATTTCGCGCGATTATAAAGGTCGCAACCCTATTGTCTGCCCCATTCTTACGGGTAGTTTCATGTTTGCCGCGGACTTGATGCGCGAGTTGGAGATCGATGCCCACGTTTCGTTTGTCCGCTATTCGTCATATCTCGGTATGGCTTCGACGGGTCATGTGAAGGAGTTGATGGGATTCCCGAAGGATTGTCGTGCACGCGATGTAATTATTATTGAAGACATTATTGACAGCGGCATTTCGATGGAATTTATCCTTGAACAACTGAAACTGCAGAAGCCGTCGAGTATTGCTCTCTGCGCATTTCTCTTTAAGCCGGGCAATTTCAAGAAGAATTACCGGATTGACTATGTGGGCAAGGAGATCCCCGATGATTTTATTGTAGGTTACGGTTTGGATTATGACGGTATGGGTCGCACGTACCGCGACATTTATGTATACGAAGGTTTATGAAAAAACGTGTTTTATATTGCTTTCTGTTGTTGGCCGGAATGACCTCGATGGTAAGCTGTATTGACGACCTGGACATAGTAATCAACAAGGATGACCTTGTGGGCAAATGGCATGCCACTGACAAAACAACGGAATTCTGGCGTTTCAAATCCGATGGCTCGGGGTTGACCTGGGACGAGGCGGACGATGTGCATGAGGATGACACTGAGGGGGTGTTGCATTTTACTTGGACAACGGTGGGGTCTCATCTTGAAATCGACTACGCGGGCCAGATGGGGCAGCATGCCTACGAGAACTACACTGTCACCCGCCAGACGCAGGATACCCTGGTGTGGAAGGACATGTATGGCGATTACAGAACATTTGTCAAAGTACGATAACAATCATGAAAAAAGGTTGGAAAATAGCCCTCATATCCGTGGGGTCGCTGCTGGGGATTATTGTGGTGGCCGTGGCTGTGCTCTGCTGGCTGCTTTTCACCCCAGCCAGGCTTACATCAATAGTCAATGGATTGGCTTCGAACTATATCACTTGCGAATACCATCTCGGCAAGGTGGGGCTTTCGCTCTTCAAGACATGGCCCGATGTGGGGGTGGAAGTGAAGGACGTGGTGTTGGTGAACCCCTATCAGATTCCCGCCGACAATGCCTTGGCGGCCAGTATGGTGCATGACGACACCCTTGCACGGGTGACATCCTTGACCGTGGGGCTGGACTTGAAGGCATTTCTGAAAGACCGCGCCGTGGTGGTGCACCAAATCCGTCTCGACGACACCAAGGCCAATCTCTATACCGCCCCCGACGGGTGGAGCAATCTGGATGTCTTTGTCACCAGCGACAAAGAGGAGGAAGAACCCACCGACGAGTCGTCGCTACCCGAGATAGTACAGTTGGAGAAACTGAGCGTCAACAATCTGCAGGCTCAATACTGCAACCTCCCTCAGCGCATGCTGGCTGAAGTGGGCGGCGCGGATATGGACATTAAGGGGTCGCTGCTGCATTCCGTTGTCGATGCCGACATGAAGATGACGGTGGACAAACTGCTACTGGATATGGTCGACAGCGCCGGGCATCCCGCTCTCTGCGCCAACGCTACCGATGTTGTGCTGCGTGCCGAGGCGACGGGAACCACCGATTCGCTGCGCGGACGCATGAGGCTGTCGCTGCCCGAAGGCTATCTTGCCGCCGGGGGGCAGGCTTTCACCACCGAGGCCATGTCGGCCTCGCGCCACGGCCTGTTGGACCTTGATGTGCCGTTCCGCGCCAATGTCAACAAGATGTGTTTTGCGCTGGATGAAGCCTCGCTCCGTCTGGCGGATTACAAACTGGATGTGGACGGCGATGTGGCTTTGGCCCAGAAGGAACGCCCGATGGAGGTCGACCTCAGACTGCAGTCGGACAAATGGCAGGTGGCAGACCTTCTGGCGATGCTGCCCCCGTTTATCACCGAGAGCCTGAAAGGGATGAAGGTGGACGGAAAGGCACAGCTGTCGGCACATGTGTACGGTGTGATGGACAAGGGTCGTATGCCCTTGGTCGACGCCGATGTCGAACTGGACAAAGGGTCGTTTGCCGCTCCCGTGATGCTGCCCGCCCCACTGCGCAACATCACGGCAAGGGTCAGCGCCAATGTGAACCTCTCGTCGGATAGTGCCTATAAAGGTGTCTCCAAGGTGGAAATCCACCAACTGGATGCCAAGATGAGCCACTCCACCGTGGGCATTACAGGCACCGTCGACGACTTGATGGGCGATATGCTGGTCGACGCCCGCCTGAAGGGCGACATCAATCTGCCCGACTTGCGTCCTTTCCTGCCCGACACCATGCCGCTCGACCTACAAGGCACCACCCGTGTGGACCTGAAGGCCAAGAGTCGCCTGAGCGCGTTGACAGATATGGATTTGAAACGTATCCAGCTGGGCGGAAATCTCTATATGAAAAACATGAATGTGCGTTGGGACAGCATACATGCCTCCTCGCCACAGCTGAATGTCGCCTTGGCCCTGCCTACCAAGCGTCAAAGTGCCAAGGTGGCAGAACTGATTGGCGCACACATTATTGGCGGACAGCTGGATGTGAAGATGGATAATATGAACCTCGATGCCCAGGTGACCAGTCCGGACATCAATGTGGGCATTCCGAATATCCTGGACAAAAAGCAACCCTTGGCGGCATCGTTCCGCATCGGAGCCAGCAAGTTGAATGTCAACATGGACTCGATGATTGTCTACTCGGACACCCTGAAGCTGAAAGGTAGCGTGAAGAACGACTCGACGCAGGACAATGTCCTGAAGCAGTGGAATCCCGATGTGGATATTGACATCCACCGCGCCGTGTTGGCCATGAACAACATGTCCGAGGCGGTGCGTATGACCTCCTTTAAGTTCAACTACAAGCCCGAGGTGTGCAACATCGAGCAGGCCGATGTGCTGTGGGGCGTGTCGGACTACCATCTGGCGGGCAAGGTGTATGGTGTTGAGGATTGGCTCAGCCACAAGGGTATGCTGCACGGGACGCTGGATTTCAACTCGCAATATGCCGACATTGACCAGCTGATGGGCATCCTCAGCGGCATGGGCACCGACGAGGACACCTTGGCACAGCAACGTGTCGAGGACAATGTGCCGAAGGAGGCCAACCCCTTTATCGTGCCCAAGGATGTGAACGTGCGCCTGAACACCCACATCGCCCGTTGTGTGGCTTTCGGCAACGACCTCAACACGCTGGGTGGCTCGCTCACTGTCAACGACGGCGTGGCGGTGCTCGACCAGATGGGTTTCACTTGCAAGGCTGCCCGCATGCAGCTTACAGGCGTGTACAAGTCGCCCAGGGTGAACAACCTCTTCACGGGACTTGACTTCCATCTGCTCGACATCCAGATTGAAGAACTGCTGGATATGATCCCCTCTATCGACACCCTTGTGCCGATGCTTAAAGCCTTCAAGGGCAAGTCCAACTTCCACTTGGCGGCAGAGTGCGCCCTCGACGCTTTCTATAAGCCCAAGATGAGCACCCTCCTCGGTGCCATGGCCATCAACGGCAAAGACCTTGTGGTGCTGGACAATGAAAGTCTTGCTTCCATGGCTCGCTTGCTGCAGTTCAAGAATTGGAGGGAGAAAGACAACAATATCGGTGTGGACAGCATCAGTGTCGAGGCACAGGTGGTCCGCAAGAACATCACCGTATATCCATTCCTGCTCAATCTTCATAACTATCAGCTCTGCATCAGTGGACATCATTCGCTCGACAATAAGTGCAACTACCACCTCGAGTTACTCAAATGTCCCCTGCCTGCCCGACTGGCCATCGACGTGACGGGCAATATCTCCAAACCCAAGATCGAGCTTGGCAAGATATTGTATGCCGAGATGTACAAGCCCGAGGAGAAAGACTACCTGAGCGACTACACCCTCAGGGTGAAGAACCAGGTGCGGAAATACCTCGAGGCTAATGTGCGATAAAGCTCGGTAGAGAAAAACGTGGTTTTTCTCTACCGAGCGCAGAGCACGTCACGAAACTCTTCGTAATGTGAGATAAAGGAAACCCCGTTTTATTATCTCCACGTATCTCGCATATCACAAGTATTATCAGTACAAGTGATTTTTATCCCAAAACGGTCATAGGAATATACCTATTCGAAATCTCCTACGGAGAAATAACTTATCTATCAACTTGGTATGCTATTAAACGAAAGCCCTACGGAACCGGGCTATTCCCCATGCATTGCACAATTCGGCAGATACTCCATAGGAGTTTTCCCTTAATAGCCAACGTTATACAGCTCTCCAATTATACTCCGTAGGAGTTTTCGGTTTCCTAATGACCGATTTGGGTTTATACGTGTAATACGTGAGATACGCGAAGACCTTGCGAGGTAGTGAAAATCAAAGGGCTGGAAAACGAAGCACGCTTTCCAACCCTCCCAATCTGGCAGGACATGGTGTCGTCTTGGAAGAAATAGAGGCCATCGCCCCATTGCATGTGGCCGGATTCTATTTCGTTGCCTTCCAAGTCATACACGTGTGTATGGACTTGTGCATTGGCTGCCCCGCCAAAGAGCAGTAGCAGCAGGATGAGGTTTTTAATGTGTTTTTCATAATTGTTGGTGATTATTATTAGAAGAGATAATACGTCAACTTGCATGAGGAGTAGGTGTTGAATGTGCGAGGCATATTTGTGGGCTCGAAGAGCGGATTGAGCTGATAGCTTGCAGTGAAGCCGAACTCCCATTGCTTGCCTATATTGAAGCCGAAGCCCCAGCTGATGCCATATTGGTGTGCGGTGCAGGGCTGGCCGTTGCCGGAGGCAATGTTTGCGGCAGTGGCAGGATGGGTGGTGGAGGTGGTGCGGAAGGCATTGTCGAACCCGTAGCTGTAATATCCACCAAAAGCCAGATAGAATGAGGCGTAGTAGTCGCCGGCATAATATCGCACCATCAACGGCACGGTGACGGACTGCTGATGCAATTTAAGGCTGGAACGGAAGAAGTCGCTGGGGTCGGGGTATGGGGAGCGCGTGTAGTCGTAGAGTACATCGGCATGGAGTGAGAAATGCTTGCTGAAGTTGCACTGCAAGGCCAGACCGGCCTCACCACCAATGAGCGACTTGCCGCTGAAGGCTGCCTCGGGGAAACGGAGCCAGGCACTGTTGAAGCCAAGGGAGAGACCCAGGTTGAAGGGCGAAGGATTGCTGCTATGCTTGGGCGAGAGTTTGCCGGAGGCCAGTGTGCCTTGATGGTTGGCAACGCGGAGGGTGAGTGCGGCCATGTAGTCGGTGACAAGGTCGAGACCTTTATAGTCTATCAGGTCGGCATCGTCTTCGGGTTTATGGTAGGGCGATTTCAGACCTGTGGTAACTGCCAATGTGGGCACTCCCTTTTTGGCGAAAGGCTCGGTGTCGGTGGCACCGAATGGGGAGGTCTCGAAACGTTTGGTGCTAACGGGGATGTCCATGCCAAAATTCTTGGGATCTGTTAGCTGGTTGCTGTTGCGCAGGGTTCCGGTGCCATTGAGTTGGAGGCTTCTGCCTTTCTCAAGCCATCCAACCATGTCCACACTCATCATCAGTTTCACACGCCCGATGAGGTTGTATTTCTCCATGTAATTAGCCAAGGCTTTCGAGCCATGCAACCCCATCTCTTCAGCATCAAAGGCACATACTATCACACTGCGTTTCAATTCACTCTGGTGTGCCAGCAACTGCCTTGCCACCTCGGTAACACAGGCTGTGCCCGAGGCGTTGTCGTCGGCACCATTATATATCTTGCCGTTCCTTACGCCCAGGTGGTCATAATGCCCCCCAATGACGATGAACTCATTTTTAAGCTCCGGGTCATTACCCTCAATGATGGCTATGAGGTTGCAGTACCCGCTGTCGTCGCCAACGGTGAATGGCATACTATAGTCTTTGTTGTCGGCAAAGAATGGCTCTAACCCCATCTCGCGCCATTGGCGTGTGATGTAGGTTGCAGCACGGTGGGCATCAAGGCTTCCTGCCCTGCGTCCGTTGAGGCTGTCGGCAGCAAGGGTGTAAACATGATTTTTCAAGCGGGAGTGCTGTGTGGTTTCTTGTCCCACGGCGGTGCCCATCAGCAGCAACGCGGTAGCAATGATAAGAGTGTGTTTCATTGTATATGTTATTTATTTTGATGTAAAAAAAACGGCATTCTCACTGTTTTATTGTATATTGGAAAGAAAAATAGACAAACTATACAATATAATACTTGTGTTTACGTTTATTTTAAACTAAATTATTTAATAATCTAAGACACATTCAATATGACTTCTTTTGCATCTCTTTCCGCATGGGGTTGGCTGATACAGTTTTTCATTATCGTCGTCGCCTTGTTAGTAGCAAACCTTATCCGTTGCAACATCCCTCTGTTCAAACGCAGCCTACTCCCCTCTGCCTTGTTGGCGGGGTTACTGATTCTCTGCCTGAAACCTTTTGGTTTCTTTTCCACATTGGTCGACAAACCTTCGATGGAGATTATCACTTATCACGCCCTCGGATTGGGTTTCGTGGCCATGGCTCTAAAAAATAAAAAAATCAGGAGTGCTACCACTACCATGAAAGTGGTAGAGACAGGAGCCGTAACTGCCAGCACCTATATTCTGCAGGGACTTGCAGGATTGCTCATCACCATCCCGCTGTTCTTGTTGTGGAACAAAACCGATTTCTTCTACGCCGCAGGTCTCTTGCTGCCTATGGGCTATGGACAGGGGCCTGGACAAGCCCTTAACTTCGGGGTCACCTACACTGGCTGGGCCGAAGGTCAAGGCATTGCCTTCCACGGTGCCGATTTCGGTCTGAGCATCGCCGCAACAGGCTTCATCGTGGGTAGTCTGGTGGGAGTGATATATATGAACATACTGCGCCGCAAGGGTAGGCTGAAAAGGCAGGCGGGAGATTATAAGGAGGAGTATACGCTGGCCGATTACCAGTCGGATAACGAGATCCCCCACGCCGAGTCTATCGACAAGTTGACGGTGCAGATCAGCCTTGTGCTGCTGGTCTACGCCATGGTGTTCCTCCTCATGTACGGGGTGGAGCAACTTGATCTCGGCAATTTCGGCACCAAGACCCTCAAGCCTATGGTATGGGGATTCAACTTCCTATGGGGTACCCTGCTTGGCGTTCTGGTGAAAGTCATCATAAACAACCTCCGTAAAAGTCGTTTGATACAACGCGAATATATCAACAACTATACCCTCGACCGCATCGCAGGCACCTGCTTCGACTTTATGATTGTAGCCGGAACCGCTGCCATCGACTTCAACAACCTGCGCGGACTCTGGCTACCTCTCGTGTTGGTGTGCCTACTTGGTGCCGTGGCAACGTTCTTCTATGTACGGGCTTGTGCCAAGCATCTCTATCCCGACTATCGATACGAAGGCTTCTTCTCCATGTTCGGCATGCTTACCGGCACCGCCAGCAACGGTATGATTCTGCTTCGCGAAATAGACCCCAAGTTCGAGACCCCCGCCGCCAACAACCTTGTCCTGCAGACCATCCCGGCCATCGTCTTCGGATTCCCCGTGCTGCTGCTTATGGGATTTGGCCCGCAGAGCATGAAGAGCTGCCTCATCACCCTCGGCATCCTGGCGGCGGCGTTCTTCATCTTTGCCCTGTTCATCTTCAGGAAGAAATTGTTTAACAGTAAGTCTCATAAGTCCAATTAGTCCAATTAGCTCTATGAAAAAACATCTTGTACCCCTTTTGGCTTTTAGCTTTTGTCTTTTAGTTTCCGTTTCCCTGTCGGCGCAGGATTCGACCAATATCCGCAAGGGCTGGACATTCGGCGTCTTGCCCAGCTTTGCCTACGATGCCGACCTGGGACTGCAGCTCGGACTGCTGTCCAACGTCTATTACTTCGGCGATGGAGCCGTCTATCCCGACTATTACCATTCCTTCTACGTCGAGGCTGCCACCACGTCAAAGCACTACGGCCTTTACAGATTTGCCTACGACTCCAAGTACCTCATCCCCGGTCATCGCCTGAGCATCGACCTCACCTATCTGCCCGACAAAATGTGCGACTTCTATGGCTTCAATGGCTATGAGGCTCTGTATCGTCCCGAATACTCCGACCAGTCAAGCGCACTTTACCGCACCCGTGCTTATTACAAGTTCAAACGCGACATGTTCCGCCTCAGTACCGACCTGCAGGGCACCCTTGCCAAGCCTTGGTACTGGAATGCGGGCATCGGATTGCTATACTACAATGTGGGCACCGTCGATGTGGCACGGCTAAACAAGTACACCAAAGACGAAGCCAAAAAGCTGCCCGAAGGCGTTGGAACCCTCTACGACCAGTATGTGACGCTGGGCTATATCAGCCCTGCCGAGGCCAAGGGTGGCTACCACCCCTACCTGCACGGTGGGCTCACCTTCGACACCCGCGACCGCCAGCAGAATCCCCGTCGAGGCATCCATGCCGACGCATTCCTTACCTACTATGCCGGATTGGGCGAGATGAAAGACTTCAACAACCTCAAGTTAAATGCATGCTGGAGGCACTATCTGCCCATAGTCACCAACCGTCTCACCTTTGCCTACCGTCTGGGTACCCAGCTCAATGTGGCGGGCAAAAGTCCTTTCTACCTCAACACCTACCTCAACCAGCTCTACATGCAGCGTGTCATCTATGAGGGACTGGGCGGCGCCAACTCCATCCGCGGCATCATGCGCAACCGTATCCTCGCCCGTGGCGTAGCCTTTGCCAATGTGGAGTTCCGCGTGCAGGTGGCGCACTTCAAGATAGGCAAAGAGAACTTCTATATAGGTCTCAACCCCTTCATGGATGCCGGCATGGTGGTGCAACCCTACGACCGTGTCATGTCCGACCCTGTTCAGGCAGCCCTGAGCTCGGTCAATCCCGACGACCTCTACGACGAGAGCCGCCTTTTTGCCCCACACCTCTCCGCAGGCTGCGGCCTCAAAGTGGCCATGAACGACAACTTTGTCCTCAGTGTCGACTGGGCCACCGCCCTCGATAAACAGGACAACGCCAAGTTCAGCAACCTTTACATCAAAATGGGCTACATGTTCTAAGCTCAATGTCCATTCAGACATTTAACCGAGCATGGTCAAAAGAGTTTTTCCGCTTTGGCTTAAAAGGCTCGCCTACGGGGTGTGCATTGTCAATACCCTGTTGCTACTGTTCTTTTCGGTGGATTATCTCTTCTGCGAGATAGACCTCTTTCTCATCCTGTGGATGTCCTCAATGGTGATGATAGTGACCATTCCCTTAGGCGTAGCGTGCTTTGTTTATTCCCTTTTCAGACTTCGTCAACGTCCTGGGAGAGTCATTGCTCTGTGGACACTTCTGTTGCTCTTTCTTGCATTCATTGTCCTCATGGTGCTGCCCTCGGGCAGTTCACGAGTCCCCGCCAAGATGGAAAAACACTGCATCAAACACGAAGCCGCCATGCTCTCTCTTGCCAACAGCCTATACGCCGCCATGCCCGACAGCACCATGTTGGAAGTCACTCGGTCAGGTGGAATCTCACTCTTGCGCATCAAATCTACCAACAACTTTTTCAGCTACCCGCTCCCTGCCGATTCCGACACTCTAAATGTGTCAGCATCCGCCTTGAATATCCCCAGCGACATGCCAGACATCATGAAAACCATTCATTGCAAGGAACTGACTGTCTACAAGCCCACAGGTCTTGCAACCTTCGACTATCTCACCATAGGCTTCGGCAGTTACTGGTTCGAAGTGTCCATCATCCCCTACACCGACAAGGCACGCCAACAGCAGCTAAACACCTACAACGTTATACCCTATTCGTCGCATACCTGTTTCCGCTTCCATGGTGGTGCCACCGACGGCGACAGTCCCTTCCCCTATAAAGAGGAATACTTGCGTCGCCACCCCGTCACCATCAATCCGTAACCCATCTTCCGACCCAATCCACGGCAGTTCTTCCTTCGCTCGTTTTACCTTCGTTATTCCTTCGTTATTCCTTCGTTTTCCCTCTATCGAGGAATAACTGATGGTAAAAGGATGGGCGAACAGATGATTAACGAACGAATCTGCGACAACTTCTCCCCTATTCGGCAAGAAGACAATTTTTACATCTGAGACAACAATAAAAGTCATGTCCAGGCGTTATAAATTATTATGATTATCGCCTTCCAAGACTCACTCATGTACCTTTGCCCTGCCCAGCTACGCGACAAAACCGTTATGCCACAGGGTTGCACCGAAATAGACGACAGCCAGCCGGATTGCTGCCTCGACCGCTTGATTGCCCAACAATCGGACGTATGGGTGTGGACACAGTCTGACCCACGCCGATGGATTGACTTTCTCCACCACCGTTTCCGTTTCGTCAAAGCCGCCGGCGGACTGGTACACAGTCCCGACGGCCAATGCCTTATGATTTATCGTGAGGGTCATTGGGACTTGCCGAAAGGAATGGTGGAACGCGGCGAGACCCTACGGATGGCCGCCCTGCGTGAGGTGATGGAGGAGACGGGAATCGAAGCCCTCCCCCACCCCGCACTGATTGCCAAGACTTACCACATCTACGACAAATATGGAGGCTGGCACCTGAAACAGACCTCTTGGTTTGCCATGCAGGCTCCACTTGCCCAACCCCGCCCACAAACTGAGGAGTCTATCACCCAAGCCCTGTGGGTGACGCACGACGAGTGCATCAACCGGCTCTCGACCTCGTTCGCCTCACTGCGCATCCTTGCACATACCATCAATCAACCTAACAACTCCGCCCATTGAACCCCTATTCCATAGCCCTGACACTGATTCCAGGCCTCGGCAACAAAACCATACGCCAATTGCTTGCCTATTGTCCCAATGCCGAGGAACTTTTTGCCATGTCGCACGCCCAATTGAAGGACATATTCCTCCGCCACGACAGCATCATTGCCTCTATTGAGAGCCACCAGCCGCTTGTTGCGGCCCAACAGGCTATCTCTTTGATGGAACGATATGGAGTGGACACTCTTTTCTGCACCGATGCCGACTATCCACAACGACTCAACGAGGAGGGTTGCGAGGACACACCTGTGCTACTCTACCGCGTTGGACGCTGCAATCTGAATGCCCAGCACAGCGTAGCGATGGTGGGTACACGTAAATGCTCGGACTATGGACGGGCAACCACCGCACGACTGGTACAGGAGATGAAAGCCGACGGCACCACAATAGTGAGCGGACTGGCCTACGGCATAGATACCGCAGCCCACACGGCTGCTCTGGAAAACGGCCTGCCCACGGTGGCGGTGTTGGGTCATGGATTAGACATCGTCTACCCGCAACAGAACCGCCTACTGGCCAGAAGAATTGTGGAACAAGGCGGTGCCCTGTTGAGCGAATACCCGATAGGCACCGGCATAAACGCCTCTTATTTCCCAGCCCGCAACCGCATCGTGGCCGCACTGAGCGATGCCACAATCGTGGTCGAAGCTGCCGAGCGCGGCGGGGCTCTCATCACCGCCAATATGGCCAATAGTTACCACCGCGAAGTATTTGCTGTGCCAGGCCGACTGAACGACCCCCTCTCGGAAGGATGCAACAATCTTGTCATCAACAATAAGGCTTTGATGATTCGCAATGCCGGCGACCTTTTCTATCAGATGGGGTGGAAAAACACCTTCGACCGCAACCGTCAGAGGGAAGAGCAGCTAAGCATCTTCGCCACACTGACCGCCAGTCAACAAACCGTCGTGAAACTGCTGAACGAATACCGAGAGATGAGACTCGACGAAATTGTCGAAAAAAGTGGTTTGTCACTGCCAAAAATAGCTTCTATCATGATGGAATTAGAGCTGAAAAACATAGTACGATGCCTTCCTGGCAGATTATATAAAACAAATTAACACAATAAATTAACCCGTGTTGATATTTTTTTTGTGTTAAAAATTTTGCCAATTGGGAATAAAATTGTAATTTCGCACTTTCAAAGGTTTGAAAAATTTCGTACGAATAATAATACATAAGCATACATGAAACAAACTGTTAAAGGAAAAATCTCCCAGATTATCGGCGCAGTTGTCGATGTCACTTTTGAGGACGAGGTAACATTACCCGACATCTACGATGCATTAAAGGTAGTCCGTCCCGACGGCACCGAAGTGATTCTTGAATGCCAGCAGGACATTGGAGAGAACACCATGCGCACCATTGCCATGGACAGTACCGACGGTCTGCAACGCGGCACCGAAGTGGTAACCCTCAACGGCCCCATCTCAATGCCCGTCAGCGAGAATATCAATGGTCGTCTTTTCAACGTTATTGGTAAGGCAATCGATGGAATGCCCGACCCAGCACACGACAAACGCTACGGCATCCACCGCGAACCGCCCAAGTTCGAGAATCTGGCAACGAGCCAAGAGGTTCTCTTCACCGGTATCAAGGTTATCGACCTTATCCAGCCCTTCCTGAAAGGTGGTAAGATTGGTCTCTTCGGCGGTGCCGGTGTAGGCAAGACCGTGCTTATCCAGGAACTCATCAACAATATCGCAAAAAAATACTCCGGCATGTCGGTATTCACCGGCGTAGGCGAGCGTACCCGTGAAGGTAACGACCTGCTGCGCGAAATGATTGAGGCCGGCGTTATCAACTATGGCCCCGAGTTTGCCAAGAGCATGGAAGAAGGCAGCTGGGACCTCTCGAAGGTGGACATGCAGGCCGTGAAGGACTCGAAATGCACCATGGTGTTCGGCCAGATGAACGAGACTCCCGGTGCCCGTGCCCGTGTGGCCCTCTCCGGTCTGACCCTGGCCGAATATTTCCGCGACGGTGACGAGAAGACCGGCGGACGCGACAT
>DBXQ01000027.1:0-200 GCA_002309955.1 Bacteroidales bacterium UBA1208
GGCAGTGCGAAAGGGACTTGGGTGCAAGCTGGGGAGGATTTGCGGAAGAGGGCGTGTGTTGAAAAGGGATGACGGAAATAGATGTTGACAAGTTGCGAGCTGTAAAAGAACATCAACGGATAAACGGTTCAACGTCAATGGGGAGTTTGGGTGAAAAAGACTGAGACAAAAAAAAAAAAGAACTCATTGCTGAGTTCTTC
>DBXQ01000027.1:239-35725 GCA_002309955.1 Bacteroidales bacterium UBA1208
TATTCAGTTGAGCTAAGGAGCCATCCATTCACTTTCTTGATCCCTCTGTGAAAGCGGTTGCAAAGATACAACTTTTTTCTAATGTACAAAATTTTTTTTTCTTTTTTTTACGAAGTTATAGACTAACAATTTGATATTTTGTACTTTGAATATAAATATTTTTTTATTCAACGCAGGTCTGACAGTTTGCATTTGTACACTTCCCGATAGAGAATTTCGCGAATTTCGTTAAATTCCTCCTCGTCCAACTCGTATTTCGTCATAACTATCATAGGAACAGTTATTTGGTCTTCATGATAGGAAGGCTGGATATAGTCGTAAGGGTTGGAATAGAGTCCCATACTTTCATAGAAATCAATACGATGCTCGGAAGTCTCGTCGTGTGCACGTTCTACTTCGAGTACCACCTGTTGTTTCTGCTGGGAGAGGAAATTGAGAAAGACTGCCTTGCCAAGCCCTTGGTTGCGGAGGTCTTCATCGATGGCGAAATGCTCAATGTAGACGAAATTGTCAAATGTCCAATAGGTGAGGATGCCTATTGGTTCGTCGCCGTCGTCGTTGGTGGCGACCATGAAATGGAATTTGTCTTTGTTACGATGCTTCAACTCCCCGAAAGGAGGTCGTTCTTCGTCGGGAAAAGCCGACTCAAATAGATCTTTGGCGAAATGCGGATGGTCGGATTGCGAAAGGTCTGTTAATTGTATCATTATTTTTGTTTGTTATGTAAGGTATTGTGCCTTTGGCGGGCAGGAACCCGCAAGCAGGCAGTTATTTCTTGAAAAGGGCGAAATTGTTGATATTGAAACGGGCGAAAACTGTGTGTTGCAGAGCGAAGCAGTCGTTGTCGTTGTATCCTTTGTATTTGGTTTGCATGTAGCGGCAAGCATAGCCGAAATCGACGGTGGCACCGGACAGATTGTAGCCGAGAGCCACGGCGGCGAGGGAGCCGAAGCCTATGCCGCCTTGGTTGATGTAGTCGTAGGAACCCGCACCGGAATAGGGGCTTTGGCCGCCCCAGACATCAAGGATGCTGTAGGTGTGGCCGGCGATGACCATGCCGTTTTCGGTGACTTTGGTATTGTTGATATCGACTCCGAAGGAGAGTTCGAGGTCGAGGAGTTTGGTGAGCGGCATGCGTTTGAGGATGGAGAAGTCGATAAGGATGCGTTTTTCGAGGCCGAAGATGTCGCACGCCACATACTGACGGCTGCCCGGGA
This sequence comes from Bacteroidales bacterium UBA1208, assembly GCA_002309955.1. Taxonomy (GTDB): domain Bacteria; phylum Bacteroidota; class Bacteroidia; order Bacteroidales; family P3; genus Colimorpha. The sequence continues at coordinate 1,457 of DBXQ01000027.1, forward strand.
TGCCGACACCGTTGTCGCTGGAGAGAAGAAACTGGCCGGCAGCGGTGAGTTGGCTGAAATCGAAGTTGAGCATCCAACCCCATCCGCTGTTGTAGTCGTAGCGCAGACCTGCGCCGATTTGGTAGGTGAGCTTATAGTACATGCCGGGGTATTCGACAATGGTGAAGGCGCCATAGGATGGGATGGCACTGGGCGAGATGAGGCCTTGGTTGACGAGGCTGGTCCATATCTGTGTGCCGTATTGCTCGGAACGGAGCACGCGGTCAATGGTGTTGTCGTTGCCGGGGCGTCCGCTATAGAAGTTGGCTTGTTTGGCGTTGGGGATGAGAAGACCTGCATCGACGACGAGGGAGAGGCCAGTGATGCGGGTCTGGGACGCTGAGGATTTCTTTTTCTGTGCCTGGAGTGGAAGGGAGCAGACGAGGATGGCAAGGAGGAAAATGGATATTCGTTGTTTCATAGACTTTGTTTTTGTGACTTGATGATTTCGGCGAGTAGGAGCCGGGCTCGGCGAAGCTGGATTTTGACAGTGCCGAGGGGAATGTTTAGTTTGCGGGAAATTTCCTCATACGACAATTCTTCGAAGTAGCGCATGTTGACGATGCGGCGGTAGCGAGGGGCGAGACGGTCGACCAATTCACGGACAAGTTTGTCGCGCTGGCGGGAGATGAGTTCCTCTTCGGGGTTGGGGTCTTCAGAGGGGATGGGGTATTCAAAGGCTTCATCGTCGTCGGAAACCGACATGGAGTTGAGCGAGACAAGACGCATGTGTTGTCGACGGATGAAGTCAATGCCATGGTTGCTGGCGATGGAGAAGAGCCATGTGGCGAAGGTGTTTTGCGGAGTGTAGGAGGAGAGTTGGCAGAAGGCCTTTCCGAAAGCTTCCATAGTAAGGTCGTCGGCATCGACAGGGCTGTGCGTCATGCGGAGGAGCATCAAATATATGGGCTCGCGGTAAAAACGCATAAGATCGGCATAAGCTCGTTGGTCGCCTTTGTCGCGGGCGGCAATAACGAGCTGATAATCACGCTGTGCCTTTTCGTTGGAAAGGAAAGGTTCCATGCCTTTTTGACCGTTATTTCAGTTAATTATTTCTTCGATAACGGGAATATGGATAAAAAAGTATTTGCAACGAGAAAATAAATTTCAAAAAGAGGCGAAAGGATGTAGACGATAGGTTTCACGGTAAGGCGGCGAGTGGCCTGCGCAACCGAGATTATCTGCCATGCAAGCTTGAGAGCAAGGGCGGCGGCGAGGATTTGCCAGGGGAAGGTGCCAAGAGCCAGAAGGAGGGCACCGGCGAGGTAGAAGAGGAAAACATTGAGCGGCTTGGCGAACCGTGAGCATTTGAGCCAGAAACTGTAGAAAGCGTGGGTTACGATGCGGTGCTTGCGATAGCGGTGCCACTGGAGAAATGTGGGTTGGGGCTGGACAATGGTGTAAGCATCGGGATTGAGAACTACGGCGGTGTTGCGTCGGCGCGAATTCTGGTTGACAAACATGTCGTCGGCACCGTCGGGGATATTGTAGTGATAGATGAATCCATCGTTTTTGAGGAATAGGCTGCGGCGGTAGCTAAGATTGCGGCCATTGCCGGTGAACGGATGCCGAAGGGCGGCAGCACCCAGATATTCGACACTATAGTCGAGGTTATCGTATTGTTGCAGCCAGTTGAAGAGGGATGGTTTGTAGGCGATGCCGCAATAGCCAAGGACGATGTCGATATGGTTGTTGACATAGCCTTTCACCATGGAGCGTATCCAACTGAAATTAGTGGTGTCCATAGGCATACATTCGGGTTCGGCAAGGAGGAGAATATCGTTTTTGGCCGATTTGATTCCGATGGAGAAGGGGTATTTGAGCCCTTGGTAGCCATTGGCATTCTCGAGAAGGGTGACGATTTTGAGGTTTTTGTAGTTCTCGGAAAGGAGACGGAGGATAAACTGGGTGTCGTCGGAGGAGAGGTAATCGACAACCACCACCTCAAAATCGGGGTAGTCTTGTTCAAGGAGATAGACGAGATTGGTGCGCAGCCATTCGCCGTCGTTCTGAGCAGTGAGAATCACCGAGACCGGGGGCAGATTGTCGGAGTCGGTGTTTTTTGATTTGCGGGAATAGCCTTTGTAGTGCCCGATGCGGAAGTAAAAAAGACCGTAGTATAGACACAAAATAACCAGACTTAATGCCATTACGGCAGTCAATGCCATAGTGCAAGGGTCTGTAAGAACATGAGTAAAGTCCATTTTAGGTGCGATTAATTTTTATTGCAAAAATATGTATTATTTTTGATTTTTTTTGTATCTTTGCAGAATGAAATATCAACCGATTGTTCATAACTAAATGTTCTGACACGCTGAAAAGTTGATAATTATGAAGTTCAAGATAGAGCAAGAGGACCAAAAAAGCTGTGCGCGAGCTGGATTTATTTCAACAGCACACGGTGAGATAGCCACGCCTATATTCATGCCTGTGGGTACCGCGGGCAGTGTTAAGGCCGTGCACCGCCATGAGTTGTATGAAGACGTGAAGGCTCAGATTATTTTGGGCAATACATACCATCTGTTTCTCCGTCCGGGGCTTGACATACTGAAGGCTGCGGGAGGATTGCACGGCTTTGCCGGCTGGGAACGCCCATTACTTACCGACAGCGGTGGATTCCAAGTGTTTTCACTGGCCGAGAACAGGAAAATCAAAGAGGAAGGATGCACTTTCCAATCGCATATTGACGGAAGCCGTCACTTCTTTTCGCCCGAAGGGGTGATGGATATTGAGCGCGTGATAGGTGCCGACATTATGATGGCTTTTGACGAGTGCGCTCCCGGCGAATCGGACTACCGCTACGCCAAACGTTCAATGGAGCTGACACACCGCTGGCTTGACCGATGCATAACAAGATTTGAGGAAACCGAACCGCTGTATGGCTATCACCAAAGCCTTTTCCCTATTGTACAGGGGTGCAAGTATGCCGATTTACGGCGGGTGTCGGCCGAATATATTGCATCGAAGGGTGCTGAGGGGAACGCCATTGGGGGGTTGGCGGTGGGTGAGCCGACGGAAACGATGTATGAGATGATTGAGGTGGTGAACGCTATCCTGCCGAAGGACAGGCCGCGGTATTTGATGGGTGTGGGGACTCCCGCCAATATTTTGGAGGCTATCGGCCGCGGGGTGGATATGTTCGATTGTGTCATGCCTACCCGCAACGGCCGCAACGGCCTGCTGTTTACTGCCCACGGCACTATCAATATCAAGAACAAGAAGTGGGAGTGCTGTTTTGACGTTATCGACCCGGAGGGCACAGCCCTGTGCGACAGGAGCTATACTTTAGCCTATCTTCACCATCTGATTCGCGCTGAAGAGATTTTAGGTCTGCAGATTTGCTCGATTCATAATCTTGCTTTCTATATGTGGTTGGTGGGGTCGGCACGGCAGCATATTGTGGCGGGTGACTATACGGAATGGATGTCGCGCATTCTGCCTGAACTGGGGAGAAGACTATAGGATGCATGATTGTCTGATGTGCATATCCATTCACCAAACACCAAGGGAATCAATCTATACAAGCGAATAATTAAAACCAAAATATATTAAACATCATGAAACATGTAGTAATATTCCTGACTTTGGCGGCGTTGGGTTTTTGTAGTATAACGATGGCACAATCAATAAATTGTCCGGGATTGCAGAATCCGACCTCGTTCAATTCGATGTCGTTTGATGTGGGGAGCTGGACTGCACGTGTGGGCGACCGTATTGAGGGTTCGGGCGGGAGCACGGGTTCGAATGTGCTGAGCACTTGCAGCCGTCCCAACTGGCCTGTGCTGAGGAACGATGCAAACATTCTTTCGGCCACGCACAATTCGGGCTTTGACAACGACCGTTGCGCCTGCAACCACTGCACGCTTTTTGACGGTCACGACCAGCGTTTCCGCATTTATACTTCGGCTGATGCGGGAATGGATTTGTTTACTGTCAATGCGGCAGGTCAGGGCATGCAACGCATCCCGCCGGGGCACACGACGAGTATCCGTCTGGGCGATATGCGCGCCACGGGTCAATGCATCAACAGCACCCGTACTACGGGCAACAACAAGGGGGCTGAGGCTCTTTTTTACACGATGATGGTGACTCCGATGAATGCTTTGCTATTTATCGACTATGCGATTGTGACGTGCCGTTATGACCATTCCCCACGGGAGGCAGGGGAGTTCCTGATAAGAGTGTGCGGCAAGAACAGTTCTACGGGCCAATGGAACAATTTCCCGTTGAACGACGACTTGTGGTTCAACATATCGGCGCCTGCGGTGACGGGTACCGTTTCGGCTCCGTGGGTGACAGGTTTTTCGGGATCCCCCACTTCGGCCGGCGCCACGAGTTGTTGCTATTGCTACAAGCCATGGACACGCGTAGCCATCAGTTTGATTAACTATCTGTATGACTCGGTGCGTGTGGAGATGTATACGAGCGACTGTATTTACGATGTGGATCCGATTTATGCGTATATTGCAGGGAGCTGCCAGCCGATGGAGATCCGGGCTTCGGGCTGTCCTCAAGGTATTTCGGACGCTGTCGATACGCTGAAAGCTCCCGAAGGGCTGATTTCGTACACGTGGTATGTGTCGGAGGACGGCTACGAGGGGAGCACGACCAATTCTACGTATATGAACACTCTGCCGTTCCGTCAGTTAGGGCCTACCTCCACAAGCAATGTCCATGTGGCCCGTACCGATGAGTTCATCACTACCATGGCCGACATCAGCCGCGACATTCAGGTGGGCGACACTGTGGGTGTCACAACATATAAATGCATTATGACTTCGGCAATGGATCCCGAAAAACCGTTCGAGTCGACGGTGTATACGAAGGTTAGTAACATCAAGCCTGTTATCAATGCCCAGTTCACCACCTACTGTCTCGACACCTCCGTCTTGGTTATGGAGGCCTTAGGCAGAGTGCCTTACCAGGGACCCGATGCACCGAAGATCGACCATAGCAAGACCCGATGGGAAGTGCATCAGGGCAGTACGCCCGACACTCCCTTGGAAGCAGAGTTGTTTGGCGACACAGCCGTATTCAGAACCAATGAAACAGGCGACTATGCCGTGGTGTTGACCATGTATCTCGAGGACAGCACCTGCTATACCACAAAAGTGTACACCGTGCATATCGACACTCCACCCTCCACAAAAATCAGCATCAGCAAACGGACACTCTGCGTGGGCGACGAAACCACCATCACAGACCTGACAGAGAATGTGGCCAAAAGGGTGTGGGTATTTGCGGACACGACCATCAGCAGCGAGGTGTCGGGTCTGGCGGGGACGGCAAGCATTACGCGCGATTTTGAAAACTTCGAAAACCCCTTTATGCTGATTACCACCAATGCTGCGGATTGTTCAGACACGCTGTACGACACTATCTATTTCTTCCATGACCCTGAAATCAACTTCAGCCAGGACACAATTATCTGCAACGGTCACGAAGCTCACGTGAGGGCATCCACTTCCGTGTCGGGTTGCACGTTCGCCTGGTACCGCCATCTGAACCAGGCCGGCGAGGAGCCTATCTGCCGAGGTGATGTGCTGTATGTGCGTCCCACACAGCCCCGAACCACTTATTACCTGAAGATTACCGCCGAGGCGGGTTGCGTGGCGTGGGACAGCGTGAGGCTGTCGCTTCTTTCCACACGCATTGTCGCCTCTCCCAAGCATGCCAAACACTGCCCCGGCGACACTGTGTTGCTGACGGGTGAGGGTGCCTTGTGGTATGAATGGAGCAGTTATCCTCCCGACCCCGGACTGGCAGGTCAGGAACACAACCAAACCATAGCCGTGTCGCCCAATGAGGACACGCGTTACTTCTTGGTAGGCTATGCCGCCGACAGCTGCGACATTGCCGCCATCGACATCCTCGTCAAAAAAGTCCCGCTCCCCATCATCGATTTTGAATACACTCCCCGTTATATCGACATGGAAATCCCCGTGGTCAACCTGACCGACAATTCAGAACACTCCGACCATTCCCAATGGCTCTTCGGCGATGGAGGTGTTGCCTCGGGAAAGAGCGTGACCCATCATTTCGACATCTATGCCAATAACTGCAACGAAGTGACCCTACGCAGCTTCAACGAGTTAGGATGCATGACCGACAGCACGTGGGTGATTGCCATCGACACTTTCGGTTTCTTCTGCCCCAACATATTTACCCCCGACAAGGCCACCAACAACGTGTTCAGCATCATCAACAAGAGCCACATGGAGACCTTCCACATCTCCATCTACAACCGCGGCGGCGCACTTGTCTATACTTCCGACGATATCCATTTCAAATGGGATGGCACCCGCAACGGGAAGCCGTGCCCGCGAGGCGTATACCCCTACGTAATCACCTACCAGCGCGAAGGCAGCCTGCAGAAATACCGGCTGAGCGGCTCCGTCACGCTTTTACGATGACTAACGCTAAAACGAACCACCCGTGAGAGAACTGATTTTTGCAACCAACAACAAACATAAATTAGAAGAGGTAAGCCAACTGCTGCTCGGCAAAGTGAAAATAACAAGCCTTGCCGAAGCAGGGTTGGAAGGCGAAATACCCGAAACCGCCGATACCCTGCAGGGCAATGCCCTGCAAAAAGCACAATGGGTGTGGGAACGCACAGGCAAAGACTGCTTTGCCGACGACACAGGGTTGGAAGTAGAGGCACTCGGGGGAGCCCCCGGCGTATATAGCGCACGCTATGCGGGGGAACACTGTTCGTTTGACGACAATGTAAACAAGCTCCTCGAAAACATGCAGGGCAAAACCAATCGCAATGCCGCCTTCCGCACCGTGATCTGCCTCATAGAAAATGGTCAACCCCGCTACTTTGAAGGCAAAGTGGAAGGTTGCATATTGACCGAACGCTATGGTAAAGGCGGATTCGGTTACGACCCCATTTTCATGCCCGACCGCTTTGCTGTCAGCTTTGCCGAAATGCCCTTGGAAGTGAAAAACCAGATAAGCCATCGCGGCCTCGCCGTGAAACAGCTTGTGCAATACCTCGACCCCGCCAAACACCCCCCCGAGCCATGACCTACACCCGCGTCTACCCCTTCCAGATCTCCCAAACCATGTCCATGAGCGACGCCTACGTGCTCGTGCTCGACGCCCCCGAAAAAGGCAAACAAGTACCCGTCATCATCGGTGAAGCCGAAGCCCAAGCCATCGTCATGGCCATCGAACAGCGACAGGCACGCCGTCCGCTCACCCACACATTACTCAACAACATCATGGAAGAATACCTTCTCGAACTGAAACAAGTGACCATCGACCGTTTCGACGAAGGCATATTCTACTCCACCCTCCACATTAGCGACGGGTTCAACGAAAAATGCATCGACAGCCGTACCAGCGACGCCGTCGTTCTGGCACTGCTGCAAGGCAGCCCCATCACCATCGCACAAAGCGTACTCGACGAAACCTCCATGGAACCTGGAGCCCTCGAAGACAACCTTCCCCAAAACAAAGCCCATTTGCCACAGCCCGACGAAACCCTCGAGCAACTCTACCAACAACTCCACCAATGTGAAGAAGACGAAAACTACGAACAAGCCGCTGAAATCATGAAAAAAATAAACCGGCTAAAAGACGACAACACAACATCATGAACACACAACATATCGATGAAACCGTCCAATACCTGCGCACCTGTATAACAGGCGACATACCACAAATCGCCATCATCCTCGGCAGCGGACTCGGCCCCATGGCACAACACATCGAACAGCCCGTCACAATCCCCTATGGCCAGATTCCCCATTTCAAACAATCCACAGCCATCGGACACAAAGGCAATCTCATTATCGGCACCTTGGGAGGGAAAAGAGTAATGGCCATGCAAGGCCGTTTCCATTACTACGAAGGCTACAGCATGGAAGAAGTGACATTCCCCGTGCGCGTCATGTCCCGCTTGGGGGTGAAACTGCTTTTTGTCAGCAATGCCGCCGGAGCGGTGAACCCCTCATTCCGTGTAGGCGACATGATGATTATCACCGACCATATCAACTTCATGCCCAATCCCCTCATCGGGCCCAACATGGAAGAATTCGGTCCCCGGTTTCCCGACATGACCACCGTCTACAGCCGACGCTTACGGGAATCTGCACACGCTGAAGCCGCACTGCTGGGCGAAACGCTCAGAGAAGGCATCTATGCCGCCGGCACGGGTCCCACCTACGAGACACCGGCAGAATACCGCATGTACCGCACACTCGGAGCGGACGCCGCCGGCATGTCCACCGTTCCCGAAGTGATAGTGGCACGCCATTGCGGAATGGAAATATTCGGCATGAGCATCATCACCAACCAAAGCAACGACCTGAACGACCACTGCCTGAACGACGGGGACGACGTGATACGCCAAGCCGACCGTGCCGCCGAAAAAATGTCTGCCCTCTTTCGCGCCATAATCACTAAACTCTAACACATGATAAAAGCCGCCTTCTTCGATATCGACGGTACACTGCTCAGCTTCACCACCCATCAAGTGTCCGCCAGCACCATCCAGGCATTCGAAAAACTGCATCGCCAAGGCATACGTACCTTCATCTCTTCAGGCCGTCCCAAAGTGCTTATCCCTCCCATGCCTGTCAGCTTTAACGGCTACGTCACCATGAACGGAGGCTATTGTTTTGTTGACAAACAGGTGCTGCTCCGCAACCCTATTCTGCAAGATGAGACCGACCGCTGGCTACAATACGCCGAACAGGAGAACCTCTGCACCATGATCTTCACCGAACACGACATGTATGTCAATACCCATTCCGACCCCGTTGCCAATGCCATTCGCGACCAGCTGGAATTCCAAATGCCTCCCCTGCTCCCTACCCGTCAGATGATAGGCCGTGAAACCTTTCAAATCATTGCCATCATGCCACCCGAACTCGACGACACAGTGCTGCAAATGCTACCCCACTGCCGCCTGCCACGCTGGCATCCCCGGTTCAGCGACCTCGTTAATGCCGACAACAGCAAGGCAACAGGCATAGACAGCATCCTACACCACTACGGCATCGACCGCAATGAATGCATTGGCTTCGGTGACGGAGGAAACGACATCGAGATGCTCGACTATTGTGGCATCGGAGTGGCCATGGGCAATGCGGACGACAACGTCAAGGCACATGCCGACTATGTCACCACTACTGTCGACGAGGACGGCATAGCCCACGCCCTGCAGCAGCTGCACATCATTTAACCATCGTCCAAACGATACAAGACAACAGTACTGACAAAGCTTCAAATACAAGCCTTGTCAAAATATGTATAAATCCAAGGATAGGAACCTGCCGAATGCTATAGCCGACGGAAGAAAAATCCTAAGCCTGTTGTTATACGGCCAAATACCACAGAACAACCGGCTTTCCAACTATTTATAAACAATGAATAATCTCTTCAAGAAGAAACCACACATCTTCTTTTGCCATGGAATGAAGATGCCGATACTGGAAGAAATCCTGCAAGGGAGCGCCCTGCCCCATTTCTTCTTACTTTGAAAATGAGACCGTTATTTATCGCCGTATTTGGTGATGCGGAACACCCAAGCGCCTTTCGTCTTGCTCAAATCCTCAATGGTGAGATTGTTCAGCCGGATATAGATGCTGCCCGCAAAGTAATAATGCACTATCGGCTTGTCGCAACCCAGTAGTTTTATTTGTGAAAGGATATTGGGACGTGGCATATTCTTTAAAATAAGCAACTTACTGTCGAGATGGGTGGCGATGGCATAGAGATTGCCGCCTTGCTTGGTGTAATAGACGGTGCTGTCCATCTCGCACATCTTGCGGTAGGGGCGCGACCCGTAGATTGCCTCTCCGTTTACCTTCAACCAGTTGCCGAGATCTATCAGTCGTTCCTGTTGCAACATCGGAATTGTGCCGTCGGCATCGGGTCCCACATTGAGAGTCATTCCTCCACCAGCAGCCACGAGTTTGACAAAATGGCGTATCAGCGAGTCGCTGGTCAAGTAATTTTCAAGCGGTTCATTTCGATTGTATCCAAAAGAGCGGCCTATTCCCCTGCATTCAGCCCACGGACGGACGGTGTCTTTTATGGCACCTTTGTACTCGGGGGTTTTGAAGCCATGCTGGGTGCCTTCACCCCAGCGGTCGTTGACTATGGCTTCCGGACCGACAGTATTGTAATACCAGGATATCAATTCCTTGGCTTTAAACTGCTCTGCCGTGTTCTGCCATTCGCCATCGGTAAAAATAAGACTGGGTTTATATTTCCCGACAAGTTCCTTGAACTGGGGCATCATATAGTGGTCAACATATTCGTCAATGGCATTGTCAGGGTCTTGCATCCACACATGCAGGTTATTGGTCCATTCGGTGAGGGAATAGTAGAAACCCATCTTCAATCCTGCATTGCGCACCGATTGGGTGAGCATACCCACAATGTCTTTATGGGGACCGGTGACGACGCTGTTCCAGTTTGGCTGGTAACGGCTGCGCCAGAGGCAGTAGCCGTCGTGATGCTTGGTAACCAACACCACATATTTGGCTCCCGACCTTGCAAAGAGGTCTGCCCACTGGTCGGGATTCCAGTGTTCGGCATGCCACGACTGCGCATAGAGGGTATATAAATCCGTCGCCTTGGGACGCTGCTTCACACTTTCGCTATTGCTTAACCGTCCGCTCCATTGGTCACCCAACATATAACCCCAACGGCGGTTGAAGTCATACATTTCTTTCACCCTGATAGAGTCACCCACCATCAATCCTCTATAGAACCATTCGGCATAGCCGTCAGCGGCCGACCAAGCGGGCACGGAATAGAGTCCCCAATGCACAAAGATGCCCAATTTCGCGTCTTTGAACCATTCAGGGTATCCCCGCTGGTTTATCGACTCCCACGTGGGATATACCTCGGTGGGCTGAGGGTCCTGTGCAGCAGCGTTCAGGATAGACACTATGCACAGCAAAGCCAGCACAATATATTTATACTTGGTCATAATATCAACGTTTTCAGTATACAATAACAACTGGCCAGAGGCCGTTACAAAATGCAAAGTTACAAAAAAAAATCGGATTTTCAGATTTAAGGATTTTTCGGGGTATCGAAATCCCGGGCACATGAGTGTTCTGACATAAGAATATCCTAACGCCTGAAAAGATGATTGTCGGAAAGACCGAATATCTTTTTCGGTGGATTTCAATTTTTTTCGTAACTTTGCAAATTCAATTAATATCTATGACAACAGATTTAGACAAAATTATTGTAGTGGGAGACAGGGTTTTAATAAAACCCGACAATGCCGTTGAGCGTACCAAAGGCGGACTTTATCTCCCTGCCGGGTATCAAGACAAGGAAAAGATTTTGTCGGGTTATATCCTTAAATGCGGACCAGGCTATCCTTTGCCATCCTTGGACGAGGGTGAGTCGTGGAACCATTCCCACAACGACGCACGTTATATGCCCCTGCAGGTCAAGACCGGCGACCTTGCGCTCTTCCTACAGCGGGATGCCATTGAAATCAAATACAACAACGACAAATATTTCATCGTTCCCCAAAGTGCCATCCTGCTTGTGGAGCGCGATGAGTTCTAATAACGATAATCCATTTCTCCGTCATTCATAAAAACAACAATCGCAATGACCAGTAACGAAATACGCAGCCAATTCTTGAAATTTTTCGAGAGCAAAAACCACCACATCGTACCTTCGGCTCCTATGGTGGTGAAAAACGACCCCACCCTTATGTTCACCAATGCCGGCATGAACCAGTTTAAAGACATCTTTCTCGGCAATGCCGATGCGCCATGGCCGCGTGCCTGTGACGCGCAGAAATGTCTGCGTGTCAGCGGTAAACACAACGACTTGGAGGAGGTGGGACACGATACATACCACCACACCATGTTTGAAATGTTGGGGAACTGGTCGTTTGGCGACTATTTCAAGCGCGAGGCTATCGCCTACGGCTGGGAATTCCTGACCGAAGTGATGCATATCGACAAGCAGAATCTGTATGTTACCGTGTTCGGCGGCGACGAGAAGGACGGCCTTGAGATGGACACCGAGGCGTACAATTTCTGGAAAGAGCATATTGACGAAAGCCGTATTTTGAAGGGCTCGAAAAAGGACAATTTCTGGGAAATGGGCGAACAAGGCCCTTGCGGTCCCTGCAGCGAGATTCATATTGACCTGCGCGACGAAGCCGAGAAGCAAAGAGTCCCCGGCCACGAATTGGTGAACAAGGACAACCCTTTGGTCATCGAAATCTGGAATCTCGTTTTTATGCAGTTCAACCGTTTGGCTAATGGCACTCTTGAACCCCTCAAAGCCAAACATATTGACACTGGCATGGGATTCGAACGACTCTGCATGGTGATGCAAGGGAAAAAGTCGAACTATGACACTGATGTTTTCCAACCCTTAATCCAAGAGATAGCCCGTCTGGCAGGTCGCACCTACGGGCAAGACAAGCAGGCAGACATCGCCATGCGCGTTGTTGCCGACCACCTGCGAGCCGTCAGTTTTAGCATTGCCGACGGTCAACTGCCCAGCAATGCCAAGGCAGGATATGTCATCCGCCGCATTTTACGCCGCGCTGTTCGCTATGGATACACTTTCCTCGGCTTTAAAGAGCCTTTTATGAACCGCATAGTGAACACACTTGTTGCCCAGATGGGTGAACAATATCCTGAGTTGGTGAAACAACAGGAGCTCATCCAACGCATTCTCCTTGAGGAGGAGCAGTCGTTTTTGAAGACGCTTGCCGGGGGCATTAAACGTTTCGACGACTACGTTTCCTCGCATTCGAATACAAAGACAATCGACGGAGATTTCGCTTTTGAGCTGTTCGACACCTATGGTTTCCCCATTGACTTGACACAGCTTATGGCCACCGAAAAAGGTTGGACGGTCGACATGGATGGTTTCCAGAAAGGACTTGCCGAGCAGAAGAATCGTTCGCGTGCCGCCGCTGCTGTGGAGAACGATGACTGGGTGGAACTTCTTCCTGGCGTCAACCAAGAGTTCATTGGCTACGATGAGCTTACAGCCGAAGTTCGAATTACGCGCTATCGCCACGTCAAGGTGAAAGACAAAGAATTCTTCCAACTTGTCTTTGACCGCACTCCATTCTACGGAGAAAGCGGTGGTCAAGTGGGAGACCAAGGTTCACTTACTCACCCCGCGGGCGACATGGTGTCTGTGGTGAATACGAAGAAGGAGAATAACCTCATTATTCATATTGTGACCAAACTGCCCGAGCATCTTGATCAGCCCTACAAAGCCGAGGTTGACAAATGCCGTCGTATAGCCATACAGTGTAACCATACGTCCACCCACTTACTCCACAAGGCTCTACGCAATGTGCTTGGCACCCATGTCGAGCAGAAAGGCTCGAGCGTCGATGACTACCGGCTGCGTTTCGACTTCTCTCATTTTGCAAAACTCACCCGTGAGGAAATCCGTGAGGTGGAGAAACAGGTTAACATTGACATCCGCCGCGCCATACCCCTTGAGGAACACCGCGCCATGCCCATAGCTGAAGCACAGAAGCTCGGCGCAATGGCTCTTTTTGGAGAAAAATACGGCGACCATGTCCGCGTAGTCAAGTTTGGCGACAGTGTTGAGTTCTGTGGCGGTACCCATATCTCAAACACGGGGCACATCGGTTCTTTCCGCATAGTGAGCGAGGGAGCCGTGGCAGCAGGCATGCGCCGAATCGAAGCCGTCACTGGAGCAGCCGCCGAGAATTACAACAACACCATGCAGGACCAGCTTGACAGTCTCCGCGACCTGCTCAAAAACCCCAAGGATCTCCTTGCCGCCGTTCAACGTCTGCAGGACGATAATGCCAACCTCCGTTCCGAGGTGGAACAGTTTCAAAAAGCACAGATAAATATCTTGAAACAAGACCTTGCCCGCCAACTCGAGCTATCGCCGCTTCTTGTCCGCAAAATGGACGGTGACCTCAGCCAACTGAAGGATGCCATGCTTGCCCTTTCAGCGCAGTATCCAGACATGGCAGTGGCTCTTGGTAGCGTTTATGGCGGCAAGCCAGCCCTGCTTGTGGCTCTGGGCAAGAACCGCGTCGATGCAGGTCTTAATGCTGCCACTATCGTCCGCACTGCAGGTAAAGAGATTCAAGGCGGTGGCGGTGGTCAACCAGCCTACGCTACAGCAGGCGGCAAAAACCCTGACGGACTCGATGCCGCACTACATATAGCAGAAGAGATGCTGAGATAACAGTCTCACGTATTCCGTTGTAGCATATTGCTATCAAAACCCTCGGTATGAAAGCGGGTTGTCAGAACTCTGTCTACCGGGGGTTTTGTTTTCGGGAAGATTGATGCAACAAATGCTTTGACCATCTTTTTCATTTCCCCTTGGGGTTGATGCTGACAGTTTCCATATAAAAAATAATGGAGACGTAGATTGCCCGATTTTTAATATTGTGAGATTTTTTTTGTATCTTTGCAGTTGGATTAGGAATGTCCGAGATGTGCGGTTTATCATATTATCGAAATGAGAACCACACTGTTACGGGTATTCTGTATGGGTTATGAAAATACAATTTATTAGATATGAAAAAAATCGCATTATTGTTCATGGCTCTGTCAATGGCCGTTTCGGGATTGGCGGCACAGCCAAAATTGTCTGCCCTGTTCGGTTATTCAGTGTTTTATCTGCCTGAAAGCAATCAGCCTTACGTGGAGACTTACCTGCGCTTCGATGCATGGAGTCTTGTCTTTTCCGAAATTGAAGCGGAGAGGTACCGTGCCACGGTCGAGGTGACTCTTTTGGTTCTTAAGGGTGACACTGTGGCATATGTAAAGAAATACGACCTGCACAGTCCATACACGAACAGCATCAATGCCACAAACTTCACTTTCTTCGACTTGCAGCGTTTCGGTATATCCAATGGCATTTATGACATGGAGCTGAGACTGCGGGACAAGGGGGCGACGGACGAACCGGTGGTATTGAAAGACAAACTGATTGTTTATCACCCGAAGGATATGCCATCCATGTCGAATGTGCAGCTGATGGAGTCTGCCACTCCCACAACGACTGAAAATATGCTTTCGCGTAATGGTTATGACATGATGCCCTACATCGACGACTTTGTTCCTGCCGAGGTCTCAATGCTGCATCCCTATTTTGAAATCTACAATCTGAACCATGAAATAGGCGACAAACCATACAAGATTGACATATATGTCACCCAAAAAGAGAACGGACGCCGTATCCCCAATATTGGCTGGCAGCATACTGGAAAGGCCGCAACGTCCAGTTTGCCCATTTTTGCCAATCTGGATATGTCACGTCTGCCATCGGGCAACTATAACATAGTGGTGGAGGTGGAGAACGAAGAGGGTGAGGCCATTTTCAAGAAAGAGGTCATGGTGATGCGTTCCAATCCTCGCATCGAAGAGGCTACAGCCACCGATGCCGAGATTGCCACCTCGTTTGCAGCTCTTATCAACGACGAGGAGACTATCAACTATTATATTGATGCCCTCTACCCCATTTCCTCTGCCGCTGAATTGTCCGTTGCCAAAGAGTTGCTGCAACGCAAAGCTTTACAGGAAAAGCAATCCTATTTGTACCGTTTCTGGAAAAGCCGCGATGAGGTGAATCCCGAAGGCAAGTGGCAAGAGTATTTGACTTTGATGAAATATGTCGAGGAGCATTTCACTTATCCTCGCACACCTGGATACCGTACCGACCGGGGTCGCGTATATCTGCAATATGGTCCTCCAGACTTTGTCCGCGACGAAAAGAACTTTGTGGGCGCGTTGAACAATGTGAGATGGTCGATAAACGGCAATGTAACTAATTCCTACGGCGATGCCACAAAGAGCAACGAAGGGTTTATCTATTACCTTCCTTACCAATTGTGGCGATACAACACCATCCCCGGAGACTATAGCAACCGCACATTCCTCTTCTGGGACGAATTCCGTGGAGGATACTACAAACTGTTGGTTTCGAACGCACGAGGCGAAGTCATTACGCCCGGTTGGGAACGGATGCTGAGCCGCTACACAATGGAAGAGGGAGCAATAGGAGAAGTGGGCGTACAGTTTGAACGTGGATATTAATTTTGTGATAGGTTTTCGATTTAACCCATTCTAACTCAGAAAGAGGTGACGGGGAAACTGCTGTCGGACATATTATATTTTGTCGCCTATCATGTGGTGCACTACCGCCGTGGGGTGACAAGAACCAATCTATCCAAGGCCTACCCTGATATGGACGAAAGGAAGCGTTTGCAAATAGAGCGAGCCTACTATCACCACATCAGCGACTTGATTGTGGAGGGCGTGTATAATCTGTATGCCAGTCCAAGAAGCATCATGAAACGCTACCGTTTCGCGAATCGCGAGGTGGTAAACAGATACTATGAACGCGGACAGAGTGTGGTACTTATGTCCTCGCACTATAACAATTGGGAATATATGATCACTTCTCTCAACTATCAGGTAATGCACCATAGCGTTGGAGTCGGCAAACCTCTGCAGGATAAAGCCGTTGCAAACTACATTACCCGAAGACGAGGCCGTTATGGCACCGAGATTGTTGACCAGACCAATGTGCGACAGATCATGGAGTACTATCACCAACATCGTGTACCCGTGGCCTACATGATGCTGAGCGACCAATCTCCCAACGATGTTCATAAGTCGTTTTGGACCATGTTTATGAACCAGGAGACCCCATTCCTATACGGAGCCGAGTATTTTGCCCGCAAGTACGACATGCCTGTAATCTACTATGACGTGATAAAGGTGCAACGTGGACGTTATGAAGTACACTTCACCCCCTTGTGCGACAAGCCGAGCCAAGTACCCCAATACACCATTATATCGAGGTATATCACCATGCTTAAAAACACCATCGACAGACATCCTGAATACTGGCTGTGGTCGCATCGCCGTTGGAAACGGACACGTCCTGAGGGAATGGAATTGAAACCGCTAACACTGAATTTACCAACAAACCAATGACTACTGCCGTCGTAATACTCAACTGGAACGGGAAGAAGATGCTGGAGCGTTTTCTGCCTTCGGTCACTACATACACCCAAGGCGATGCCGAGGTGATTATTGCCGACAACGGCTCTACCGACGACTCACTTGATTACGTGCGCAAACACTACCCCTACCTGCGTATCATAGAATTGGACAAAAACTACGGCTTTGCAGAAGGCTACAATCGTGCCCTCAGACAAGTGGAAGCCGACTACTATGTCTTGCTGAACGACGATGTGGAAGTGACCGCCAGATGGATTGAGCCTGTCATATCCCAGATGCAGCAACACCCCGACACGGCTATTTGCCAACCCAAACTACTCATGTACGACCAACGCGACACCTTCGAGTATGCCGGTGGAGCAGGAGGATTCCTTGACAAATACGGCTACCCTTTCTGCCGTGGCAGGATGTTCACTACCCTGGAGAAAGATCACGGCCAATACGACAATCCCTGCGAGATATTCTGGGCTTCGGGAGCAGCCATGTTTGTCCGCGCCGATGTATGGCACAAACTGGGTGGCCTCGACAACGATTTCTTTGCCCACATGGAAGAAATCGACTTCTGTTGGCGAGCCAAAAACGCAGGCTACCGCGTCGAATACTGCCCCAAGTCGGTAATCTACCATGTAGGCGGTGGAACCCTTCCCAAGTCAAACCCAAGAAAGACATACCTCAATTTCCGAAACAATATGGCCCTGCTATACAAAAACCTGCCTCAAAACAGGCTCTCTTGGGTGTTGTTCTGCCGGATAATCCTTGACTACGTAGCAGCCTTCAAATTCCTCATCGAACGCAAACCCAAGGAATTCGGCGCCGTTGTGGATGCTCACAAGGCTTTCTATAAATGGATGCCTTCACTAAAAGAAAAACGGAAAAAGCTAAAACATCAGAGAAACGTGTCTGGTCTATATCCTGGGCGTCTCCTCATCGACTACTACCTGTTGCGCAAAAAGCGATTTTCCGACTTGAACGCCTTTTAATTTATCGTATATAAATAATAAACTCTAAATATCACAATGAGAAAAGTACGAGTTCGTTTTGCACCAAGTCCTACAGGCCCGCTCCACATTGGCGGTGTTAGGACTGCTTTGTATAACTACCTCTTTGCACGCCAAAACGGCGGCGATATGATTCTGCGTATCGAAGACACCGACCAAACACGCTTTGTTCCAGGTGCCGAAGACTACATCATTGAGGCTCTCGACTGGCTGGGCATCAAGTTCGACGAGGGAGTCCACATCGGTGGCAACTATGGTCCCTACCGCCAAAGCGACCGCAAGCCCCTCTACCGTCAATATGCCGACCAGCTGCTTCGCGACGGCTGGGCCTACTACGCCTTTGACCGTCCTGAAGCCCTCGATGCCAAGCGCAAAGAATACGAGGCTCAGAAAAAGACTTTCCAATACGACTGCACCACCCGCGGCACCATGGAGAACAGTCTCTCTCTTCCCGCCGACGAGGTGACCCGTCGCATCGAAAGCGGCGAACCTTACGTGGTACGCTTCAAATTCCCCGAGGATCTCGACATCACTGTCCACGACCTCATCCGTGGCGATGTCACCATGAACAGCCGCCTCCTCGACGACAAAGTGCTCTTCAAGTCCGACGGCATGCCCACTTACCACTTGGCCAACATTGTCGACGACCACCTTATGGAAGTCTCCCATGTCATCCGTGGCGAGGAATGGCTACCTTCGGCGCCCCTCCACGTTATGCTCTACCGCGCCTTTGGCTGGGAGGACACCATGCCCCAGTTCGCCCATCTGCCCCTCCTGCTCAAACCCGACGGCAACGGAAAACTGAGCAAACGCGACGGCGACCGTCTCGGATTCCCCGTCTTCCCCCTCGACTGGCACAATCCCGAGACAGGCGAAATATCCTCTGGCTACCGCGAACGTGGCTACCTGCCCGAAGCCGTGGTAAACATGCTTGCACTCCTCGGCTGGAATCCCGGCAACGACCAAGAGCTGATGACCATGGACGAGTTAATCAAACTTTTCAGCATTGAGCATATCAGCAAGAGCGGTGCCAAATTCAACGTCGAGAAAGCCAAATGGTTCAATCACGAATATCTCCAGAAGTGCTCCGATGAGCGCATTGCCGAGATGTTCCTCCCCCAACTCAAAGAGCACGGCATTGATGCACCTATGGACTACGTTGTCAAGGTCTGCGGCATGATGAAAGAACGCATCTCCTTCCCCTCCGAACTCTGGGACCAGACCCATTACTTCTTCGTCGCCCCCACCGAGTACGACCCAAAGGCCGTCGCCAAACGTTGGAAACCCGGCATGACCTCTCACATGGCCAAAGTCATCGAAATCCTCAACACCGTTCCCTTTGAATATGATGCCATCCATCAAGCTCTCCTTGAAGACTACATCAAAGGCAATGAACTCAACATGGGACAAATCATGAACTCTTTGCGTCTTGCCGTCGTAGGCACCACAGTGGGACCCGACATGCTCACCCTCTTCATGACCATAGGAAAAGAGGAGACTATCGCCCGTGTCCAGCGCGCCATCGACACCTTAGGCGAACCCCAAGAATAAAAAAATCAGAATACTCAGAATATTCTGAAGACTCCGAAAAAACAAAAAAAACAACAATACAATGGAAATCAATCAAGACCTCAACAAACCCGTCGATGACAACAGCCTCGACACCATCGAAATGAAAGAAGCCCAAGAACAACACCCCGCCAAACCCGAACCTCTCCCCCAACCCGAAAGCCCGGAACCTCAACCCACTCCTGCCATGGACAACAGCACCTGCAAAAGCAAGAAGAGCTGCTGCCACACCTGGATACTGATACTCAACATCATCCTGCTTCTTGGACTCATCCTGCTCTACATCTTCCACTTTACCGGTTTCGGTACCAAGAGCAAGTACAACCCCAATGCCGCCACTCCCGTGGTTGCCAAGGACGGTGTGCTGAAAGTCGCCTGCATCGACAGCGACACTCTTCTGGCCAAATATCAGTATGCCATCGACCTTCAGGAAGAACTCAACAAATACAAAGAAACTCAGGAAAAGAACTACCAGCAGCAGATAGCCAAGTTCCAGAAGGACTACCAGACCTATCTGCAGACCGGCGAGAACATGACCCTCAGCCAGCAGCAGGCCACCGAGGCCGAGCTCAAACAGCGTTCCGAGAAACTCGGTGCCCTCGAAGCTGAACTTACCCAGAAAGTCATGCAGAAGCAGATGGATGCCAACATTGAGCTTCTCAACCGCATCTTTGCTTTCGTGCGCGAATACAATGCCGCCAACCAACAGTTCGACATCATCATGCGCAAGACCTTCAACGACAGTCCCACCATGTACATGAATCCCGCCATGGACATCACCGACGAGATCATCGAAGGCCTCAACGAAGAATACAAAACCGTCAAAGGCAAGAAAGCCAGCAAATAAACACATTATTATTTATCTCCCATATAGATTTGTACCGATTTGGAGTTGCACTCCAAATCGGTACAAATCTATATGGGGGAAATGATATACAGAATATTACACTACGTCACAAAAAGCTACAACTTTTTAGTGTCATTGAAAGGAAGTTACCGCTGTGTCGGAATCGACCCACTATGTGTTTATACCGCTGTGTCGCATTTTCAATCCGACACTCATGAATATAGGGATTTGCAATCCGCCATCACATCGACCCACAATGAGTTTATTGTGAACAGAGGATTACAAATCCCTTTCTCAATCGTGGCGGATTACAAATCCGCCACAACGAACCACAACAAGCGAACATCCGCCACGTCGGGAGTCCCCTTATTTCGCTAAAGTTGCGGACGGCTTACGCCGCCCGCAACAATGCAAATCCACCACATTGAGTCACGCCGAACACCCTCGTAAACGAAATCGTTTAACCTTTTTTCCAAGGCAATAATTCATCCATATGTCTCTTAATCCAATTATCAAATCTTCCTGAATTATTCTCTCCCATAAGAAATTTATCCCCGAACATCACCACCTTGCAACCTCTTGTTATCAATTCAATTCTATTATCATCTAACATTGCCACCATACCTGTTTCACATAATGAATGAATTAAATCATCAAGAGACTCATATCCAAAAGACAAAGCATCTTCTTTTATTTGTGGTACTTCAGAGAAGTCCAATTTACCATCCACACAAAGTACATTCATTACTCTGTATTGAATCTCATTTAAAGTCGTTGGCTGCCATTCATCTGTCCCATTTAATGATTTGAGGGAATCATTATCAAACTCATGATACCAATAATTCCAACCCATTCTACCGTCATGATTAGTTATTTGACATGACAAAAACGGAGCCATTCTAGGTGTTTCAAGATCCTCCCCAAAAATGGCTGGCGGTAATTTGTATCTATATGATAATTTCGACCATAATACTTCAAGAAAGAAATACATTGGGTTGTAATGTGATGATGCCAGAAAATCCCACCAACCTTTTTCAGATTGTTTTAAAGGAGCACAAAAAGGGGAACCTGACATTTTTGCTATAGAAAATTCTCCACATATCAGAAGTGTTGGAAAGTTATTCGGTCCATACCCCTTTTTATAATCACCAGTGGAGGAAATCTTCCCACTTAAATAATCGTAATACTTTTCTCTCAACGATCCTTCTGACTTTAGACCATTATAACCTATAACAATTGTAACTGGAAGTTGAGCATCTACAACAAGACTATGATATACATACTCTTCTTCTTCCGTTAACTTATCTAGTCCATAGTCTTTTATACTACGTTGCAATGTATTATGAATAGCATCTGTCGCAAGAGTCATCATGTATTCTTTTGGTTTTATACCATCATATATGTCTGGAATATGCATCAGGTTTTCATAACTATCTCCAAGTTCCTTTGCATTGAAAGTCTTTTTCACCTGTATAACCGCTAATACCTGTTCTGGTGTAAATTCCTGTTTGTCAGTATATGGTACGGGTATACCATTACCCTCTGCCAAAATAACATCGAATTCCGTATAACACCCTCTAATAAAACTACTTTTTGCAACAACCAAGTTAAGGCCTTTAAATATTGACTTTGTCAATATATCCGCAGTTAGTCCCTCATACATAGCACCAATTGTAGGTGGATGTGTAATATCCAACTCCTTTAATCTTTGGTTCTCTTTCTCAGATATCTCATTTAAAAGATCAGCCAATGTATCAATCATATTTTATTATTGTTATTGTTCCATAAACGTAACTTTATTAGGCATACTTCAATCATTATGTCTTTTCACCGCATCCTCATACTTAGCCCAAAACTCGTCACCAGAGATGTATTTCAAAGACTTCCCCTCGGCAATCTTTCGCTTATCACGTTCTATTGATTTGACCCAATATGCTTTATCATCTTCCGACAAATCATCCTGTGCTATGTTATATGTGCACATTTTATTACTCAATTAATGTTGCAAAGATACAACTTTTTTCTCAAATAGACATTTTTCTAAGGAGTAATCTTTTTCGCGAACCACCAAATGCCTGATGCAAGCAACAGAAGGCTACCGACAAGGACAAGCAGGCAAAAGACATTGGGTTGACCGCTTAAATCTATGAAAGAAAGGGAATTATTGACGATATGGGCTATCATACAGGGAATAATACTGCCAGTGCGCCAATAGAGCCACCCGACTATCATTGCGAATATAAACGAACCGACGAACTGCACTCCCAGTCCATGAAGCAACGCGAAAACAAGGGCGGTAATCAGGATGGCCAACCATGGACGGCACCGCGTCTTCAACAGTCCTCCAAGAAGAATGCCACGTAGACCAATCTCTTCCAATATCGGGCAGAACACACAGCCATAGAGCAATCCCGCAATCCCAGGAAACAGACGCTTCACTGATTTGTCCAAATGCTCTGTCTGCTGCGGGAAAAGATGTTCAATATCAACCAAAGTAAAAACAGACACCAAGACAAGTACATAAGCGGCAGCCATCAAGACGGACATGCCGACAGCAGGCCAAACCATACGCCTCCCAATGCGGCCAAAAGACAACTCAACATAGGACCTGCCAAGATAGACGACAGTCATCAGGATGAATCCCGATAGTATTGTCCAGTTCATGATTTCGTCGCTCTTGGTGATGTCTCCCACTATGCTACCGATAACATAGATTGCAAAATACCCAAAACACCACAACAGGAACAATACTATAGTTCCACCAACCCCTCTTTTCATATATATGCTTTAACGAACCTTTTTATTAACGAATTAACACATTAACGAATTAGCGCATTAACATATTTACTCCTTGAAATCCCCGCGGTCTACTACGGTCTCGTAGCCAGTCTTGCGGATGCGGTGTTCTGTGCAAGCACGGCACTCAGCAGCCTCCTCGCCTGTGCATATCTTGTTGTCATATATAGCGTAGTCTTTGCGGTGCATCTTGGGTGACAGGTTGGGCATCACCACATTGGCTCCAAAACGAATGCCCAGCTCCCGCCCTTGCGGATGCAAAGTACCGAGAGCCGTGGTAGCAGGCAGAAGCACACGGGGATGCAGCAGCCTAATCAATGCCAGCAGGCGCAGGGTCATCTCCACCGTGCCGTTGGGATACCCCTCGAAGGGGGTGTTGTGCGTGGAGACAAAGGGGCCAATACCCACCATCTGTGGCTGGAAAGAGCGTATGAACTGCAGGTCTGCATACAGGGTGTCGATAGTTTGGAACGGCGACCCCACCATAAACCCGCAACCCACCTGATAGCCTATCTCCTTCAACGCCTGGAGACAGTCCATCCTATGCTGCCACGACATATCAGCGGGGTGCAGCTTGCCGTAATGTTCTGCGTCGGCGGTCTCATGCCGCAGCAGATAGCGGTTGGCACCCGCGTCATACAACGCCTGATAACTCTCGCGGCTCCGCTCACCTAATGACAGCGTGATGGCGCAGTCGGGATACTTTTGCCGCACGGTGGAAACGATGCGGCACATCCGCTCGTCGGTAAACCAACCGTCTTCCCCACCCTGCATCACGAAGGTGCGGAAGCCCAAGCCGTAGCCCGTCTCGCAGCACTCATATATCTCCTCTTCCGTCAGGCGGTAGCGCACAGCCTCCTTGTTGCTGCGTCGAAGGCCACAATACAGGCAATCGTTCTTGCAATAGCTGGAGAGCTCTATCAGCCCGCGCATGAAAATCTTGTTGCCATACACCCCGTCGGCCACAGCACGTGCCGATGAGCGCAGATACTCCACAGCCTCCTTGTTGTCGGTGGTGAGGATCAGCTCCAATTCATCGCGAGTCAGGTCATGGCTCTCTCTGATGTGGTCTATCACATTCATTTCTTACGGCTTTTAGCTTGTTCTTTTTTCTCTGCTTGTCCTTCTTCCTGATCGCTCAGCACCTTCACCTCGTAGCCTATCTTGGCGAAAGCCTCCGTCAACTTCTTCACATCGGTCTTGGAGGCATCGTAGGTGATGGACACCTGCTGTTTCTCCAGGCTGGTCACAATCTTCTTCACACCCGACTCAAAGCGGATGTTCTCCTTTATTTTCTTCTCGCAGTTCTGGCAGTGCATCTCAGGATTGGTGGTCACCACCAACACGCGCATCTCCTTTTTACCGCTGCCCGTATGGGCAGAAACACCAATGGCAACAAACAATGCCATCATTATCATTAACAAACGTTTCATATTGATTTAAGATTTATAAATTAACACATTCTGATTGCTTGATTGTCTGATTGTTTGAGTGATGCTCACTCAAGCATTAACACATTCAAGCATTCAAGCAATAATTCAAATATTCACCCTAACCCCGGCGTAAGCCATAATGCCGTGTACCGGTCCCCAAATCAAGGTAGGTTCAAACATGTCGTTCCACGGGTCGTCGGCACAGAATACCGGGACAGGTTGACGGTAGTTGGTCAGGTTCTCGCCGCCCACATATACCGACACATGGCGGAAACGCCTCGTCACCTGTACGTTCAACTGAGGATAGGCGGGGAAACGCTTATCCCACGACAACACACCGTCGACTTCCCTATAAGGTCTCGGCATCCGTCCGCCACCGTTCAGTTGCAGCGTTACATCCACCTGAATCAATCCCATATAGGGCTTCCATGCCACGGTGAGCAATCCTTTATAGCGCGACGTGAGGGGTTTCTCCATCAGTTGCCCGCCGTAAGTGCATTTCACATCGTTGTAGCGGTACGCCAACATCAGTTCCAACTCCTCGTCAATGTCTATCGACCCATCCACCTGCACGGTGTGCGAGAACGACTTCCCTTTCAGCATGCCGATACTAATCTTCGTCGGGTCGCTGTCGTAGTCCATCACCAGCTGGTTGATGAAATTCGTGTAGTAATACTCGGCATTCAGCTTCAGGGTCTGTTCGCCCACGGGGATATAGAAGGCTGCGGACACTCCGCTGTTCCAGGCCTCTTCCATCCGCAGGTCCTCGGCCACGGTCACATCGCGGCCCGAAGCCAGCAGGTAGTGGTTCTCTGCCCAGGCGTGGGGTGAACGGTAGCCCTTGCCTGCCGACAGGCGCAAGGTCATCATGTCCGAGACCATCCACTTGGCATGCAGTCGCGGAGTGACAAAAGTGCCGTACAGGCTGCTCCTGTCCACCCGCAGACCAGCCATCATGGTCAGCTTGTGCGACGGCTTATAGGTGTATTCGGCATAGGCTCCCGGCACCGTCTCGGGTTTCTGGTCTATCAGCAGGTATCCACCCACCATGCCTTCCGGCACCCGTACCGGCCACACCCGCTCGTCCTTGCCCTGCATCAGCAGGCTGAGGCCTGCCGACAGCTGGTGTCGCGCATTGAACTCGTGTTCAAGCATCAGCCGTGCATACAGGTCCTTGTTCTTGGTGGAGTAGGTACGCCGTCCGAACTCCCCTTGCAGGTTATACAGGCTTCCCGTGGCCATCAACGCCAAGTTGGTGTTATGTGCATAGTCCAGCAGCACGGCGTGCTTCATATATGCCTCAACGCGGTCGGCATCGAGCTTCACGCGGAAGGGGTTGTCCGAGATGCCCTTCATTTGGCCGCCCTCGCGCTCCTCGCGCAGCAGGCCGATACCTCCGTGGAAGATATAGCGGCCGTTGACGTACTTCCAACGGTTCTGCACATGCCACTGGCCGATAGCCGGCGAGTCGTGCCAGCCGTCCTTGTTCATGTCGTGGTGCAGCCAGTCTTTCTCGCCATGCAGCAGCAGCTCGGTGCTCAGATGTTTGTTCAGGTGGATGTTCGCCACCGCATTCCCTTCGGTCTTCAGACGGCTGTCGGTATACAGGTTGATGTCCACGCCCTGTTCTTTGTCGGGCTTCAGATACTCCACGTCAATCTGTCCGGTGATGCTCTGGAAGCCGCTCTTCACGATCGAGGCTCCCTTGCTCACGGCGATGCTGTTCATCCATGCCCCGGGCACATAGTTCAGTTCATACGGCGACGCGGCCCCTGCAAAGCAGGGCAGATTCTCTATCAACAGCTGCACATACTGGCCGCTCAGACCCAGCAGCTTGATTTGGCGGGCGCCCACGGCAGCATCGCTGTAGTTCACGTCCACGCTGGGATTGGCCACAAAACTCTCGCCGAGATTGCAACAGGCGGCACGGAACAGCACCTCCTGCCCCATCTTCTGCCCGTTCTCGGCACCGCCGAGACGGCTCATGCCCTCGGCCTTCGACTTCACGCTCACCTCCGTGAGCGTCTTCCTCTCTATCGTGTCCCGCCGCTGCGCACTGGCAAACACCGTCGCGCACAGCAACAGAGCAAATATAATAATCTTTTTCATGTGTTCTTTTGATTTGACAGTTTGAATTCGTTAATTCGTAAACGTGTTAATTCGTTAATTGACCAACACATTCTTTGTATTCATTAATTGACTAACACGTTAACACATTCACACGTTAACACATTCCCATGTTAACGCATTCACACGTTAACATTAATGAAATCGTCAAACCCTCAGCACCGCGCAGTTGCTCGACAGCCAGCCTGGCGGACTGTCAACGCCCCGGCATTGCCATCCCACGACAGCATCATACATTCGCGGCATCCATAATAGCGGTTCTCTTTTGCACACACTCATCGCATCCATCTCTGCTACAACCAGCGGCGACGCTGCCTGGACAATGTCTGCCGCCGACACCGGCGACACCCTCACATCCATGCAGTCGCTGCCCCTGCTGCAACAGCCATCGTCCAGCAGGAGGATACTCACCCTCCCCGAGCAGGAGCAACGCTGGCACCCCATGCCCCCGGCCCCAAAGGCCAGCAGCAAGAACACCACCAGCGACACCATGATATGCGACATTAATTTCATCGAACCAATAACGTCATCTATCCCTAATTATTGCACTGCCGACATGATAAATCTTCCCAAAAGATGAAAAAAAAGTAGTATATTTGCATCTTATAAAACACTATTATCCTATAGGACATTGACCCCATAAAATATTACAAATAAACAATTAATGCACTGCCACACATGGAAAATATACTAGTATACTTCTTCAAAATCTTGGATTGGATTACAACTCTTCTTGATTTGTTTGGAATCAAAATTACCCTGCCCCATACACGCAGATGGCGCAAGGAATACATTGACAACAATATCACAAGCGAATTCTCCAATTACCTTCCATCAGACAGCTCATCCAAAACAAAAGACGATATAGAAACCTTCAATGAAGAAAATATAAAAGGCAACATTTACATCCAACCCTATATCACAACAACTCCACTCAAAGACGGTGAACAAACAACTTTCCAAATAAGAAATCCTTTACTCCTAAAGGATTTCTTTCTCAAAAAAGTGTTTGTCAAACGTAGCAAACTACCCAAAGTATACTTGCTTCTCGGTAACACAGGCTCGGGCAAAACTTCCGCTCTTGTACATCTCTTCAGTGACTATATCAACATCCACACCCAAAGCAATCTGCCCTACAACATCCGAATCTACTCTCTTCGTCCAGACAACATCTTTGAGACTATCAACAACATCCCCCTCGAGAACAACAAAAAGAACATCCTGTTGCTTGATGCCTTAGACGAAAACCTATCGGCACAAAAACCGAAAGCATCTAAAGAATACACAAATTTCATCCACCAATTAGAAGAAATCTATAAAAATCCTAACTTTGCCTATGTTATCATCACCTGCCGTTTACAATTCTTTAAAGACATCAGTGAAGAGCCCGGCAAAACCAACATCCCCATAGGCGGAAGCAACCCATGGCTGCAAATCAATAAACTGCACTTAGAATCATTTACCGAGAAACAAGTGGAAGCCTTCTTAGCCCAAGCATTCTCCATCTCCTATGAGAATGAAAAACATAGCAAAGCTGCAGAGCTCATAAAAAAACATAACAAAATAGCTTCACGTCCCATCATACTGGCCTATATCAGGGACATAGTCGATACTAACCGAGAAATCAACACTACCATCGACTTTTATAATACCATTGTAGAAAAAGAACTACGGCGCAACATCAGTCGAATCCAGCCAACAGTCACAGATGAGCAAGTCAAGCAGTGGTGGGACATGACATCCGAAGTGGCAGGATTCATGTACAAGCATGGGAAAACAGAAATTACATACGATGAATTACTTCAAATCCTCATCGATCACCAATTAGCCAAGCCGAACGACACCATAGATGAAGACCTATTCCAGCAACGCTCATTGCTTACCCGCACTGGCAATACTTTCCACTTCTCGCACAAGTCCTTCTATGAGTACTTCATGGCCTACCGCTTCCTGCAGTACCCCGATGAGATAAACCAAGTCTATGGCATGGACTTCGCCTTACAGATTTACGACGAGGCATATCAAGCCTGGTCTAAACAAAAAGACACCCCCTTTGCCGTCCTAAAGAACACCCTCCCTTACACTGCTGCCTCCTCATTGAACTGTATAGGCAATGCATTAGATGATATCAACCATTTCTCTGATGCGGAGCACTACTACCAACTTGCATTGGAGCTATTCAGCCAAATGGAAAAAGGAAAAAACGACACATACAAAGACGACATCGCCATGGTGCTAAACAATTTGGCTGGTACTTACTGGAAGACCAACCATCTTGACAATGCTATAAAGATACTCAATGAGACTTTGACCACTTACCGCCAACTGGCAGACAAGAACCCCGATGCCTACCTGCCAGACATAGCCACGACACTGAACAACTTGGGTCTCCTCCACAGAGCCACCAACCAACTGGACAATGCCGAAAAGGAATACAACGAGGCCTTAACCATCCGCCGCCAACTGGCAGACAAGAACCCCGATGCCTACCTGCCATACGTAGCTGGGACGCTGAACAACTTAGCCAACCTCCACAGCGACACCAACCAATTAGACAAAGCCGAAGAGGAATACAACGAGGCCTTGACCACTTACCGCCAACTGGCAGACAAAAACCCCGATGCCTACCTAACCGATGTAACCATGACGCTGAACAACATGGCCGTCCTCCACTATAACAACAAACAATACGAGGAAGCCGAAGAGGAATACAACGAGGCCTTGACCATCCGCCGCCAACTGGCAGCACAAAACCCAGATGCATACCTGCCCGATGTAGCTATGACTTTGAACAACTTGGCCGTCCTCCACAGAAACACCAACCAATACAAGGAGGCCGAAGAGGAATACAACGA
Organism: Bacteroidales bacterium UBA1208; assembly: GCA_002309955.1. Taxonomy (GTDB): domain Bacteria; phylum Bacteroidota; class Bacteroidia; order Bacteroidales; family P3; genus Colimorpha. Next base: position 31,109 of record DBXQ01000027.1, read on the forward strand.
GGCCTTGACCACTTACCGCCAACTGGCAGACAAGAACCCCGATGCCTACCTTCCCGATGTAGCCGACTCTTTAGAGAACTTGGCCATCCTCAACTGCGTCACTGACCGCCTACAAGATGCCGAAGAGGAATACAAAGATGTCCTAAGTATCCGTCAAAAACTGGCAGATAAGTACCCCAATGCCTACCTACACAAAGTAGCCCAGACGCTCTTTAATATGGCTCGTATGCACCTTGACAGAAAAGATTACCCCGCTGCGGAGGCTGCAGCACAGGAGAGTCTGGAGAAATACCGCATCATGGCGGAGAAGAGCCATGATGCTTTCGACCCATACGTAAAAAAAGCGGAAAAGCTATTGGAAGACATTCGGAAGGCGAAGGAGGCTGACGCATAGGGCGTTGGCTGGACTTTTCTTCTCTCCCTTTTCCCGTCCGCTGAACCCCGGTAGAACCGTTCAATACTGCTTCGATCCACTATCGTTATAGCCTCGTTCTCCTTCTTGGTGACGGGGAACGAGGCTGTATCGATGCTGTTACGATGCTATATTGAAGGGTGTTAGGCAAAATTCAGGGGCAGCGAAGCGGGCGGGATGTGGGTATCCGGTATGACAAAAAAAGTTGCGCAGTGTGAAATAATTCGTATCTTTGTAACACTTAATGGAAACACCTGCCATGCGTTAATCTGTTTATAATCATAGTTTTTGATTGACAAACCTTGCATTTCAGGATGCCGAAAGCACCCGTTGAAGGGGGATTTATTGCCCTTGCAGCGGAGAGTGATTTGACATAAGGGCATCCGGAAGCATTGTTCTATTCATTTCAAAAACATCAAAACTATGAGAAGAAAAAGAATCAAAAGCAATGGTACGTTGATGGCATGGAGCAACGGCGAGGAGACCCATCTGCGGCGGGAGCAGACGCGGGAGCTGAAAGCGGATTTCGTCAGGCAGCAACAGCAGTATCGCCGTCGGGTGGCGGAGGGCTATGAATGGGAGACGGACACTCCAGCGGTATTGCGCGGCGAGAGCATGCTGCGGGAGGAGTACAGCGACAGGCTTTGGGGCGTGGGGCTGCATGTGGAGAGCATGCTCGAGCTGATGCTGGCCGCCGTACAGCTAATCGACTGGGACGAGATTGTCCTTGGCCCCGAAATCAACTACTACCACCCCAATCTGTCGCGCTACCGCTACCTCATCGGCCGCTGCCGGGAGCGGGTGGACGAAGCCCCCCGTCTGGAACCGCTGTTGGCGAACAGCATGGCTCAAGACTGGTTTGTAGAGATGGAGCAGCGGTATGCCGGCAGCAAAGTCACCGGCTGGATAAGCTGAAGGTTGTCAGTCCATCTCGTTGCTGATGCGGTGCATCTGCTCCGCTACCTTGCCCATCAACTCCGGGCTTACCAACGTGCCTTTGGGGCAGAGCGTAATCCCCATCATCGCAGCCACGTCGTGCAACTTATGGTCATAATCCTGTTTCAGGGTAAAGATATAAGAATGGCACGACGGGCCGAGGAACGACTCTTTCAAGGCACTGGCCTTGTAGACAATTTCATTAAACATATGGTCGGAGGCCACACCGGTCTTGCATTCGACAACAAACAAGGTGTTGGCCTTGATAAAAACCACATCAAGTTCGTTGTTGTGCTGCATACCCGGACGGGCAATACGCACACCTATAGCTATCTGCTGGGGCGACACCAGACGGAGCAGGGTATAATACACATACTCCTCAAACCATCCTCCCGTCAAGAAATCAATCTCACTCGGCTGCAACATGTCGGGTTCCTGTGGCACAAAACCGAGGGCGTTGAGCAACACCGGCAACCCCGGAACAGCCTTACGCACCGGTGGGCGCTTGGCTGCAGTCTCTTCGTCCGTGAAAGGCCTGCCCTTGCCAAACGTGATGTCGCGGATAGACTGTGCACGCCGTGTGCCACGGTAATGCAACCGCAGCAACTCCAATGCCTCGAAGGCACGGTATGGCAACCGTCTCGCCTTGAAACAGTCGAACACCCGTATCGTATCCTTCTCGCTGTGCGTAGGCTGGTGCGACCCCTTGTTCAGGTCGTGGCTCAGTCCATGAAGCCTGAAATATTCCGCCATGGTCATGCGATAGCGTATCGTATCCACAGCGTCGCGACTTAAGTCTGCCCTGTCGTCAAACGGAGAGCGGACTATCAGATTCTCGCGTGACTGTACATAGAAAAGCCGTGCATCAAACTGCGAGAAGACATGCTGGACAGCCAATGCCAAATAACGGGTACCACCAGCCAGATTAACCCAGTATACCGCCTGTGGCGACAGGTGCGATTGCAGTTTCCGGCTAATGCGTTCGTAGATATAGCTGTCCTCATCGCGTTTAAAGGAAATAAACTCTATCTGCTCGTCGGGCAGATTGAAAAGGGCAGCATAACGTCCGAGGAGCTGGCGGTTCTCGCGCGTAGCAATAAAAAGCAGTCGATCCCCCTCCTCATAATATTGCTTCAAGAAGAGATAAGCAGCCAAAGGTTCGTCGGGGTCGAAAATATTGACAAGTGTTTTCATTTTAGGCAACTTCTAATATATCATTGCAGAGCAATGAAAATCCATAGTATTACTTTTAAAATTAATTTATGGTTATTCCATGATAACTCATTATTATCCACTTTTCATTTCAATAGTTCTATACATCCTTGATGCTGGATTGCGTGATTAACTCCACGCCCGACAAAACGGTAGAAATAGGTTCCAGCCGGGGCTCGGGATGCGGCAGGATCCCAAAACTGGTCCTCACGATAGATGTTCTCGGCATGAAACACCATCCTCCCTGTCCGGTCCACTATGACAAGCGAGTTATAGGGGAAGCACCGGTTCTCTACCAATCCGCCGATGACAAAGCGGTCGTTGTTTCCGTCGCCGTTGGGTGTGACGATGTTGGGAAACTGGAGCGAACTATCGCAATGGTCGCCGTTCCAGAAGACAAAAAGGCTATAATAGACAATGCTGTCACAACCCGCCTCATTGGTGAGTACGAAGGGAATATTACTCACCGTGTCGGTAAAGAGGCTGTCGAGAAACGCCCAAGGGAGCTGATTCTCGACGATGGTATCGTATATGGCGGTGTCGCTGTCGGCCTTGACGTAGACAAAATAGGTAACGGTGCTGTCCTGCCCTTGACTGCCCTGCAGGGTGATGTTGAAAACGGTGTCGGCATAGACCGTCATGCCGTGGAACATGTAGGGCAGCTGACCAGGACAGATGTATGTGTAGGTTGTATCAAACAAGTTGTAAAGAACGGTGAGATGATAGTAAAGCAATGTGTCGCAGTCTGGCCATGTGCCGGAAAGGAGCAGCTCGTAGCGACCGGTGCTGTCGAAAGTGTGGCCGTAGGCGGTCCACGGCAAGGCATTCTGCACCACGGTATCGTAGAGAGCAAGTGTATCGTCGAAGTGTACTGAAAGACTGAGATAGTGGACCGAGTCGCAGAGAGAGGTGGTAACAGTAATGGAATCGAAAGCATCCGAGTCGAAAGTGTGGCCGAACCAAGTGTAGGGTAATTGGCTGGGGCAGACGGCACAATACTGAGTGTCGCGCACCAGGCAGCCCAGATGCGGAGCGATGAGCATAAGGCTGTCGGTAGGATGGCAGAAGCCCTGCATTTCGATGCGGTTGATCTGGATGGAAGAGAGCGTATTGTAATAGTTGGTGGGTGTTTCGTAGAAACGGAAAATAGCCCTGCCGTGGGGTCGGGGCACCATGTTGAAATAGTAGGCTGCGTCAAGGCTCTGGGACGGAGGAATTCCTGGACGGGGAAATTCGATTGAGCCATAATAGAAGAGGGTGGTGTCGCACAAAGGAATATTACAGCCCTCGCGGAAGAAATGATGCGCAGTGTCGTCAATATGCACTGTAAAGACAATGGTGGGCAACGCTGCCTGAGGTTCGTTGCCATAGACGAGGCGGAAGTGATTCATGTTGAGAATATGGGTGTGGCTGCGGGAGGGATCCCACATATCGACAGTATCCACATAGAAAGGTACATAGGCACTATCGTTGGGAATTCGCCGCAAATGGTCGGTAATAAATGGCAAGATTGAGCCCTGTGCGGAGTCGAAATTGTAGAAAGCAGGCAACGAGTCGCCATAGACACGGAGCGTATCAGTACTGATAATGATATTGTTTCCGTAATTGTTGGACGGCAAGTCGGGACAGAGCACCGAAGGGTCGGAAGCCATGCTGATGCTGCGTGGCTGGCAAAGGTCGCCATCGGCCGGCGATTCGATATAATTATAGCCTGTACAGGAACGCACATAGCCTGGCTTACGCCATCGGAACAGGTTGGCCGACTGGAAATAGGCAGTGAGATATACTTGGACCGAAGAATCAAAGGGCAGGGTAATCCATTGCTCGACGGCACGGGGATTGGCGAAGAGGGAATCAGGAGCCCATAGCACACTGTCCACATCGTCGAAAGGGAGCAGATGAAAACGCACCGAGTCTTCCAGCACCACGGTATCGGCCACAACAATTGATGTACTACAGGGCTGATAGTTCTGCCCTTTTGCCCAGAAGGGCAGCATCAGGAGCAACGTTATGAGTAAATATCTGTGATGCATAAGGATGTTATTGTGGTTTATTGG
>DBXQ01000027.1:35858-40786 GCA_002309955.1 Bacteroidales bacterium UBA1208
TAACGAGAAAATGGAAAGAAAATTGTGTCTCTTTGCTCTTTGGTAAGGTGATTATATCTTTTCATTTGACAACACAAAAGTAGTCACTTTACCTGAGAGTACCAAATTTTGGTACTCTTTTTTTCTACTTAGTGTTGCACTTGTAACTGGAATTTAGGCGTGTCCGATTAAAGAAACAGGAAGCGAAAAAAATGAAAAACACACCGTAAAACAAACCATTATTTCATTTTACGACGACTCCGTCTCATCCAATTTCGTTATCATTTTTGCACACAACACAACAGAGAAACAGGTCTCTTTCCTATCAAGGAAACGAATTGACATATCACCCGACAAAACACTATATTTAAAATAGTATCCAAAAGAGAATACCAACCTGCGGCTTGTACCTGAAACCACCCGAGAACATGTATTCCACAATTAACCAAAACAACATATGCCCAATAAGGACATGGCAAAAACAGCCAAAAGAATGTACTTTTGCAGTTTCAAAGAACAGTACACTTTTAAAAAAAACAGGTACATATACCTCCCAGAACTGTCATTACCAAAACTGCCCGAAAACCTAAATTGCGAATATCATAATAGATAAAAAATAAATGTCAAACTAATTAATTTCATCATCTAAAATGGCAATTACAAAAACAAAAAACAATCGCACGTTAGGACTGTCTGAATCTACTTCCGATAGTCTGTTGGCAAAAAGTAGTTATGAATCACCGACCATCAAGGTGGTTGCCTTCCAGGTGGAGTTGGGATTTGAGCCGTCTACCCGTGTCGGAGATCAGGGGAGAAGTCTAAATGGAATAGAAACCTTTGGTCAATATCAATCATCAACCGACGGAAGTTGGGCTGCCACCGATTATAACCCTTATAACGAGGGTCATGTCTTTGGCAATTAAGAATCACAACACACAACAAAAGAATTAACTTATAATTAATAATAATGAAAAAGTTATTTGTATTATTTGCACTTTTGGCAGGTATTGCCGTGATGACTGGCTGCCAGAAAGANNCAGGATGTCGTCACTCTTAAAGCCGTTATCGACCAGGAAACCAAAGCGTTTTTTGGTGATGATCATGATCACTTACCTTATTGGGATGGTGCTGACAGGGTGTATATCGCGGGTCCAGATATCACCCCCAATTCTTATAGCCTCAATATTCAAAATACCACCTTTGCAACAATCTCAGATGTGCCTGCCAGCTCTGTTTACTGCGCCATCTTCCCAGCCTCAGCAGTCCATACAATGGGTACACCCAATGCCACTGAAACTAAAGCAACTATCAAGTTCCCATCCGAACAGATGTATATTTTGGATGGAGACCATCAACGGTTAGAGATGCCTATGGGAGCCGTCGCAACGCCTACCTCAACAGGTACCACCACACTCTTTTTCAAAAACCTTTGTTCCATCCTTAGGGTGAATGTAAAGAATTTGTTGCCTAACAATACTTTAGAAGTGAGGAGAATCACCTTAAATGCATATGGAGCATACCTTGCTGGAAAAGCCGATGTTACACTTTCCGAAAATGGTGTCCCTACTGTAGCTATGGATGAGCTTGACAACGAACACAACAACGTTTTATCATTTTACGCTCCTGGATATGCGAGCATGGCTCACTTAGATTATAACGCTGACCAGTCTTTTGACATTGTCGTGCCACCATTCGACGCAACTCATCTCGTCCTTGAGGTTGAGGTGTATAATCCTTCTGATGGTAGCATTCTTGGTTACTCCTCTCATGTGATCGAGCCGACAGTACAGCCGACAGTACATCTGGTGCGTAATAAGATTATACCCATCAACTTAGAAATCAAAAGCTCTAATCTCCTCGAACCTTCTTATGCATATCTTGAACCCGGTCCGGCCTTTAACGATCATATGCATGACCTAATGGATGATCTTGTCGGAACCACAGGCGCCATCAATACTATCAAGTTCAATCGAGAGACAGGTGGCATTCCAGCCACAATACCAAGTGATTGGGTAGAAGTACAGGATGCCACTTCACCCTATAAAATATATGCCTATATTAGTCCAACTACTCCAACTACACTGATTATCAACTCTTATGCTCCGATTATTTATGCCAATTCCGACTGTAGCCATATGTTCGAAGACCTTACATCTCTCTTGTCTGTTGATTGGAATAATGACCCCACTTATGGTGAAGGTGGCCTTCAAACCGAAGATGTGACAGATATGTCATACATGTTTGCAGGATGTACGAACTTAAATAACGTACCGGGTATCGAATACTTCAATACTACTAACGTGACGAATATGTCACACATGTTTGAAGGATGTAATTTTGGTTGGAATGCTCCTATCCTCACTCATTTCAATACTCATAACGTGGAAAACATGGCTGCTATGTTTTTAGATTGCAATATATCGCAACTTGATTTAAGTATGTTCAACACCGAACGAGTAACCGATATGAGCGAGATGTTTCGTGGTTGTGGAACTCTGGCGCAATTATTTATTGATAACTTTAATCTTTCCAATGTCGTTAGTCTAACTAATATGTGCACAGACATTGCTACTGATGATGCTTGGAGGAGCTGCGTTATTCGTTGTAAACGGGCTGTTTGGACCAAATTGACTGATGCGGATTCGTATACTGGCATCGACCTAAACAAAGTAAGCGCGAATTTATTAGACTAATAACCACAATTATTCTCAAATAGGAATACTCTACCCCACCCGGCCTCTCAAGGATGTTCTTTGAGAGGCCGGCTGCTTTTTTATCGGTTTATATCCACACTCTCCACATGCAGCAGGCCATACAATCCCCGATGCATGGTAAGGTGCACCTTGTCGCCCTTGCGGAAGTCGCCAACCTCCCCTTTCCTGAAGTAAATCTTGCCCTCCTCGGGTTCCAACACCTCAATATGGTAGTTGTTCGCCCCACGGTTTTCTTCGTGTGCGGTCACCACCCCCCCGGCCATAGACGGCTTCGGAGGAGGCACACCATTTGTTGACCGAGAACACCGCTACCAGCCGCAATTCAGTGATGCTCCCTTCGCGGTCAAGCTCCTTACCTGCCACCCTGCGCATCACCTGCTCCAACCTACGCTGCTCAACGCCCTCTATCAGTATCAGTTCATTCATGTAGCAATCGCAATTTTGCACTACAAAAGTACATTTTTTCCACAAAACAGGCGGAAAAAAACTGCCAAGAAACTTTTTTTCCTTATCTTTGCAACCGCAAACGGGACGGGACGGAGCATCCTGCGCGCTGACAATCAATCAGCACAGCCCTGCCATACCCGACACCCGCCACTCTTTCCACTATGACCGGACTGATACTATATTACCTCCTTGCCGTGAACGTGCTGACGTTCATTGTCTACGGCTTCGACAAACGGAAGGCGCGCCGCAAACGCTGGCGCATTCCCGAGGCCACACTGCTGGGTTTGGCCGTTATAGGCGGCAGCGTGGGAGCCTGGATAGCCATGCATATCTTCCACCACAAAACCCTCCACAACAAATTCCGCTATGGCATCCCTGTCATCTTCTTGTTGCAGACTGCCTTGGCGCTCTATCTCCTGCTGTACTGATGTCCTGCACCGAGTCCTTTTCGCACTGCCCTTGGTCCGCTCGTTCGTCCACCCTTTGACCTCAGTTCTTCCTCAGTTCTCCTTTTGTAATGGGAGAACGATGGGAGAACNNAACTGAGGACTAAGGAGCGACGGAAGGGCAGCCGAGCCCCTATCGGTCATCAAGACGGAAGAGGGAAGAGAGCTTCTTTAAATTGCCACTTCGAAGCAATTGCCCAATAGTTCCACACTGCGAGTGTGGGGCTAATAGGATACAAAACAATTATCGGGACACCAATAAAAAAAAAAGCAGTCCCGATAAAGGGACTGCCGGACATATTGTAAGACGTTAGTAGTCTTAGTGGAGGAAAGCCAGAAGGATACCAGCGGCAACAGCCGAACCAACAACGCCAGCCACATTGGGCCCCATGGCGTGCTGGAGCAGGTAGTTGGTGCGGTCGTACTCGAGGCCTACGTTGTTCGACACACGGGCGGCATCGGGCACAGCACTGACACCGGAGTTGCCGATGAGAGGATTGATTTTGTTGCCTTCTTTCAGGAAGAGGTTGAAAATCTTCACAAACAGAACACCGCAGAAAGTGGCGATGACGAAGGAGAAAGCGCCAAGGCAGAAAATCAACACCGAACGGCCGGTAAGGAACGAGGTTGCCTGGGTGGAGGCGCCCACGGTGATACCGATAAGCAGGGTGCAGATGTTGACAATGGCGTTACTTGCCACTTCGCTGAGACGTTTGGTGACACCACATTCCTTCAACAGGTTACCGAAGAAAAGCATACCCAGCAGGGGCAGACCGCTCGGCACAATGAAAGCACAGAAGAGGAAGCCGACAATGGGGAAGGAAATCTTCTCGAGCTTGGAGACCTGACGCGGCGGTTTCATACGGATGGTACGCTCCTTGGGGGTGGTCATGAGCCGCATGATGGGAGGCTGGATGACGGGGACAAGAGCCATGTACGAGTAGGCCGAGACAGCGATGGCGCCCATGAGGTCGGGAGCCAACTGGCTGGAAAGGAAGATGGCGGTGGGGCCGTCGGCACCACCGATGATGCCGATGGCACCGGCCTCGTTGGGAGCAAAGCCCAAGGCCAAAGCTCCAGCATAGGCTGCAAAGATACCCGTCTGGGCAGCAGCACCGATGAGGAAGAGTTTGGGGTTGGAGAGCAGGGCTGAGAAATCGGTCATGGCACCGATGCCAAGGAATATTAGTGGCGGGTACCAACCGTTCTGCACACCATGATAAAGGATATGCAACACTGAGCCCGACTCGTATATGCCTATCTTCAAACCGGGATAGAAGGGGATGTTGCCCACCAACATACCGAATCCGATGGGGACGAGAAGCAACGGCTCAAATTCGAA
>DBXQ01000104.1 GCA_002309955.1 Bacteroidales bacterium UBA1208
CAAGGATCGGGCATGAGCTGCTTGAGGCCAAGGCTCATTTTGCGCTGCTCGCGGTCGAGGGTGAGGACAACGGCTTCGACCTCTTGACCCACCTTGAGGAAGTCCTGAGCGCTACGGAGATGCTGGCTCCAGCTCATCTCGCTGACGTGGATAAGACCTTCGACACCGGGGACGACCTCGACGAAAGCACCGTAGTCGGCAATGACAACGACTTTACCGTGGACGTGGTCACCCTCCTTGAGGTTGGGATCGAGAGCATCCCAGGGGTGAGGAGTGAGCTGTTTGAGACCGAGGGCGATGCGATGCTTAGCCTCGTCGAAGTCGAGGATAACGACGTTGATTTTCTGGTCGAGCTCGACGATATCCTTAGGATCGGAAACACGGCCCCAGCTGAGGTCGGTGATGTGGATAAGACCGTCGACACCACCAAGGTCGATGAATACACCATAGGGGGTGATGTTCTTGACGGTGCCTTCGAGTACCTGGCCTTTTTCGAGGTGGCTGATGATTTCAGCTTTCTGGGCTTCGATTTCATCCTCGATAAGAGCCTTGTGGGAGACTACCACATTCTTGTATTCGTGATTGATTTTGACGACTTTGAACTCCATGGTCTTGTCGACAAATACATCATAGTCGCGGATGGGTTTGACATCGATCTGCGAACCGGGAAGGAAGGCCTCGATATTGTCGAAAACGGTGACAATGAGACCGCCTTTGGTACGGCTCTTGACGTAGCCAGTGATGATTTCCTGATTCTCGTAAGCCTGGTTGACACGCTCCCAGCTCTTGAGGATGCGGGCTTTCTTGTGGGAGAGGAGCAGCTGACCGTTGGAGTCTTCCTGGCTCTCGACATAAACTTCAATTTTGTCGCCCACTTTGAAATCGGGGTTGTAGCGGAGTTCGGAAGCAGGGATGACACCGTCGCTCTTGAATCCGATGTTGACAACGGCCTCACGGTCGCTGATGCTGACGATAGTGCCTTCGATAACTTCTTGTTCGGTGAATGATTTGAAGGTCTGCTCGTACTGTTCGGTCATTTGTTTGACCTGTTCATTGTTGACTTCTTCTTTTTTATCGATAGCACTCCAGTCAAAATCTGCTATCGGCTGCACATTTTTATAATCCATGTGTGCGTTTTTTTGTTTTTTTATGGTCCCTGCCGACCGGGTGAAACTTAGATTAACGCTCTGGGGTTGACTGCATTGACAGGAATACAGGAGCCCGAGAGTGAACGACAAAGATACACATTTTTTCTGACATACAAAGAGTTGTGGAGAAAAATGTCGCTAAATTTAACCCAAATCGGTCATTGGAATCAAGATTCACGTTGACACAAACCACAAATGGGATGGTGTATGTGGATAAAAAAGGACGTTATGGGTCTCTTCAGGATAGATGAAGAAACTTGTGTGTGTTACGGATACGGAGACGTTTTATTAGAAGCAATATTGTTTATCTTTGCAGACGGAACAATGGTAAGGAGTAGTGCATTAGGGAGGTCTGTTTCAAAGAGTTGTTTGACATATTGGGTTTTGGATAAAATTGTATTGGAATATACAGGCTATTGCTTACGGGGTGTTAGAATCGTCATTCCAATCACTATATGTTTTATAACGACCGGTTGGGGTTTAAGAAAAATAGCCCGTTCGAAGAGTCCCATGACGGGAAGAAGAGCAATGGGAGAAAAAAAACAATTGCCATTTTACGTCATACACAATAGAGGTGGAAAAAAAACGTTATACGACGAAAATTTATATCTTTATGAAAAGTACCTCTTTCTTTAAACGCACTCCAGTGAAGATTGCTTTGCTTACACTGGCTTTCATTGTGATAGGTTTGTTGGGCTTTTTGCCGTTATGGATTGTCCAGCACATGTACCAGACTCTGGCCATTCGTGTTATTATTGCCGTGGCGGGTGTTGTGTGGGGTATCGGAACGGTTGTGGGGCTATGGGTATGGACGGATTACAACGGAATGTGGAAAACCTGGCGTAAGGAAATCCGCAAAAAGAAGATGAACCAGGGATACGAGAGCAACGATAAATACATGAAGCTGAGGAATAAGTACCCGATATCGGTGAAACACCATGAACTGCATTACCGGAAACATCATCCGCATATGTCGAGCAAGGAGATTATAGCAAAAGCTTTGGCGATAAGCGATGAGGAGTGGGCAGAGCGAGAAGAGTTTCATCGCAGGAATCACGAAGAGCGGAAGAAATATAATGAAAACAAGCCTCCGGCACTGTACAGGGATGGTTCCGACAAGGGCCAGAGGCTATAGTTATTTATTTGTCTGGCATGAAGCCAGAGAGGATTACTCGGTGGGAATGTCTTTGTTGACATTCTTGCTGCCCCAAAGGGCATAGAAGAGGATGTAGGCGAAACCGGCTATGACAATCCAATAGCTGCTCACGTAGCCTACACTGTCAGCAACATAATTCTGGATGAAAGGCAAAATGCCACCGCCACAGACCAAAGCCATGAAGATGCCACTGGCCATGGGTGTATATTTGCCAAGACCTTCGGCTGAGAGGTTGAAGATGGCACCCCACATTACAGAAGTGCAGAGGCCACAGAGCGTGGCAAAGGCAATCTTGAGAGGCACATCGGAGCCATGGAGATGGATGGTAGTAGTGACCGGGACAAAGATAAGACAGAGCAGGAAGAGGATGGCGATGGTGGCTGTGGTGGATAGCATGGCTTTCGACGAGACCTTGCTTCCCAACAAACCGCCAATAAAACGGCCACAGAGCATCAAGAACCAGTAGGCACCTATGAACCAACCAGCGAGGTCAGCACCCAATCCCAATCCTCCACCTTCTGCGCCTGTTGTCATATAGAGGTTGGCCGTGTTGGGGATACCCACCTCAACTCCCACATAAAAGAAGATGGCAATGGCTCCCAGAACGAAATGACGGAAACTAAGAGGAGAATGGGAGTCTTTTTGCTTGGCTGCACGCATCTCTTTGGTCTCGAGATGAGGTTCGGGGATTTTGGTCAGGACAATGACCACAAAAGCAACGGCGAAGATGGACATGGCAATAATCATTGCAGGGGCAGCATCGCTAACTGAGGCCTGACTTGCAGCCCCACCGATAAGGTAGCCCAAGAGGATGGGGGCAATTGTACCACCAGTAGAGTTTATAGTACCTCCCCATTGAATGAGCTGGTTGCCACGATTGCCACCGCCACCAAGCGTATTGAGCATGGGGTTGACCACAATATTAAGCAAACACATTGAGAATCCGGCCACGAGCGCTCCAGCTACATAGACAGCAAAACTTTCGGCATAGCCGGAAAGGAACTGGATGCCCACTCCGATGAAGCCAACGGTGACGGCCAACAGAGAGGTGAATTTATAGCCCTTGCGCCTCAAAATGATACCGGCAGGAATACCCATACACGCATAGGCAATGAAATTGGCCAAAGTGCCAAGCTGGGCTACAGCATTACTGGTGCCAAACTGATTTTTCACAATAACTCCCATGGAGCCTGCGAAATTGGTGACGAACGCTATCATGAAAAACAGCAGAAACATCACGATGATAGGGATAGTGTAGTTTTGTTTCTTTTCCATATGAATGATATTATTGTTGCAAAAAAAATACAGCGCACAGGGACCAAAAGTCCCTATGCGCTGTTAGAGGTAACACGGAGTGTACATTTCAATTACCCTTTCAATGCCTCAGAACCGCTAACAATTTCGATAATCTCGTTGGTGATGGCGGCTTGACGGGCTTTGTTGTAGCTAAGACGCAACTCCTTGAGCAGTTCGGTGGCATTGTCTGTAGCTTTCTGCATGGCATTCATACGGGCTCCATGCTCGGAAGCCAGCGAGTCGAGAATGACACGATAGAAATGCGACCGTAGGGTAAGCGGAATCATCTCGCGCAGAATCTCTTCCTTTGAAGGCTCATAGATATAGTCGTTGGCCATACCTGAACGGACACCTTTCTCATCTTTGGACGGAATGATGGGGAGGAACTGCTCGGTGCTGAGAATCTGCACAAGCGAATTCTTGAACTGGTTGTAGACCAATTCAACACGGTCATATTTTTTGTCTTGGAACTGCTGCATGACATCATCAGCCAAATTGGCCACGACATCGAACTGGGCATTGTCGAGGATGTCGTCGTATGAACCCACTACATTGTCGAACCTCTTGCCGAAATATTCGCTGCAACGCTTTCCTATTGTGATCATTGCAAGTCGTGCGGGTTGCTCGGCCGTGGCAATTGAGTGGTAATAATCAATCCGGGTCTGGGCCTGTTTGATGACATTGCTGTTGAATGCACCACAAAGACCCTTGTTGGATGTCACTACCACCAGCAGCACGTTTTCGAGACGACGAACCTCGTGGTAGGGAGTTTGTATGCCATCGCCCGTATCAATACCGGCAGCAATCTCTACCAACTGGTTGGCATAGGGGCGCATGCCGACAATGGCGTTCTGCGCACGACGGAACTTGGCCGCCGAAACCATCTTCATAGCCGAAGTGATTTGCTGCGTGGAACTGACCGATGCTATACGGGTTCTGACTTCTTTTAAGTTTGCCATACTCTACTATTTTGCATATTTCTCAGCCAAATCGAGGGCGACACTCTTGAGGGTGTCAAGGTCTTCATCGACAAGTTTGCCTTTGCGAAGATTCTCAAGAATCGCCGCGTGGTTCTGATGGAGGAAGAAGAGATATTCGCTTTCGAAATTGCGTACTTTGTCAGTAGGCACTTTCTGGAGCAAGCCCTTTGTGCCGCAATAAATAATGGCCACCTGATCTTCGACAGGCATGGGGCTGTATTGCGGTTGCTTGAGGATTTCGACGTTACGGGCACCCTTATCAAGCACTGCCTTGGTGGCTGCATCAAGGTCGGAACCGAATTTGGAGAAAGCCTCCAGTTCGCGGTACTGAGCTTGGTCGAGTTTCAGAGTACCGGCAATCTTCTTCATTGACTTAATCTGAGCTTTACCACCTACGCGCGATACAGAGATACCAACATTGATGGCCGGACGAATGCCTGAATTGAAAAGATTGGTCTCAAGGAAAATCTGGCCATCGGTGATTGAAATAACATTGGTGGGGATATAGGCTGAAACGTCACCGGCCTGGGTTTCGATGATAGGCAGTGCGGTGAGAGAACCGCCACCCTTCACCTTGTCCTTGATGCAGGAAGGAAGGTCGTTCATCTGACGGGCTATCTCGTCGCTTTGGATAATGCGTGCGGCACGCTCCAATAAACGACTATGGAGATAGAACACATCGCCAGGATAAGCTTCACGTCCCGGCGGGCGTCGGAGCAACAATGAAACTTCACGATAAGCTACAGCCTGTTTACTAAGGTCGTCATAAATGACCAATGCATTGCGACCTGTATCGCGGAAATATTCACCGATGGCAGCTCCTGCAAAGGGGGCATAGAACTGCATGGCAGCAGGATCGGATGCTGTGGCGGCTACAACAATAGTATAATCCATAGCACCCTTCTCCTCGAGATTCTTAACCATATTGGCGACAGTCGAACCTTTCTGTCCACAAGCCACATAGATACAATAAACGGGGTCGCCGGCATCGAAGAAACTCTTCTGATTGATAATTGTGTCGATAGCAATAGCCGTTTTGCCAGTCTGACGGTCACCAATGATAAGCTCACGCTGACCACGTCCGATCGGAATCATGGAGTCGATTGCCTTGATACCCGTCTGGAGAGGTTGTTCAACAGGCTGACGGAAAATAACGCCAGGAGCTTTGCGTTCTATGGGCATTTCAAAAAGTTCGCCTTCAATCGCGCCCTTGCCATCAATAGGCTCACCGATAGTGTTGATTACACGACCCACAAGGCCTTCACCCACACGGATTGATGCAATACGTTTGGTTCGCTTGACCGTGTCGCCTTCATTGATGGTGCTGGCCTCGGCCAACATCACCACACCGACATTGTCTTCCTCAAGGTTCTGAACGATACCTTGCTCTCCCGATGAGAATTCGACCAACTCGCCAGCCTGTGCATTGTTGAGGCCATAGATGCGGGCAATGCCGTCACCTACGGTAAGGACAGTTCCCACCTCTTCCAACGCCACATCGAGATTGACATCGGCCAATTGTTTTTTCAGAATCGCCGATACTTCGGCAGGTTTAATTTCTGACATATATGTCAATGTATTAGTTTATTTCTAAAGTTTGCTCTCGTAGATGTTCTTCTCGAACTGCTGGCGCAGCTTGACTAAGTAAGTGCTGAGCCGGGCATCGTAGATGTTGTTTTCGAACTCCAAAGCGAATCCGCCGATGATTTTTGGGTCGGTCACAGTCTGGAGCTCCACCTTCTTGTCGGTGTGTGCGGCAATGGTTTTGCTCACGAGGTCGAGAATGTCCTGGTCGACAGGCTCGGCAGTGGTGAACTTTGAAAGCACGATGCCGTGGCTCTCCCTGTAGAGGTCCAGATAGGAGGCAGAGATGCCGCGCAGGTTGACCGTGCGGTGCTTGCGCACTACAAAGTGGAGAAATGCCAAGGAGGTTTTGCCTACATGTTCGCCAAAAAGGGCATCGACGATGGCGGCCTTTTTGGACATCTTGATTTCAGGATTACGGAAGACGGCGTTCAGCTCGCGGTTGTCGGCGCAGACAGCGTTGACCAGCCGCATGTCGACAGCGACGGTGTCCTGCTCGTTGAGCTCCGCAGCCAACATAAAGAGTGCCTTCGCGTAATTGATATTGATTCTATAGTCTTGCACTTTCTAAACTCTTAATTCTGAATTATTAATTTGATTTCTTAATTCTGAATTCTTAATTCAGATGCGCCTCTTCCAGCTCGCGCAGGATAATGGCGTTGGCTTTCTCTTTGTCGGAGAGCTCGGCCATCATCAGTTTCTCGGCGATGTCGATGGAAAGGGTGGCTATCTGGTTCTTTAGGTCGTGCATGGCTTTCAGTTTCTCGTAGTTGATGCTCTCGCGGGCATTTTCTACGATGCGGTCGGCTTCCTCGGTTGCCTTGGTACGTGCATCCTCGACGATTTTCTCGCTCGTCAGGCGTGCATTACGCAGCATTTCGTCGCGCTCCACCTTTGCCTGTCTCAACAACTCCTCGTTATGAGCCACCAGCTGTGCCATTTCCTCGCGTGCCTTCTGTGCGGCGTTGAGCGAGTCGGCAATGGCCTGCTCACGCTTCTTCAGCGCCTTGAGCAGCATGGGCCAGCCCCACTTGCCAAGAATGAAAACCAGCACGCCGAAAGAGACGAGCATCCAAAAGAAAGTGCCTAAACCAGGATTGATTAACGGATTGTTCATATATAACAATTATTTGTTTCGTGTTGAATAAAGTTAGAGGGAAAGGGATGTTGGCGCCAATCGCGCCAACATCTCTTCCTGCTGCGTCGGAGGACTACTTGAGGACAACCAGCAAGCAGACAACCACTGCGAAGAAGGCAACACCTTCAACCAGAGCGGCCGCGATAATCATGGTAGAACGGATGTCGCCACCAGCTTCGGGCTGACGAGCCATACCTTCCATTGCACCTTGACCAATTTTACCAATGCCGAGACCAGCACCGATAGTTGCCAAACCGGCTCCAACGGCTGCTCCGAAATAACCCCAGGCCATTTGGGCAGCTACTTGTAATAAAATGAGTAATGACATAGTTGTGTTTTTTATGTGTTTTATTAATGTATTTATATGAATTACAATACTATAAACATATTCTCCAGCATTGGCATACAGCCCACTTTTGAACACGCAAAATTAGATAAAATATTTCACTTACACAAGTTTTTAACACTTTATTTCTTAATATTTTTTACAAACATCTGATTTGCAGTCATGTTTATGCCAGAAACTGATAGTCGTTACTTTCTGTTGCAAAAAAGTCCTTTACCACCCTCTTCTCAGAGTGGTAAACTGACAAGCATTGTAAAGATAAAACACTGAATCTTACTTTAAAACGCTACTGATTCTGTCAAGACACTCCTTCAAAACTTGACGTGGACACCCCAGATTGATTCTGAAACAACAATGGAAACTATTCCCTCCGAAGGTGGTTCCATCGTTCATTGCCACACGGGCGATATTGATAAACCGATCCCTCAACTCCTCATGCGACAAACCTGTGTCGTTGAAATCAAGCCAAGCAAGATAAGACGCCTCTGGGAGAATTGCTTTCACCATGGGCAGATTATCGACCAAATAGTCATGGAGGAAAGCCACATTCCCCTCAAGATAGTGCAACATCTGTTTCAGCCACTCCTCGCCCTTACTAAAGGCCGCCTCCGCTCCCACATAGGCAAAGATATTACCTCCCGCCACTTCATATCCATCTAAATAACCGAAAAACCTGTTGCGCAATGCATCATTGGGACAATAGCAAACCGAGCTTCCAAGTCCTGCCATATTGAACGTCTTGCTGGGAGCAATAAATGTGATTGAAATGTCCTTTGCATGAGAACTCACCGTACTGAAACTCACATGCTTATGACCAAAAAGTGCCATATCGGCATGAATCTCATCCGATATCACATTAACATTGTTTCTGTAACAAATGTCGGCCAAACGTTTCAAAACCTCTTCGCCCCAGACCGTACCTCCCGGATTGTGCGGATTGCTGAGAATCATCCACCGGCACTGTCTCGCACGCCACTCTAAATCTTCGAAGTCGATAGCAAATCGGCCGTCCACAATCTTCAACGGACTGCACACCAACTGGCGATGTCCCCCTTGAGGCAAATTGAGGAAAGGCGGATAAACTGGTGTGGTAACCAACACCCCGTCACCTGGTTCAGTAAGCGCCTGCAACACAAAAGAAATACCCGAAACTATGCCTGGGATGAAGTGCAACTCTTCGCGTTTAGCACTGATACGATAATGATTTTTCAGCCATTTACTCACCGTCTGCCAATAGCTGTCGGGTGGGAAAACATAGCCTAACACTTCATGTTCACAACGATGCCGCAATGCACCCATTATAAAGTCCGGGGTACGGAAATCCATATCCGCCACCCACATAGGCGTAAGGTCTTCTCTCCCGAAGTAATGTTGCAAACCATCATGCTTCACACAATCAGTACCTTTTCGGGGAATGACTTCATCAAAATTATATTGTTTCACAAAAAGAGGATTAATACGTTGCACATATTCTTAACAACTCAAACGGGGCAAGTGGTCACCTTCATCCGCGTATTTTCTCCGACCCGTCAAGTAGGTCAATCGAATAATGCAGACCCACATTCTCGCGCCTTGCACGAGCCATCTTGATAATAAGATAAGCACAGGCAATCAAATTACGCAATTCGCTCAATTCCTCGGTCAACACGGAACGGTTGTACAAATCTTCGGTCTCGCGGAATATGAGATTGAGACGATCGAAAGCACGTTGCAGCCGCAAATCGCTGCGAACAATACCCACATAATTCCACATCAACTCCTGCAACTCACGTTTAGTTTGAGTAATGAGAACCATTTCCTCATTGAGCACCATGCCTTCCGCGTTCCAATCGGGCACCTCGTGACAAATGCTACGTGTCTTCACACGCTCAATAGCACTCATGGCGGCATTGTGGGCATACACAACGGCCTCAAGCAGCGAGTTGCTGGCCAGACGGTTGCCTCCATGCAAACCAGTACACGAACACTCTCCAGCGGCATAGAGGTGATGAATTGACGACTCACCGTTCTTATCCACCTTAATGCCCCCGCATTGATAGTGGGCTGCCGGGCGTATGGGAATCATATCCTTCGTGATATTAATACCCAACTCCAGACATTTGGCATAGATAGTGGGGAACCCCCTTATAAGCTCGTTCTTGTCTATGCTGCGGGCATCAAGATACAGATGTTCCACACCCGCAATCTTCATTTCATTATCGATAGCGCGTGCTACAATGTCACGCGGGGCAAGTGAGAGACGCTTGTCATACTTATGCATAAACTCGTTGCCCTTGAAATCCTTCAGAATGGCTCCTGCCCCACGCATCGCCTCGGTAATCAAAAAGGCAGGCTTTTCGGCAGGGTTGTAAAGCGATGTAGGATGGAACTGCATGAATTCCAGATCGCTCAACACACCCCGAGCACGATGAACCATCGCTACACCATCTCCTGTCGAAACAATAGGTGTTGTCGTGGTAGTATACACATTGCCCATGCCGCCCGTGGCCAACAGGGTGACTTTTGCCAAATAGGTGTCAATCTGGTTTGTTTGGCAATCAAGGGCATAAACACCATAGCATTCTATATCGGGCGTATGCTTGGTCACCCGCTGTCCCAAATGGTGCTGGGTGATGATGTCGATAGCGAACTGATGCTCTTTCAGCTCAATGTTGGGGTGGTTGTGCACCGCTTCGAGCAAACCGCGTTCAATCTCGGCACCTGTGTTGTCTTTGTGGTGCAATATACGGAACTCCGAATGGCCACCTTCGCGATGCAGGTCGAAACGGTCACCGCCACGGCTCTTGTCAAAATTGACACCATATTGCACCAACTCGCGAATACGGTCGGGAGCCTCGCGGATGGTCATTTCTACCACCTCGCGGTCGCAGATACCGTCCCCAGCCACAAGGGTGTCCTGTATATGTTTGTCAAAACTATCGCTGTCGTACATCACCGCGGCTATGCCTCCTTGGGCATAACGCGTAGAGCCTTCGGCAGCTTCACCTTTGCAAAGCACACACACCTTGCCAAAACTTGCCACCTTGAGTGCATAACTCAAGCCCGCAATACCCGACCCGATGACCAGGAAATCGACTTCGTATCTCATCGCTATTGCCTAAACAAAAGCCCAGATTAAATATTCTTGAGCATAGGGAGCAGATAAATGGCCGCCACTATCGCTGCCACAACTGCAAGAATAATGATGACAGTGAAAATACTTGTAGCGTATTTCCACATTTTATGTGACTCACGGAGAAACTCCACAATGGGGTAAATCTCCTGTGTGGATTTCACCTGATTGGCCATACGCAAAGCACGACGCATATACACCACAATAGGCACCAGGGCACCAGCCATTAAAATAAAAGCGAGACCCAACATCCCTAAGATGTTATCAATATAATAAGGAGTGTTCGCATCAAGCACACTGCTTACATAAAGCATCACAATGCCTCCAATTGCTAAAAACAGCATACCAATGACTGCAAGGAATGAAAAAACATTCATTCGGTTGCCAACGCGGGTAACATACATCTTGCTATTTTTCAACAGCATAATTTCATTTTCTTCCATGATAGCATTTTATTATTGTTCATGCAAATATAACACATTTTTTTAATTTGTTAAGAAAAAACACCTTTTTTGCAATCTTTTTTTGACAACTGCCAAAACAGGGGCATCGACATCCATCGAATAATAATTGGTCATTCGACTTCAGTTCCAATCAGGGTTGAGCCTCGCTCCTTTCTCGCTTGTTCCACCTCATTTCTCCCTCACTGGAGGAATAAATGAGGAACAACGAGCTATGGAAGAACCAAGTTCGGTTTTTTCTAAAACCGTTAAACAACATATAGAAATATATGGATTAAACACTTGTATGCTACCGTTCGGAAAGGTTGGCGCTTGTCGTTTGACAATCGGTCTCTCACAATCTTTATAAATAGAGTTTTTTTTGTATTTTTGCAATTTGTTATGAAAGGATTTTTTTGTTGGATTAGCTGGCTGACGATATGGGCTGTCCTGGCTGCAGGGTGTGGTAAAGAACACTCTGACGGGCAGGTGGATTTGCGTCTGCGTGCCCGCATCGATCGCTTGAACAAGGGGGCATTCATGAACCGTTTTGAAGACCCCCACCTTTCTATTAATTGCGCCTACCGGGCTGTGGATTTGCTGCGCGATTCGTTGCCAAACTATCACGACGGACTGATGAGGGCATACAACAATCTCGCCTTCGGCTACTATATGCTGGCTGAACATGATTCGGCAGCGGCTTATACTGACAGCG
Organism: Bacteroidales bacterium UBA1208; assembly: GCA_002309955.1. Classification (GTDB taxonomy): domain Bacteria; phylum Bacteroidota; class Bacteroidia; order Bacteroidales; family P3; genus Colimorpha. The sequence goes on from DBXQ01000104.1 coordinate 11,916, forward strand.
TAGTATGGGTGGCCGAACAGCCCACTGTTAACCGGCTTAGAACCTTAAGGCGCAATGCCGAGGTGGAGCGCGTCATAGCACAGTTAATACAGGTGCGCCTACTGCAACGCAGTTGCCGCATTGCAGACTCGTACCAATTGCTTTACGACATTAACCAGTCGAAAGTGTTGAAACGCCAACCCGACAATTATTTGTATTCCTTTGCACAAATGGAGTATTTTATCACCTCGTTGACACTGAACTACCACTATCGAAACAGTGCTTTGGCATCGTCCTCGGGTACCACCCTTTCTGAAGATACCAAAGCGGCCATGCGACAGCTACTTTCCGAAGTGGAGACTGCCCGCCAAGGACTGATGTGCGATTATGCCGAAGACATGTCGCTAAACTATGCTTTGGCTCACAGTTACTACCGTCTTGCAGCAACCTCACAAAGCGACCCTTCCCTGCTGGGTAAAGCCTACGACTATCTTGATGCCAACGCCAAGATGCTGGCCATTCCTGAACAAGGATGCATCTACCATCTGGCCAATGTGTTCCAACTCCAGGCGTTTATTGCCGCTGACACAAACATACAACGCGAGACCTATACGCAGAACGCCAGATGCCGGAAAAAACTGGCACAGCTGATGCATCATACTCAACGGATATATGCAACCGACACGTCGCTGGCTGCACCCGACTACGGGTTGAACATGTTCGACGTGTCGACCGAGCTGTTTTTTCAAACTGCTGACCCCTATCAGCACTTGGGTGCCGTGGTGGCAGCAGCTGAGTTCTGCCTGCAAGTGGGAGCCTACGACCAAGCATACAACTATTACTCAATGGCATTGGAGGACACCACTTGGCACGATGGAATGGCACCCAAATTCGAGTCAATGCTCTATGATGGGTTGATACGGATGGGCTACTCCACCTCTGCCGACGACAATGCCCGTTGGCATGCCCGCGAGATGGAACTGCTGGACTTGATAAACCACAACGAGAGTGCCGACCTTATGCTGCAGGATCGCCTCTTCCGGTCTGAGACTCGCAACCAGTACTATATTCAAACCATTGTAGTAGGGGCTGTATTCCTAATATTATTAAGTGTGCTGGTTGTACTGTTGCGACATCGTTCAAAGGTGCTGCGTCGAGAAAAGAGAGCATTGCAGCTGGCCAAACAACAGGACATTGAACGCATTGCAAACGTTGAGACATGTCTTTCGGTAATGCGACACGACATCAATCCGTTCCTTTCCTACCTCACCGGCAAAAACCTGAGTCCCGAAATGAGACAGGAGGTGTTGAACCAACTGTTGCGCACATTTGCCAACATCAAGAACTGGACCAACCTCTCCATCCCCAGTGGACTTCAGTTCCAAGCCTCCGTATTCCCATTGGGCGAAGTGTTCGATAGTGTGTCCGCCTCATGTGTAAGGCTACACCCTGATGTCGAACTCATCTTCTACCCTACCACACTCAATATCCAGGGTGACCAACAACTTACCGAAATTCTGATTCGCAATTTGGTTAACAACGCTCTCCAACACACCCAACGGGGCAATGTGACTGTTCTCGCCGAAGTATCGCAAACCGACAACCGTTTTGTCCATATCAAAGTTAACGATACAGGTACAGGCATGGACAGCGAGACTCTCGAGAACCTGTTCCGAGCCGACAAGAAGGTGCAGACAAGCAGCGACCCCGATGCCCCCCATGGTACAGGTTTCGGGTTGATATTATGTAAATATATTATTAAACGACACGACGACAACACGCTCAGGGGATGTCGTATCTGGGCCGAAAGCGAACTTGGGAAAGGTAGCACCTTCCATTGTTTGCTGGCAGGAAGCGGCAACGAGGGATAGACACCCTACCCGTGGCGTAAAAGCAACAATACAAACTGATATACTCACATATGGAGCCCATCAAAATCATCATTGTCGACGACGAGCCTATCATACGCAAGGCTCTCAAAAATGAACTGAACAACCAATCTGCAACAATAGCCTGCGGCATGAACGACGACGGGGAAATAGAATATCGCAAAGTGACGGTGCTGGACACTTTTGCCAACGGGTCGCAGTTGATGGCGGCACTCGACAGTCCCACAGCCCACGAAATGCCCGATTACCTGTTACTCGACATGGAGTTTCAGGGAGAACCCACCGGCGGCATATTCCTGGCAGACCGTGTTCACCGCAAATATCCCAATATAAAGATAGCCATTCTTTCCGGCCGCTTTGACAACCCCTTGCCTAACGAAGGCAACCGCCATGAACGCATGGTTGAGATAGCCCGTGTGGTATTCGAGTCGTTAGAACATGGTGCCTGCGCTTTTGTCAGCAAGAACGCTGCAGGGGGATTCTCTGTGGAGAACGTGTTAAGAGCCATAGAATCACTCGAACGAGGGGAAAAGTACTATTTCAACTACCCTGTGATGCTGACTCTGAAAGAGGCTGCCGAACTTTATTTAAAGAATGCCTCCGAACACCGCAACGATATTGTCATCAGCGATACCGAACGAAAACTACTGCTTCTCGAAGCGGCTGGATGTACCGCATCGGAGATCGCCACATCGCTCCAAGAAACCGACAAGAACATCCAAGAACACCAGAAAGACCTGTCAAAGAAACTGGACATCGTAAACAAGTCTGGAGCCCGGATTGCCAAAGCCCTACAATACGGACTTATCGATACCAAAGAGATAAAATTCTTGAAAAGGTGAACATACTTTTCCCATCCAAAATGTAGAAAAACGTCTTCCAAGATAATAAAAAACGCATGTTCCTAATCAATGCCTGAATAATTAATAGCCACAAATACAGATAGTCAAGACAAAAAATGAAAAAATATTTTGTCAATTGGGAAAAACTTCGTACTTTTGCAATCGCTTTTAAAGGGAAATAAGGTCGTTTGGCCGAGGGGCTAGGCACAGGTCTGCAAAACCTGCTACTCCGGTTCAAATCCGGAAGCGACCTCCAAAATAAAAGAGACTCGAGTGCGAGTCTCTTTTATTATTTCGTGTGCTTGAAGCCCGGGATTTTTTCAATGATAATGTTAACCTGAGGCGAAACATTGAGTTTGTGAACAGCGACAAGTGCCAAAACGGCAAAGATTGCCGTACGAATCAAGGCCTGAAATATCACCACCGCTATGCCGTCACCGATGCGCAGAATCAAGGGCGACAGCAACCATTCCCACAGAGCGTTGAGGGCAAACAATGCAAGGGTCAGCAGAACCACACTCAACTGCTTGCGACAGAACAATGTCACCTTGAGTTTTACCCATAGCAAAAATAGCAGGGGGATAAAATAGACTAAATATGCCACAAGCGTGGCACAGGCAGAGCCTGTCACTCCCAACAGAGGAATAAACCATAGGTTTAACACAATTGCCGCAGCCGTAAGGAGGGATATGAAAAGAAATGAATAGGCAAAATGTTTCGAAAAATTGAGGATATTGGTAGCAATGCTGAGGGTGGAATTCAGAATGTTGGCCATGCCCAAAAAGAGCACCACACCCATACCTGACACATAATCTTTACCGTTGGGGATGAGAGCGAACAACGGTGTGAGGTTTATCCAGATGAAAAAGAGCAGCATGCAAGCCACCAACAACTGATGGAGCGACACTTGCTGCCCCAACCGATTCACCTCGTCCATATTGCCCACTGCCACAGCCTGTGAGATAACGGGGCTTGAGATGGCACCCAACGAACGATAGGGAATCTCTACTACATTGGCAATATAACAAGCTATCGTGTATATGCCTGCTGCCGCCAAACTCTCCTTGGCGATGAAGATAGAGTTAAACAACTTGATGTTGCCCGCCAACACTGTGGCGGTCATGAATAGTGTGTACACCCCTATTTCGCGAAAGAGAGTCTTGTCTATAAAATGCCAATCCGGTTTGAACGAAACCCGTCCGAGCGACAACAAATAGACGAAATTGACAATCATTGCCACCGCATACGACGAGCAAAACAAGATTACGAACAGGTCGAGATCTATCACCTTGAATCCATAGAGTAGATATGCGACCAGATTCAAAACTCTGATCAGCACTTCGCGCACAAATTTTGGCAAGGCGATATGTAGCAACACACTTGCGTTCGTCTCGAACACAGTCATATACAGAACGAAGAACGTCAAAGGCAACAACAGGTAGGCGAAATCAACCAACAGGGGAGCTTCCTCAGAATAATATGCCACAATATTATCCTTGAAAACAAAGAACAATACCGCCAAGACTGTGAATCCCAGTAATGGCAACAACAACGTCCAGCCAAAGAACCCATGGTCGCGCAGCTCGGGACAATTGGGCGTATGGAATCGTGGATAGAACCGAAGTATTGAGGCATTCGTACCCAACTGAGCCAAACCAGAAAAAAGCATAGCAGCATCCACCATCACACGGGTAAGGCCAATCTCCTCCTGTGTCAGCAAATCGGTTACCACAAAGAAGGTGGTCACGGCTCCTATCAGGACACCCAAATAATTGGCCAAAGCCCCTTTAATGCTCTGCTTAGCTATTACACCCATATTTCTGAACAATCAGATACCTCTATCCCAGATTTGAGACTTGAAATAATTTGCAAAAATACTACATTTTTTTTGATATTTCAGTATTTCTCATTCTTTTTATTTATTAATTAGAAATTTCTTTGTATCTTTGCTTTTCAGTATTTTTGGCGCAAAGGGACACTATTGTTCCATATAATATTTGTATACAGATATTTACAATCACAGCAATATAGAAGATCAATAACAAAATTATTATAACAACATGAAAGTATATCAGACATCCGACATCCGCAACATCGCCCTCGTTGGCGGTGCCAAATCGGGCAAAACCACTATGGCTGAAGCCATGGCTTTCTGTGGCGGTCTTATCAACCGTCGCGGCAGCGTAGACAACAAGAACACCATCAGCGACTATCGCGAAATTGAGATTGACCGCAAATACAGCGTCGAGACCACCCTCATGTACACCGAATTCGGTGGCAAGAAAATCAACATCCTTGACGTCCCCGGTTTCGCCGACTATCAAGGCGAACTGGCTGCAGCTCTCAATGTGGTTGAAGCCGCCGTTGTCGTGGTCAACGCCCAGAGCGGTGTCGAAGTCGGCACTGAAGTGGCCTACCGCTACACCAATAAACTCGGCACTCCCATGATATTCGTCGTCAACCACCTCGATGCTGAGAAAGCCAACTTCGACGACAGCGTCAACCAACTGAAAGACTTCTTCGGTGGCAAATGCACTGTCCTCCAGTTCCCCGTCAACCAAGGCCTTGGCTTTAATCAGATTGTCGACATCGTTGCCAACAAACTACTCACCTTCAAGGACGGCAAGATGACTGCCAGCGATATCCCCTCCGAATTCGCCGACCGCGCTGAAGAGATGCGCATGGCTCTCGTTGAAGAAGCTGCTGCTGCCGACGACGAATTGATGGAAAAATATTTCGAGAACGGCGACCTCACCCCCGAGGAACTCAGCAAAGCCCTTCGCCTTGCCATTGACAAACGCGACCTCTTCCCCATTCTCTGCTCCAGTGCCAAAGAAAATATGGGTGTCGAACGTCTGCTCGAATTTGTCTGCCAAAATGTTCCCGCCCCCAACGAAGTGGCTGAATGCAAGAAGACCAAAGCCGGCAAAGAACTCAAATGCGACAATGCCAATCCCACCGTTGCTTTCGCTTTCAAGAGCGCCAAGGACAAGAACCTCGGTGAAATCACCTATCTCCGTATTTTCGATGGTGAATTGACCGAGAGCCAGGATGTTGTCAATGCCTGCAACCAGAGCAAGGAACGTGTCAGCCAAGTACTCGTCTGCAGTGGCAAAGACCGCCAAAAAGTCGAGAAAGCCTGCGCCGGAGATATCATTTGCACCATCAAACTGAAAGATGTCAAGATCAATCATACCCTCACCACCCCGAAAAACAGTGAAGACGCTGTTGAGGAAATTGTCTTCCCCACCCCCATCTACACTGTGGCCGTCAAAGCCGCCAACAGCAACGACGACGAAAAGGTTGGTGCCGCACTGAAGGATCTCGTCACCTACGACCGCAGCCTCACACTCGAGAACAGCCGCGAACTTCGTCAGGTCATCCTTGGCTGCCAAGGCGAACTGCACCTCAACACCGTCAAATGGTATTTCGAGAATCAGTACAAGTTAGCCGTCAACTTCACCGCTCCCAACATCCCCTACCGCGAAACTATTACCAAGAGTGCCGAGGCCATGTACCGCCACAAGAA
>DBXQ01000107.1:0-16457 GCA_002309955.1 Bacteroidales bacterium UBA1208
CCATTGTCCGCACCCCCGCAGGCGCCACCTCGCAGAAACTGACCATAAAACGGTAACCCGATAACAACCGTGCAGGCAACCCACGGTTCGCTCGTTCACCCCCAGTTCTCCCATATTTCTCCCATATTTCTCCCATCCCGGATGGGAGAAATATGGGAGAAATGATGTAGAGGTAGGGGGGAAGGAGCGAAGGTGGGGATATTTAGGTTGTGAGGGTATGACAACAAAACAACGATGCCGGTTGACCCTTGCGGGTGGCCGGCATCGTGTTGGTTTGCAGTCTCCTGGGTAGGAGAATTATGCTTCGAGGTGCTCTTTGCGGAGCAGGTCGTTGACGGTTTTGACGGGATTAAATGTGGCTAACGGTACCTCGACAAAGAGGGTAATCCAGTTGGCCATGGCACCGTTCCAGAGACCAGGAAGTTCCTGTGATTTGAGGACGGTGGCACCCTTGCTCTTTTTGCTGATGAATCCGGTGGCTGGGTCAATGTATTGACGGAGGTCGAAGTAGCGTCCTTTATAGTTCTTGGTGGCGCAGACAAGGTCAACAGGGTTGAAGTGCGTTGAACTGGCAAGGATTTTCTCTTGTTTGGGGTCGTTACGATTGATCTGGGCTGTTTCGACTATCTGCAGACTTTTGATTCCATGGGTGTTGCGGGTAAAGAAAGGACCGCCTCCGGGTTCTCCTTGGTTGCGTACCATACCGCACACGCGCATGGGACGGTTGAGGAGGTTGTGCAGGCGTTGGGCTTTCTGGGTCGGTTCGAGTTGTGCGTAGCCTTCGGGCAGTTCAAGATGGAGTTCTTCCTGGATGAATTGTTCGATTGCCTTGAGTTGCTTTGGGGTGGCACCTTGGTCGAGTTGGTGGAGGTAGTCGAAGCATTGCTGCTGGAGTTTGAGGAGCAGTCCGGCAAGCACTTTTTTGTAGATGATGGTGGTGTGTTTCATCCAGTCGGGCACGACATTGTCAATGTTTTTGACAAAGATGAGGTCGGCGCGTTGCTCGTTGAGGTTTTCGATGAGTGCGCCATGGCCGCCGGGACGGAACACGAGGTTGCCGTTGTCGTCGCGGACGGGGTTGTTTTGCTCGTCGACAGCGATGATGTCGGTGTAGTGTTTCTGCTCGGAGAAGGAGATGTTGAGTTTGACGTGGAAAGCGTCTTCATAGTACCGTTTTACTTCGGCAATCTTTTTGCGGAAGAGGGGACGGTGTTCGGGCGAGACGGTGAAATGGAGGTTGACGGTGTCGTCGCTCATGCGGGCATATTCGGCTCCTTCAACGATGTGCTCTTCGAGGGGTGTGCGCTGAAGGTGTCCGTATTTATGGAATTTGAGCAGGCCTTTGGGCAGGTTACCGTAACCCATGTATTGTTCTTTGAGGAGGAAGTTGATGACGGTAGAGAAGTCGCCGCGATCCATGTAGTCGCCGAAGTCGGCTTTGTGTTTGGCCATGCAGGCTACGAGGTCGTCAAAGAAGGCGAAGGTGCGGATTTTTTCGAGAAATTCTTTGACGGAAGGATGCTCTTTTTCTATTTTATAGTCAATGCCGAAGTAGGTGGCAGTGAATGAGTAGAGATCCTTGAACATGCGTGTGGCGGCACCTGATGCGGGTACGAATTTGAGTATTTTTTTGCCTTGCGAAGCTTTGTTGTAGTGGGTGGCGTAGCGGTTGATTTCATCGTCGTTTAGACGGAGTATGCCTCCGTTTTCGACGGTGGCGGCATCAACCAATTCGGTTTTGGGAAATCCTTGACGGAAATTGTTTATTTGCTGTAGGACGGCCTCCTCAGTCAATCCGAGATTGGCCATTTGCCGCAGGTCTTTGTCAGTGAATTTGGTTGCCATAAGACGGTGTGATTTATTGATTTATTAAATATCTCCGAAGTCGGCACGGCCGAGGGTCTTGTCGCCAGTGACTTTGACGGTGCTGGTGACTACTTCACCCTCTTTCAGACGGACGGTGCGTTCACCTTGGCGATAGTAGAATTTGTGGTTGACGGTATCAGGTTCGTCGATGCGGGCCTGAATGGTCATGATGGCAGGAGCGGAGAATTTGGTTTTTGCCACACCGTTCTGGTCGCACTGGACGGTGTCGGAGATGGTTCCAACGACATTGTTGTCAGGGTCGGATTCGTTGTTTTTGACATATTGGACTTTGACCCAAGCACCAGGTGCAGGCAGGTTGTTGTTCTTGGAATCTAAGACTGTGACCTCGAGATAGCAGAATGTATCCTTCTCGCATGAGCTAAAAGCGATGGCGGATAATGTACTGATTAACAGAATGCCCAAAATGGGGAGAATTTTTTTCTTCATAATTTTTTATTTTATTTTGTGCTTATATGAATTTTTTTGACTACTTTTGCATCTGCAAAGATAATAAAAAAACACGGTATGACGACAAAAAAAATTTGTTTTTTAGTGGCTTTTCTTGCTTTCTTGACGGGCGTTAGTGCACAAACTGTTGATAAACAGAAAGGAAATGGCGAGAAGATATATTACGTTAAAATTGAAACTTCTTATGGTGACATGGTGGTAAAACTATATAATGAAACCCCTTTGCACCGTGATAATTTTTTAAAATTGGTGAAAGACGGCACGTATAATGACCTCCTTTTTCACCGAGTTATCAATCAGTTTATGATTCAGGGCGGCGACCCGAATTCGCGTAATGCGAAGCCAGGACAGATGCTTGGCGACGGGGAGCTGGGATATACGATTCCAGCTGAGTTTGTACCAAGCCTTTACCACAAGAAAGGGGCTTTGGCCGCTGCGCGACAGGCAGACCAGGTGAACCCGGAGAAACGTTCGTCGTCGTGTCAGTTCTATATTGTGCAGGGCAACAAGTGGGATGCTGAGAGATTGAAGATGGTTGAGCAACGCTTTGGCCATACATTTACCAAAGAACAGGCAGAGGTGTATGCCACGCTGGGCGGTACGCCTTTCCTTGACGGAGAGTATACTGTGTTTGGCGAAGTGGTGGAAGGAATAGAGGTGGTGGATAGGATTGCCGCAGTGGCGTGCGGTCCGATGGACAGACCTGTTGAGGATGTGAAAATGAAGATGACTATTATTGAAAAATGAGCATACTAAACGACAAAATTCAGGCCTATATTGAAGATATTCAGGCCACACAGATTGAAAACATTCAAGACAAAGCTGCACGGATTGAGATGTTCCGTGTGAAGTATTTGGGAAAGAAAGGTGTAATAAACGAGCTTTTTGAGCAGTTTAAGTCTGTACCTAACGAGGAAAAGAAAGACCTTGGCAAGGCTCTCAATATGTTGAAGACGGCTGCCACCAACAAGATTGAGGAGTTTAAGGCTTTCGTCGAAGAGCATCAGACCCAGGAGAGCACCAATGACTTGACAATGCCTACAGATTTCTCGGAGATGGGTAGCCGTCATGTGCTTTCGGTGGTGATGAATGAGATTATCGACATTTTCTCACGTATTGGTTTTACTGTTGCAGAATCTGTTGAGATTGAGGATGATTGGCATCTTTTCTCTGCCCTTAATTTTCCGCATGACCATCCCGCCCGCGATATGCAGGACACTTTCTTCGTGGAGAAGGAAGAGGGACGGCAGGAGGTGGCTTTGCGTACCCATACTTCATCGGTGCAGGTGCGTGTGATGGAGAATAATAAGCCTCCTATCCGTATTATTGCTCCGGGCCGGGTGTTTCGCAACGAGGCTATCAGTGCCCGTGCCCATTGTATTTTCCATCAGGTTGAGGCTTTGTATGTCGACAAGAACGTGTCATTTGCCGATTTGAAGCAGACACTGCTGTATTTTGCTAAGGAGATGTTCGGAGAACAGACTCAGATTCGTCTCAGACCGTCGTACTTTCCTTTCACTGAGCCTTCGGCTGAAATGGATATTTCGTGTGGCATTTGTGGAGGAAAGGGCTGCAACATTTGCAAAGGTACTGGCTGGCTGGAGATTCTGGGATGTGGTATGGTTGACCCCAATGTGTTGAAAGCATGCGGTATAGACCCTAACGAAGATACGGGTTTCGCCCTTGGTATGGGTGTGGAGAGAATGGCTATGTTGAAATATCAGGTGCGCGACTTGAGACTCTATTTTGAGAATGACCTCCGTTTCTTGAAACAGTTTGATGCAATTGTTTGACGGGGGATACCCCCTTTAACCGCACAGGTTAGTCGATGGGTTGACTCAGTGCGGATGTTGGTGTTTTGTCGAAGGAATTGTATGGATAGTTCCTTAGGGCAAAGGGAATAGAGCGGTATAGCGGGATGTGCGAAAGAGGGGGAATGTTATAATATTACGGCTATGAGTAAGATAACGCTTAATGGAATGAGGTTCTATGCCTACCATGGTTGTTTTGCAGAAGAACAGGCTATAGGAACTCATTTTGAGTTGGATGTTGCTTTTGAGACGAATACTTCACGTGCTCAGAAGTCGGATAATATTGCCGATACGGTCAGCTATTTGGATGTGTATCGGACGGTGAAGCGGGAGGTGGAAAAACCTTCCCATTTGCTTGAACATGTGGGTGAACGTGTGGCCAGTGCTTTGTTGGCTGAGTTTGAGGCTGTTGAAAATGTGCAAGTGCGTGTCTCTAAGCTGAATCCACCACTGGGAGGACATTTGCATTCGGTGACTGTTGAGGTTACAAAAGACCGGATTCACTGAAGCTGTAATAGTCGGGTTTGCCTTCGGGTTTGATGCCGACGATAAGGTGTTCGATAAGTTTGATGTGTAGTATTTTTCCTGCTTCGGATATGCGTTGGGTGAGTTCCTTGTCGGCTGTGCTTGGACGCAGGTTGCCCGAAGGATGGTTGTGAGCGACGGCAACGGCGACGGCATTGTATTGCAGGGCCTCGCGGAAGATGATTCGGAGGTCAACGGTTGTCTGTGTAAGTCCACCGGAACCAATACGTTGCTTTCGGACAACTTTGTTGCGCTGATTCAGGTATACTGCCCAGAATTCTTCGTTAGGCAGATCCCAGATTGTGGGGCCGATGACGTGGAAGAGGTCTTCGCTGTTTCGGACTATGTCTTCTTTGGTTTCTTTGGCTTCGCGCATCATTCGGTTGCCCAGTTCGAGAGCAGCGATCACGGTGACTGACTTAGCCATTCCCAATCCTTTGTGGATTTTTTTTAAATCGTTGATTTCCATTCGAGAAAGATTGGTCAGGCTGTTGCCTGATTCCTGAAGTAGTTTTTTTGCCAGGTCGATGGCACTGGTGCCTATTACTCCGGTACGGAGCAAGATGGCGATAAGCTCGCTGTCGGTGAGGCTTTTTTTGCCCAAAGAAAGCATCTTTTCGCGCGGGCGGTCTTCTTCTGCCCATTGGCTGATGGGTAGGCTTTTGGGAGCGGAGTTTGGGATGTCGTGACTCATTTCCGTTTTATTTTTTTGCAAAATTACGGCTTTTTTTGGAAAAATGCTTGTTGTGTCGATAAAATTTGTTATCTTTGCATATTCAAAAAGTGTAATAACTAAATAAAACTTTAATACGTAAGATATGCAGAATAAAGGACTTATCAGATTTCTTACATGGGCATTTGTCTTGGTATGTTTGTACCAATTGTCGTTTACTTTTGTTACAAGCAGGGTAGAGAAGAACGCAGCAAAAGCGGCAGACGCCTATGTTCAGAGCACAACAGCACAAAATTTAATCAACACCAAATCGCATGGTGATGCTCTGTATGCACAAGCACTAAAAGACTCGCTCTTGATTGACCGCGAGGCTCAGTATTTGGACTCGATGGCAAGCGAGAAAGTCTATCTGGGTTACACCTACCGTCAGTGCCAGGCTCGTGAGATTAACCTTGGTCTTGATTTGAAGGGCGGTATGAACGTAATGCTTGAGGTGTCCACAGTGGATGTGGTTCGCGCTCTGGCAGGACACACTGAGGATTCAGTGTTCAACAAGGCCATTGACATGGCTATCGCCACTCAGAAGAAGACTACCAATCGCGATTTTGTATCGTTGTTCTACGATGCAATTCGTCAGGTGAATCCCGATGTGCAGCTGGCATCCTACTTCAATACGCAGTTGCGTGACCGCATCAAACTGAACGATGATAATGATGCTGTTATCAAGGTCGTTAAGGAAGAGGCAGCAAGCGCTTATGACCGTACGTACGAGATTCTTCGTCAGCGTATTGACAAGTTTGGTGTGGCTCAGCCTACCATCCAGCAGTTGCGGGCTTCCGAGCGCATTCTTGTAGAGTTGCCCGGAGTGAAGGATCCCCAGCGTGTGCGCAAGCTCCTTCAGGGTACCGCCCAGTTGGAGTTCTGGCTCACCTATGATAACGCTGAAGCATACAGAATGCTTGATAAGGTGGATGCCTATATATCTTCTATCGGCGGCACAGAGACCAGTGCTGATGTCGAGGAGATCGCACAGGTGGTAGATACAGCTGCCCAACCCGTTACTGAAGGCGATTCCCTGCTGAGTGCTTTGGGTGCAGACAAGAATACTGAGGGTTCCTCCTCTGATGAACTTGCAAAAGACCACCCTCTCTTCAATGAAAACATGTTGATGCCGAACATCAATCCTCAGGGTGGTTTACTTGAAGGTCCAGTTGTCGGTTATGCTCATGCCAAGAGCCGCGATGCCATCAGCCGTATGATTGCTACCGGTTTCGAGAAACGTATCATCGACAGCCGTACTGTGAAATTCCTTTGGGCAGCCAAACCTGTTCAGGATGGTTCAGATATCTATCAACTTTATGCTATCCGCATCAATACTCGTGACGGTGTTGCCCTGCTTGACGGTAGTGTCATCACCGATGCCCGTCAGGATTTCAGCAATGCCGGCGGTAACGAGATTTCCATGACAATGAATAGTGAGGGCGCTCGCGATTGGAAGCGTATCACTGGTGAGAATGTTGGCAAATGTATTGCCATTGTCCTTGATGACTTGGTTTATTCCGCCCCTGTCGTAAATGGCGAAATTGCAGGTGGCCGTTCCTCTATCACAGGCGGTTTTACCCTTGAGGAGGCAAAGGATCTTGCAAATATTCTAAAATCAGGTAAACTGCCTGCTCCTGCTGTTATTGTTCAGGAGGCTGTGGTAGGACCTTCGTTGGGTCAAGAGTCCATCAACAAGGGTTTGATTTCATTCATCCTTGCTTTTATTATTGTACTTATTTATATGGTGGTGTTTTACAACCGTGGCGGCTGGGTTTCAGCCATCGCTCTTGTCACCAACATTTTCTTGCTGTTCGGTGTGCTTGCTTCGGTAGGTGCAGTTCTCACCATGCCAGGTATTGCAGGTATTGTGTTGACCTTGGCAATGGCTGTGGACGGTAATGTTATTATATATGAACGTATCAAAGAAGAGTTGCGTGCAGGCTCCAGTATGGCCAATGCTGTGTCGGCTGGATTCAGTAACGCATATTCCGCTATCATCGATGGTCAGGTGACCACCTTCTTGCTGGGTCTTGTTCTTATTATGTTTGGTTCGGGTCCTGTCCAGGGATTTGCTGTTACTCTCTGTATCGGTATCGTCACCTCCCTGTTTACTTCTATTTTCATCACCCGTCTCTGCATTGACTGGATGTTGAACCACAAGAAGAAGATGAACTTCTCCTTCCCCTTCTCTGAGAACTTCATGCGTAATGCCAATGTTGACTTTATTGGCAAACGCAAATTGTTCTACACTATCGCTGTCTGTGCAGTGGCTATCTGCTTGATTGGTATCTTTGCCCGTGGCTTGAGCCGTGGTATTGACTTCACTGGTGGACGTACCTATGTGGTTCGTTTTGATCAGCCAGTTAGTGCGGTGGAGGTTCGTTCTGCTCTCGACAATCAGTTTGGTGAGGCTCCCGAGGTGAAGACCTATGGCCCCAGCACCCAGTTGAAGATTACTACCAAGTATAAATTCAATGAGGATGGTGAGGCTGTCAATAATGAGATTGCTTCTATGCTGTATGCAGGAACGAAGAGTTTCTTTGCCAATGGTATCTCTGAAGAAGAGTTCCGCAGCACAGAGACCAATCCGTTGGGTATTATCCAGTCTGAGCAGGTTGGTGCTTCGATAGCAAATGATTTGGTTCGCAATGCCTTCTTGGCTGTTATCGGTGGTCTGCTCGTTATGTTCGTCTATATCGGTCTCCGTTTCCGCAGTTGGCGTTTCGGTGTGGGTAGTGTAGTGGCTTTGACTCACGATACTATTCTCGTTATCGGTTTCTTTGCCTTGTTGCATGGTTTGCTCCCCTTCAACCTTGATGTGGATCAGTCGTTCATCGCTGCAGTGTTGACGGTCATCGGATATTCGATTAACGCTACTGTGGTTATTTTTGACCGTGTGCGTGAATATCGTAAACTTTATCCTAAGCGTACGCTTAAGTCTCACATGAACGATGCTATCAACTCGACTTTGGCTCGTACGATTAATACGAGCGGCACCACGTTCTTCACATTGTTGATGATGTTTATTTTCGGTGGTGAGGTTATCCGTGGATTCATATTCGCCATCTTGGTCGGTGTTGTATGCGGTGTCTTCTCATCGGTATGTATTGCATGTTCGATAGTCTTCGAGATTTCGCGTCGTGAGCAAAAGCAACTTGAAGCTTAATCTTCTACAAAATAGACAATGAAGTATATCCTCTTCATAATCGGATTAGTCCTTTGGGCCGGAATAAGTGCTCGCAGTAAAGTGCGTAAGCAACTTTCCGACCTGGAGGATGCATCCAATGGCCAGCAAACAAGTTCTTCTCCCGCTTATGAGTCTCTTTTTACAGAGCATATGCAGGAGAAACGTAGTTTTGCTGAAGAGGAAGCTGCTGCTGGCTATTTCACCTATGAAACAGAAAAGCCATCAGACGAATCCCAGACCTCGCAATCTGCATCAGTAAAATCACCTTTTGTACAGACTGTGAAGGTCGCTAACACGGATGAAGGCTCATCCACAGTATTCGACTTGAGACAAGCCATTGTCTATAACACTATCCTCAAGGCCAAATATATCCCTGAGGTAAACCTACATGAAATTAATTAATCCTTTATAGTAATAATACCTAAAAGAGTATGTTTAAAAAAGTACTAATGACAATCGGTCTGCTGCTGATGGCGAACTTCGTCCTCGCGCAGGGTACTATTAAAGGTACCATTATCGATTCGAAGACAAAAGAGCCAGTGCCTTTTGCCAACGTCGTTGCAAGGCAAGACGGAAAACAAATCAAGGGTACGCAGACAGACATGGATGGTAATTTTACTCTTAAGCCTCTGAATGTCGGACAATACGAAATTCAGGCCTCTTGTGTCGGTTACAATACCTACACACGTGAAGACTTTACTGTAAAAGCCTCCGGTTTCTCTGTATGTAACATTGAATTGTCAACTGCCTCTAAGACTTTGGAGGTCGTTGAGATTAAGGAATCCAAGAATCCGATTATTGATATCGGATCAGCTGAGTCTGGTGAACGTGTGTCCGCAGAAGCCATTGCTCAGATGCCGGGTACATCCGTGGAGAGCATTGTGGCTGCCGTGGGTGGCGTCGGATACAATGACGGTGGTACCAGTACCGCCCGTGGTGAGGATGGTATGGTCACTAATATCGGTGGTGTTCGTAAACGTACCGGTGTTAATGTTCCTAAGGAGGCTATCGCCGAAATTCAAGTTATTCTTGGTGGTACTCCGGCCAATATCGGTGAAGCCATCGGTGGTACACAGATTATTACCCTCAAACCGCCTTCAAGTCAGTTTAAAGGTTACTTCAGCCTTGAGTCTATTCTTGACTATCGTCTGTGGAATCGTCTCACTGCCTACATTACGGGTCCTGTCATCAAACAGGATCTGAAGGATGAGAACGGCAATGTGACGGGTGATCGCACGTTGATTGGTTTCCGTCTCTCTTCCCAAGGGACATATCAGAATAGTCCTTATTATCGCCCCAGAGACCGTCGTTATATGATTGTTAACGATGATCTGGTTCGTCAGTATGAGCAAGCACCAATTAGTTATGATCCCGTGACAGGAACCACCAACTATTCTGCTGAACGAGGTCTCTACCGTGACGATTTCGTTGAAATGACAACCCTTACCAAGAAGAATTTCGGAGGTGACCAAAGTCGTGTTCCTCACACAGGCTCTTATTCTATCAAGAATAATCTGTCGTTCGATATTCGCTTCTCTGATTACGCTACTTTGGCTATCACTGGTGATCTGAACTATAGCTATAGCCCCAGTAGTTCCCTTATGCCGCTCAATATGTCCCGTAGTGGCAATGCAGTTTCCCGTGAACTTGACTGGTCAGTCACTGTTGATTTCACCCAGCGCTTCCCCGATGACGAGACTGCCAGTGCCGATAATACTGATGGTTCTTCCTCAGGTGGTAAAGCTATCAAGAATGTAATGTACAACATTGTGGCCATGTTCGAGCGTGACCGTGTCCGTTCTTATAATGAAGTCTTCGGTGGCGATCTTGGTGATGTCTTCAAATATGGTTATTATGGTCGTGTAGAGACTAATCAGAGACCCAACTATGAGCTCAATGCTAATTATAATTATAATGGTATCAGCCGTGCTGCAATGGTTCAGAACAGCTGGTATGATGTCATTGATTGGTCTACATATGAGCCTTATGCAAACAACCAGATTTTGGCCAATTACAATTTGCAGCTTCTCGGAATCCCCGATATCTCCACTTTCCTCTTCAACATCGATAACCTTCGCAGCTTTAAAGGCCTTGCAAATGGTGATTCTCCCGACAATATTTATGGTCTGCTTGACAACGTGGGTATCCAGAGTACAGGTTTCGGCTTTGCACAGGATGACTACATCTATGTTGCAGCCAAGGCCTCTGCTGAAATTAAAGGACACTCTCTTGAAATCGGTTTCCAGTATGACCGCATGGATCGTTCTCAGTATTCTCTGAGCACAGTTCCTCTGTGGACCATTATGCGTCAGAATGCTAACCGTCACATTTCTCAGATGGATCTCAGCAAACCCAATTATCGTTGGGAAGGTTCTACCCTTTATGTTGATTTCGACCGTCTGCTCAACAGAGAGGGTCAGACCTATTTCGACCGTGCCATGCGTGAATACTTGAATTGGGCTGGCAACGATAAACTCGAGGTTACCTATCTTGATGTTGACCGTTATACACCCGAGCAGTATGTCGCTGCCGGTGGTCTTGATATGTTCTCTTCCGATGAACTCTTCAACAACGGTTCTTCGCTCGTCTCCTATTATGGTTACGACCATACGGGTAAAAAGTATAATAGCAGTAACTGGAGTCTGAAAGATTTCTTCAGCCCCAGCGATCCTAAGTATCGTTATATTCCTGCTTTCACCCCCACTTATATGGCTGGTTATATTCAGGATCAATTCTATTTCTCAGACCTTATCTTCAATGTCGGTGTCCGTGTTGACATTTTCGATGCCAACCAGAGTGTCATGAAGGATCCCTATCTGCTTTATGAATCATGGACTGTTAAAGATTTGAAAGATAACAAAGCTCCTTATCAAGGTGATATCTATAGCGGAGCAGGTGACAACTGGGTAGTTTACGTCGATGCGGCTGATGCCGATAATCCTACAATTTATGGTTATCGTAATGGTTCCGTTTGGTATGATGCAAACGGTGTCGAGCTTAATTCCCCGAACGACATTGTCGGTAAATCGGGTAAGCCTACTCCCTATCGTACTCCTAACGGACAAAAAGCTCTTACCAATAACACAGTGGGTGTTGAAGCTTTTGAAGATTACAAACCACAGGTTGTTGTTCAGCCCCGTATTGCATTCTCTTTCCCCGTCGGTGAAAATTCTCAGTTCAAAGCTAGTTATGACATTATTGCTCGTCGTCCTTCAGGAAACTGGCGTGCTGAATATCTGAAGTATCTCTATATGTCTCAGATTACAGCAATCTCCAATCCTAATCTGAAACCCGAGCGTATCACAAACTACGAACTTGGTTTCCAGCAAGCCCTTAACAAGACCAATGCTATCAGCATCAGTGCATTCTATAAAGAGACCCGCGACCTGATTCAGATTGTCCAGTATGCTGGTGCCGATCCTAACAATAACTACTACTCCTACGATAACATTGATTTCAAAACGACCAAAGGTTTAACCGTCAGTTATGACCTCCGTCAGTCGAAGAACATCCGTGTCAATGCCAACTACACTCTGCAGTATGCTGAAGGTACAGGCCTTTCTTCTGCCACAATGCAGGAGCTTATCAAAGAAGGTTACACCACACTTAAGATGCTCAATCCTATCTCTGATGACCGCCGTCACGAGTTCAAGGTCAACTTCGACTTCCGTTATCTTGGTGGTAAGAAGTACAATGGACCCACTATCACCCGCAAGGTCACCGATAAAGAGACTGGTGAAGATCGTCAAGAGACCGTCAAACTCCTTGAGAACTTTGGTATTGATATCGTAGCTGTTGCTCAGTCTGGTCGTCCTTACACCAAAGCTTTTAGCAATACCCAATCGACAATTGTTGGTAGCTACAATGGTGCACGACTTCCTTGGGGCTTCTATTTTGACCTTATTGTAGATAAGCGTTTCCCCATCAAAGTCGGAAAACGTGAATCCTATCTCTCAATCGCTCTCAGTGTTACCAACCTCTTCGATATTCGTAACACCACCAGCGTTTGGCCAGTCACCGGCAACCCGGACGACAATGGTTATCTTACCGACCCCGAGACTCAGTCTGTAATTGAGCGTTACCTTGACCCCGCCTCTTACAGAGACTTATACTCCATCTCTCTGAGCAACAACTACTGGAGATACTCCACTCCTCGTCGTTTCCTTGCTACGATTGCTTACTCTTTCTAATTCATAATGAGAAAAAAATATTAAGATATGAAGAATATATTTAGCAAATTAGTATTGGTGGCTTTCCTTTTCACCGCCTTGCCTGGGACCTCCTTCGCAGAGGATTGCAAGGTCTGTAAAAAGACCTCCTCACACAAGGCCGCTGTACAGTCCAAAGCTGCCGTGTGCAAAAGAGCACAGAGTACCGCTGAGCTGAATGTCAACAATGTCAGAGCCCTTATTAACGGTTATGGCAACATGTGGTACGATGGTAGTGTGGCTCAGTATCACCTGCCTAAAAACAGTAACACTTGTCCTCTTTTCTGCGCAGCATTGTGGATCGGTGGTACTGATGTCAACGATCAGCTCCGTATTGCTGCTCTTCGTTTTGGTTCCGAAGGTGACGACTATTGGCCAGGTCCTCTTGAATTAAAGACCGCATCTGTCGATCTCCCTATCTGTAACTATTTCGACAGGCACTATATCATCACTAAGAACGAAGTGTTAGAGTTCATGTCGATGTTTGATTATACCGATCAAGGTGCTACTCCGAATGAGATGTTCTCTCCCGATGCAATCTCCGCCACTATCAAAAACTGGCCCGCATCTGGTATCAATTCAAACCAGTCTCCCTACCTTGCTCCCTTCTTCGATGCTAACCACGATGGTATTTACAATTGGGAAGAAGGTGACTACCCCTATTATGACTTCAATAATGAACTCTGCCCCCGTACTTTGAAAGCACAGTGGGGTCGTGACTATACTTCGCATGTCACTGCCACCCGCGAGACAGAAGCAGGTATTGTTGTCGGTGGTCTTCTCTCCGACCAAGTGCTGAAAGGTGACCAAACCATTTGGTGGGTTTTCAACGACATGGGTAATGTGCACACCGAGTCTCTCGGTCAGCCCATCGGTATGGAAATCCGTGCTCAGGCTTTTGCCTTCTCCACCAACGATGAAATCAATAACATGACATTCTACACCTACGAAATCATCAACCGTTCAACCTACGAGTTGCGCGAGACCTACTTTAGCCAGTGGGTTGATGCAGACCTCGGTTATGCATGGGATGACTATGTTGGATGTGATGTCAAGCGTGGTCTTGGCTATTGCTACAATGGTGACGAAAGTGACGGCCCTGGTTCTGGCTCCTATTCTGGAATTCCTCCAGCAGTCGGTATTGACTTCTTCCAAGGCCCCTATATGGATCCTGATGGTAAAGACAATCCCAAGATTGATATTTCCAAAATGCGTGCTTTCTATCCTAACCAGCTTGAGCATTATCGTCTTGCCGACGGTACCTACGATACCATCAGCCTTACTGATGACGCTGACCTCTATTATCCCAACGCTTGGTATTTCGTTCCTGGCGATGCTATTGGAAACTGTGCCATCAATGGTGTAAACTTTGGTAACAACATTGTTGATGATGAGCGTTTCGGTATGCGTCGTTTTGTGTATTACGATAACGGTAATAACTCTATCAACGGTGAGCCTTCAAAAGCCACTGACTATTATAATTATCTGCGTGGATACTGGAAGAATGGCCAGCGCATGAAATATGGTGGAAATGGTATTAGCACTGGTACTACCGACTTCAACTGCGACTTTATGTTCCCTGGTGACAGCGATCCTATGCATTGGGGTACAGATGGTAATGATGTTGATAACTGGACTGAAGTGGATGCAGGCAATTCCCCCAACGACCGTCGTTTTATGCAGTCTGCAGGTCCTTTCACCCTGAAACCTGGTGCTCTGAACTATGTTACTGTGGGTATCCCCTTTGCTCAGGCTCCTTCAGGAAAAGCCTTCTCGTCAGTTGAACTCCTCCGTGAAATCGATGATGTCTGTCAGGCACTTTTCGAAAACTGCTTCAAAGTACTTGATGGTCCCGATGCTCCGACACTTATTGCACAGGAGTTGAACAACGAAATCGTCCTCTACATTAAATATGACAATCCTGGTAGCAACAACTACGGTGAAAAATATTCTGAAGTTGATCCTGCCATCATTCGTTCGTATACCGATGCCAATGGCAATGCTGTTTTCTATTCCGATGATCAGCGTAGCTACAAATTTGAGGGATTCCAGATTTATCAGCTGAAAGATGCCAATGTCTCCATCGCCGATATTCGTGATATTACGAAGTCTGCCCTCATTGCTCAATGCGATGTCCGTAATTTCTATGATTCAATCCAGAGTATTACTTTCGATAGTGTCAACAGAACCTACGATACCGTTTTCAACGAGAATCCCAGTCTGCCTATCGGTACACTTGTCAACTACACCCGTAACAGTGCGACCGGTCTGATGTCCCCCACCATCATGGTTGAAGGTTCTAACCAAGGCATCAAGCACGTTTTCCGTATCAAGACCGATGCTTTCGCCGAAGGCCGTAACTCTAACCTTGTCAATGGCAAAGAGTATTATTTCGTATGTATTGCGTACGCGCAGAACCGTTTTAAAGAGTTCGCAATCGAAGCTGACAAACTCGATGGTCAGAAAGAACCCTATCTTGCTGGACGTAAAGACGAGTACGGACGCACCATTACTCCGGTTGTTGCCATCCCGCACGATCCTTCTTCCGAGAATGGCGGTACCGTTGTGAATGCCGAATTTGGCATGTGCCCCAATATCACCCGTATTGAAGGTTACGGTAACGGTGGCTCTGTCCTCCGTCTCACCAACGAGTCTATTGAAGAACTCATGGGTGCCCCCGGCCAGCCTGGTAAACCCGCTGGTATGATGAAAGCCGAATCCAACGGCATGCAGGCAAATCCCTGCCAGATACTCAATCCCAAATACGAAGAGAACTATGGTCCTATTCGTGTCGAAGTTATCGACCCCCTCAATATTAAAGTCGGTAAATATATCGTCAAATTTGACCAGAATTCTTCTGTAGAGAATAGTGGATGGGTTATCTCCAAATCGCCCGAAGACCCCACTTATGCTACCAATCCTTATCTCTATGATCAGGTTATGAGCGTTAAGTCTGATTTCACCATCAGCCGTTTCAACGAGCAACTTTTCCTCGATCTTGGTGTCGCAATCGCTCTGAGCAATCCTCAAGCAGTGGCAACCCCGCTTGAAATCACCACTCAGAACTCGCAAAACTACGCTTCCCGTTACTGGGGTGGTTTTGTAAATAACAATTCTCTGCTTAACTCGACCATCACCTTTGCCAATAACGAGACTCCTTGGTTAACCAGCATCGCCGATGATGATAGTTACTGGGTGCAGAACTGGATTCGTTCCGGTACTCAGTTTGCTGCCGGTACACGCAACACTTTCACCGCTACAAGTGGTGAGATCAGCTATAACGAAATCTACATTGACGAAGACTATTTCAAGAGTCAGTTGCTGTCACCCAATGGCCAAGCCTCTTGTCTTGGTGTCGATAGGTATCAAGTATTCGAAGATGTTGCCGGAGGTTGGGCTCCTTACGGTCTTACTTCCACACTCCCGTTCCATCCTGCATTCTGCTATCGTTACTATATATCCAACAGCAATATCCTTGACAGCCTTTGCCGTATAAGTGCCGTTTATGCCCGCACATACAACAATTGGACAATTACGCGTAAGACTATGGATAACTTCCGTAACAAATCGCTTAACTTCAACGATATGTCCAAACTTCCCAGCGTGCGTATCGTATTCACCAGCGATACCTCCAAGTGGACCCGTTGTCCTGTCCTTGAAATGTGCGATGACTATAC
>DBXQ01000107.1:16575-22931 GCA_002309955.1 Bacteroidales bacterium UBA1208
GGTATGGGTTGGTTCCCGGGTTACGCTATCAACACCACCACCGGTGAGCGTCTCAATGTATTGTTTGGTGAAGATTCCCGCTTTATCCAATACAACGGTGCCGATATGCTCTGGAATCCCACCTACGCTCTTACCGAGGGTACGCAGAACTATGTCATGGGTGGCCGTCACTTCATCTATGTCATGAATGCTACCGATCAAACCTTCTTTGATATTGTCAACAACTCCAACTCTGTTGTGACATCCTTCAGGACTCCTTCTTATGATGCTGGTCGTTGGGCAGTCAAGATGCTCAGTTCTCTCGACCGTCTCATGGACTTTTTCCCCACCTCCGATGTCGACCGTCTGCGTTGCAACCATGGTGTGCTTGATGGTGAGAGCACCACTCTTATCCCCCAGCGTGACTCTGCTTCATTGTTCTTTGCATCGGTGGCTTGGGTCAACATGCCCATGGTCAATCCTCGCTTCCAGTTCAAGAACCCCATTGACATTCCCTGTGATGTGACCATTGATATTGATGTCAACACACCCTATGGACGTTATCTGTCGCCCAACGGTTCTGCCGTCCGCCTGTTTGACAACGTCGAAACCCAGAATGCCAACTATCCTATGTTCATGTTCGAGTTGACACCCGACATTGCAACCCTCACCAACCAGGCTTCGCGCAATAATGCCTCGAAGACCTATCAGGATTCCATCCTCAGTCTCATCAATGTCGTCCCGAACCCCTATTACAGCGCTTCTGCCTATGAAACGGTTAGCCAGTTGGAGACAAAGGTTCGCTTTGTCAATGTCCCTGTAGGTACAGTTGTTTCTATCTACACTATTGACGGAACCATGGTTCGTAGACTGGGACCTACCTCTGGTACCGCTACCACTCTCGATTGGGATCTGCATAACCATAGTGGTATTCCCATTGCAGGTGGTGTCTATCTCATCCATTTCAAAGTTCCCGGCATTGGCGACCGTGTTGTCAAATGGTTTGGCACCATGCGTCCTGTTGACCTGAACCAATTTGGATTCTAAGAACTGTTTGTTAATCTTTAAAAATGACAGAAATGAAAAACATAATTAGAATATTTGCTGTAGTAGCCATCATGGTGCTCATGTCAACCGAGTCTGTGTGGGCCGGTAACGACAAGCGTAGAGGTACTGCTGGTGCCACCGAGTTGCTCATCAACCCGTGGGCCCGCAGCACAGGCTGGGGTAGCGCCTCTGTGGCCAATGTCCGTGGCTTGGATGCGTTCTATTCGAACATCGCCGGCCTCAGTTACGTCAACAAAATAGAATTCACCTACACCAACACCATGCTCTATGGTGGTATCAAGGGTCTCAACAGCGGTGCTTCTATCAATGCTCTTGGTTTGGGCATCCGTGTTTTCGACCGGGGTGTCATGGGTATCAGCCTCATGTCCTTAAGTCTGGGCGATATCGACAAAACCACTGTTCTAAGCCCCGAGCCCATCAATGGTACTTTCTCACCCACCCTTATGAATATCAATGTGGCCTACTCGCACACTTTCACAGCTTCCATTCGTGGTGGTGTGAATTTGAAAGTCATCAGCGAGTCCACCGATAACATTACGGGTAGTGCATTTGCCATCGATGCAGGTATCCAGTACGTCACAGGTGCCGACGATGAACTTAAGTTCGGTATCAGCCTGAAAAACTGGGGACCTTCCTTCAATTTTGATGGAACTGGCTTGTCCATCTCAATGGTCAACGATGCTGAAAACAGTATGACAGTCCAATACCGTTCCGGCAACATGGAACTTCCCACATGCCTCAACATTGGTCTTTCTTACGATTTTCTTATCGAGGCTTTGAGCCAGCGTATCACTCTTGCCGGTGCCTTCACCTCCAATGCTTTCCTCAAAGACAACTTCTCGGTTGGTTTAGAGTATAGCCTGCTCAACATCTTCAACCTGCGTTGCGGTTATGTTTACCAAACCGATATATTCAGCGAAGCCCTCCGTACCACAGCCAACACTGGTTTCTCTGCAGGTGCCTCCGTTGATGTTCCTTTGTCGAAGAAAGGCAGCGACAATCCAACGTATCTTACTATCGATTACTCCTATCGCACCAGTGCCAATCTCCGTGGCACACATGCCATCGGCGGTACTTTCCGGTTCTAAGACACATTGAACATACTCTATAATTAGGAAAGGCTTTCATAGCCTTTCCTAATTTTTAAACGCTTTCACCTAACAATCTTTTATAATTTATCATGTCAGAAATCAAATATTATAGTGAAGAAGGACTCCAGAAGCTGAAAGACGAGCTTCATCACCTTATTGCTTTTGAACGCCCTGCAGCCTCTGCAGCTATTGCCGAGGCTCGCGACAAAGGCGACCTTTCTGAAAATGCCGAATACGATGCTGCCAAAGAGGCACAAGGCCATCTTGAAGCCCGTATATCCAAACTTCAGGATCTTGTTGCCAATGCCCGCCTTCTCGACGAGTCGAAAATCGATACCTCAAAAGTGTTGCTTCTTTCTAAAATCACTATCCGGAACATCAAGAATAACGCTAAACAGGTCTATACCATTGTTCCCGAGAGTGAGGCCAGTCTGAAAGAGGGCAAAATCTCAGTCACTTCCCCCTTTGCCCAAGCCTTCTTGGGCAAACGTGCAGGCGAACAAGTCGATGTTGTCGTCCCAGCAGGCACTATGCAATTCGAAATTCTCTCTGTAGAACGTTAACTTGGCAAATCCAAAATTCCCTCCAAGGAGGCTCATCTTTCCCCTGTTGGAGGATTGGGCTGCCCCGACCGCTATAGCCGATTAGAAGAAGACCTCATGCACCTGTGTGGCCTCTTCGCATCCCAACCCTTAAGGTTGGATTCAAAACAGATCGATATGGCATTCATCCCATCCCGTAGGTCTCTGTAGATTCAGAGATTGCGGTTTCAGGCTGGCGGCAAAAAAGATTCTTAAATTTGCCCCATTCCCGTTTTGGTGGAATGATGAGTGCGGCAAGCCCCGCCAATAACGAATGCTGTCAAATTTTGCCGTATAGAACTCTGAGCGTCCTGGTATCCCTTCCAGGACGCTCTTTTTCATCTCTGGAATAGCTCTTAAGCCATCTTACCGTCGCTTGTTCTCCCATCGTTCTCCCATTATCAAGGAATAAATGAAGGTGGATGGAACGAATAACGGACGGAGAAGGATTGACGGAAGGGCGTGAAAAAAAAGAGGGAGGCGGTAGCCAAGTACCGTCTCCCTTTTTGTGTGCGATGTGTCGTGACCTGTTATTCGATGGCTTTGGCTATTTTGTCGGCCAGAGCTTTCATTTCGTCGGGTTCCATCTTGATGTGGTGATGGAAATTGAGGTCAGCTTCGGTCTGCATGGGAACAAGGTGGATGTGGGCGTGGGGCACTTCGAGACCCAGCACGGCAACACCGATTTTGACACAGGGGCAGGCTTTTTTGAGGCCTTGTGCCACACGGTGTGTGAAGCGTTGCAGTTCGCAGTAGAGCTCTTCGTCGAGGTCGAAGATGTAGTCGATTTCTTTTTTCGGGATGCAGAGTACGTGGCCTTTGACCACAGGGTTTACATCGAGGAAGGCAAGGCAGTTGTCGGTTTCGGCAACTTTGTAGCAAGGTATTTCACCAGCTACGATACGTGAAAAGATTGAAGCCATGGTTTTATGTGTATTTAATTGTTGTAGATAAATGTTCCGTTCTCGGTGGCGACAGTTACTTGCGGGTTTTCGCTGGCTTCGACGTGACCGATGATTTGGGCGTCGATGTTGAAACTGCGGGCGATGTTTATGATGCCTTGGGCGGTCGGCTCGTCGGTGTAGATTTCCATGCGGTGTCCCATGTTGAATACTTTGTACATTTCTTTCCATTCAGTTGCGCTTTCGTCGTGTATCATGCGGAAAAGCGGGGGGATGGGGAAGAGGTTGTCTTTGACCACATGGAGTTTGTCTATGAAGTGCAGCACTTTGGTCTGGGCACCGCCGCTGCAGTGTATCATTCCGCTGATGTGGGGGCGGTATTCGTCAAGCACGCGGCGGATAACAGGGGCGTAGGTGCGGGTGGGGGAGAGTACCATTTTGCCTGCATCGACACCGGGCACTTCGGTGGGGTCGGTGAGGCGGCGGTTGCCGCAGTAGACCACTTCGTCGGGCAGGTTATGGTCGTAGCTCATGGGGTATTGCTGGGCGTAGTGTTTGGAGAAGACATCGTGGCGGGCAGAGGTAAGGCCATTGCTGCCCATTCCGCCGTTGTATTGGTCTTCGTATGTGGCTTGTCCGAATGAGGCGAGGCCGACGATGACGTTGCCGGCGTGGATATGGGCGTTGTCGATGACGTCGGCACGGCGCATGCGTGCGGTGACGGTGGAGTCGACGATGATGGTGCGTACGAGGTCGCCCACGTCGGCGGTTTCGCCACCGGTGAGGTAGATGCCTATTCCGAGGTCGCGCATCTGTTGCAGAAACTCTTCGGTGCCGTTGATGACAGCGCTGATGACTTCGCCGGGGATGAGGTTTTTGTTGCGTCCGATGGTGGAGGAGAGGAGGATATTGTCGACTGCGCCCACGCAAAGCAGGTCGTCGAGGTTCATGACTACGGCATCGATGGCAATGTCTTTCCATACGCTCATGTCGCCGGTTTCTTTCCAGTAGAGGTAGGCGAGCGACGATTTGGTGCCGGCACCGTCGGCGTGCATGATGTTGCAGTAGTAGTTGTCGCCTCCGAGGTAGTCGGGTATGATTTTGCAGAAGGCTTTTGGGAAGAGTCCTTTGTCAATGTTTTTGATGGCGTTGTGTACGTCTTCTTTGGAGGCGGAAACGCCGCGCAGGTTGTATTTCAATGTGTCCATAGTATCGTGGTGTTTTTTTATGTTGGTTTTGTATTGATGTTTTATCCGTGTTGTTCGCTGGTTCCGAGTACGGAGGCGGTTTTAACGCTGTTGTCTATGGCTTCGGAGACGTTGATGATGTAGTCGCCGAGTTTTTCGTAGAGGGCATAAAGTGAGCTGTAGGCATTGCCAATGGCGAAGTCGTAGACATCGAGTTTGAGAGCGTCGAGGTGGCGGGAGCGCAGAACGTCGCGGTATTGGTTGATGGCGTGTTCGGCTTCGTAGGCCGCTTCGAGGTTGATGTGGTGGAAGTCGTTGTGGATGTTGTTGTCCATGATGTCAAGTGCGTTTTGTACCAATTGGGTCATGTGGCTGAGGTTGTCGTTGAGGCCTTGGTCGAAGTGTACAGCGGCATCGCGTTTGTTTTTGCGGGTCATGGCTATCTGGAAGATGATGTCGCCGATGCTTTCGAGGTTGTCGACGATGCGAAGCATGGAGGAGACACGTTGGGAGCCTTCGGCCGAGAGGTCGGCGGCGGCGGTTCTGGTGAGGAATTTTGAAATCTCCATTTCCAGACGGTCGGAAATGTTTTCGTATTTTTCGATGCGTTCGAGTATTTTGTTGAATTCGTCGTCTTCTTTGGCTGTACGCAGGTCGGGGAGAAAGGTGAACATGCGCAGGATGCGCTTGGAGAAGTTTTCGATTTCGTTTTGTGCGGCTTGTAGGTTGAGTTCGGCAGTGTTGGTGAAGCCACCGCTGATGAAACGGAGACGGAATTCATCTTCTGATTCTTCGGGTGGGGTTTTGACCATGAGGTTGACAATTTGAATGAATTGTGGTATAAAGAAGGATAGGATGATTGTGTTGATGAGGTTGAAGAACGTGTGGAAGATGGTGATGGCCAATGGTATGAGGGCTATGGGAAGGAGTTGGAAATCGAATACGGGAGTGTGGCCGGAGAAGAATTGGGCAAGGTAGGCAATGAGGTTGAGTTCGGGGTAGAAGACGATGAGTGACAGGATGGCACCCACCATGTTGAAGACGAAATGGGCACGGGCAGCCTTTTTCCCTGCCGAGTTGGCCACGGTGGCGGCGATGTTGGCGGTGAGGGTGGTGCCGATGTTTTGTCCGATGGTGACAGCTACAGCTATGTCAAGATTTATCCAGCCGTTGGCGGTCATGATGAGGGTGATGGCCATCACGGCCGAGGANNCCAGCCGATGAGGCTTGTAGGAGTACGGAGAGTGAGGCACCGAGGGCGATGAATAGGAGGATGGACCAGAATCCCCATTCAGACCAGTTGTTTAATGTTTGCAGGATGGAGGGGATGTGGCCAAGGTCAGGTATGGCGTGTTGTAAGAATTGTAGGCCGACCATGAGGATGCCAAAACCAATGATGAATTCACTGATGGATTTGGCTTTGTCGCCTTTGATGAACATGAGAGGGACGGCAAGGGAAAAGATGATGTGAGGGAGGATGAATTCGCTGGTGCTACATTTTATGCCCAGAAGGATTATCCATGAGGTGATGGTGGTGCCGATGTTGGC
>DBXQ01000107.1:22986-23129 GCA_002309955.1 Bacteroidales bacterium UBA1208
GTGGTGGCGGTGGAGGATTGGATGGCTGCTGTCACGGCTGTACCTGTGACAATGCCACGGAACGGATTGTTGGTCATCCGGCTCATAATGCTGCGCATTTTGTTCCCCGCGACCTTTTGCAGTCCTTCGCTCATGAGTTTCAT
>DBXQ01000024.1 GCA_002309955.1 Bacteroidales bacterium UBA1208
GGTGGACATGTTCTACTTCCCGCTGTTCGAGACGGAGCTGCCTGGCTGGCTGCCGTTCTGGGGTGGCGACCACTTTGAGTTTTTCAGCGCCATATTCAACATTGCCGATGCGGCCATCACGGTTGGTACCATATGGCTGATAATCGACCAGATGTTTTTCTCGCCCAAAAACTCAAAAAAAGAAGAAGAAAATGCTTCCGAAAACCCCGAAAAGAGCGAAAAAGTAGTGGCTTGAAACCCTTTTTCGAGGTGTTGACGAAGATGGTATGATAAAAAAATCACTCTTATTCCCAAATAGTTGCAGTTTTTTTTGAAAAAATATTTTGCTGAATGGGAAAAAAGTAGTAATTTTGCAAACGATTTCAAAGGAAGAGAAATCCAGTTTGAAATGATGGCGTTGTAGCTCAGTTGGTAGAGCAGAGGACTGAAAATCCTTGTGTCACTGGTTCAATTCCAGTCAATGCCACAAAAACAAAATACGGAAAGGAGGCTCTACAATGCCTCCTTTCTTTTTTTGGGGTCGGTTTACCCCTGCGTGTTCGGTTTTAACAATAATGTTCTAAACGCTATGGCAAGAGTATTGGTTGTTGACGACGAGCAGGATTTATGCGAAATCCTGCGTTTTAACTTAGAAAGCGAGGGCTTTGAAGTGCTCACCTGCGAGGGTGCCGAAGAGGCGCTGACGCTCATGTCCGAAAATACCCATCGGGAACCAGACCTTATCCTGCTGGATGTAATGATGGGGGAAATGTCAGGTTTCGAAATGGCAAAAAAACTACGCGAACAAAACATCAACACACCCATTATCTTCCTCACCGCCCGCGACGACCACGATGACCAACTCACTGGCTTTGCCTGCGGAGCGGACGACTATATAACAAAACCTTTCTCCTTCGACACCGTGCTGGCTCGTGTAAAAGCGGTGCTTAAACGTACAAAATCCCAAAGCGAGTCCCCACAACCAAGCAAATCCGACAACACTACACTGTGTTGTAGTGGATTGATAATCGACACCAACCATCAAACTGTAACAGTACAAGGCGCACCTGTGGAGTTGACTCGCAGGGAATACCTCATCCTTTGCTTAATGGCAAAAAGTCCCAACCAGTATTTCAGCCGAGAGAAAATCATGGCAGCCGTATGGCCTAACAATGCACTGGTAAACGACCGCAGCGTAGATGTACACATAGCTCGTCTCCGAAAAAAGCTGGGTTCATACGGACGGTTTATCGTGAACCGTACAGGCTTCGGATACGCCCTCAATTCCAACAACCTTTAATTAACATATCATGCTGGCATTTACAATCACTATCGTGTTATTGATCATGGCACTTGTTACATTGGTGTGGATGTCCATGCGAATGAGAATCCAAGTGAAGAACGAACGGCAGTTGAGGGAAGAAGCCGAAGTTTCCAAACAGCAGATTATCGTGGAGCAAGAGCGCAACCGGAAACTGAAGCAAGAAATGACCAACAACATTGCCCATGAACTGAAAACACCTGTAAGCTCCATCCGGGGATACCTCGAAATACTTCTTGGCGACAAACCCGTAAACGACGAACAGCGACGTTATTTCATGGAACGTTGTTACAGCCAGACACTCCGGCTCTCCGATTTGATTAACGATGTCTCTCTAATCAACAAACTCGAAGAAGGCAACGACCTCTTCACCCGCGAACAACTCGACCTCCACACACAAGCCGAAGAGGCGATACGGGAACTATCCCTCAAAGCCGAGAACCACCACACAACAATTGTAAACAATCTTCCCGAAGGCATGGTTGTGAACGGCAACGGCCTTCTCATATACTCCATCTTCCGGAACTTAATCGAAAATGCCATCGAATATGCAGGCGACAACTGCACTATAGGCATCCAATGCTACAAGCCTGAAGACGGAACACACTATTTTATTCACCTTTACGACACTGGCAAAGGTGTACAAAACGAATACCTGCCTCGATTGTTCGACCGTTTTCTTCGCATTGAGGAAGGTCGAAGCCGCAAAAATGGAGGCACCGGACTGGGGCTCTCCATCGTGAAACACGCAGTGCTATTCCATGGTGGCGACATTTACGTAAAGAACCGCGACGGCGGTGGGCTCGAATTCTTCTTCTCCATCAAACATGCTGGCGACAAACAATAATCTCCCCGACAACAAAAAATACTTGAGCTCAACATTCAACAGACAATAATTCATTAGTAAGAAAATGCATATAACACCTATTCAATTAAGATTCAACGACATCGACCAGATGGGACATGTAAACAATGCAGTCATCATGGAGTTTTTCGACTTGGGTAAGTCCGAATACTTCACAGCAATTGGACTACCTCCCGAAAAAGGGGAATTCACCGTGATGGTAGTACGTGTAGAAGTGGATTTCCACAAGCAAATCCGCTATCACGACCACATCCATGTCACCACGACTGTCGACCACTTCGGAACCAAGAGCCTTGCTGTCCGTCAACAGGTCATCAACACCGATACCGACGAACCCTGTGCCACCTGTCGGACAGTCATGTCGGGCTACAGCCGCGCCACCAATCGTGCCGCTGTGATTCCCGATACAATAAAAGAAAGAATTCTGCGTTATGACCAGCAGGCTGGTCAACCGGCGGACTGATACAGGTCTACCTTTCTCCCAGTCCCGAGAAATAATCTTTTTATTGCACTATGAAGAACAGAGTTTTGATAGTTTATACGGGAGGCACCATCGGCATGGTGCAGGACGAACGAGGCTCACTGAGACCTTTCCCGATGGAACATATTTACGATTTGCTGCCCGAACTGCGCAAATGCCCCTACACCGTGGACACTTGTCAATTGGAGAGCATAATCGATTCATCAAACATGACTCCCGACTTCTGGATCGATATCGCAGAGATTATTGAGAAGAAGTACGATGATTACGACGGCTTCGTTGTGCTGCACGGCACCGACACAATGGCCTACACAGCATCGGCACTGAGTTTCATGTTCAAAAATCTGTCCAAGCCGGTCATCCTCACCGGAAGCCAGCTACCCATGGGAGTGCTCCGTACCGACGGCCGCGAAAACATCATCTGTGCATTGGAACTCGCTTCCTGCCGTGAGGCATTTATCCCCGAAGTGTGCCTTTTCTTCGAGAACCACCTCTATCGCGGCAACCGCAGCACAAAGGTAAGTGCAGAAAACTTCGACGCTTTCTGCAGTTTCAATTTCCCGTCGCTGGCCAAAGCAGGCATCAACTTCAGTTTCAAACCTCACCTGTTTCTCCCCAAAGGCTCCGAACCGCTGGAGGTCATGAAACACTTCGACCGCAACATCGCAGTGTTGAAACTCTTCCCCGGCATCACTCCCCAAGTTGTGCGAGCCATATTGGGTGCTGAAGGATTGCACGGTGTGATTGTGGAGACTTTCGGTAGCGGCAACGCTCCTACCGAGCCTTGGTTTATTGAAGCCATGGAAGATGCTCTGAAACGCGGCATCATCGTACTCAACGTGACACAGTGCAAAGCAGGTTCCGTGGTAATGTGCCAATACGAAGCAAGCTATGAAATGAACCGCATGGGCATCATTGGCGGTCGTGACATCACCCTCGAAGCGGCTGTAACCAAAATGATGTACCTTCTGGGGTCCTACCCCGACGATTTAGACCACGTCCGCAAATGTCTCGGCGAATCTTTGCGCGGCGAAATGTCCGAAAACATCGGCAAGTGAACCATCCTATAATCGCAGACGCTTTGAAAAAGATATTGCTATATCTGATGCTTCTTTTGTCCGTCCCCCTCTCCATACAGGGACAGACAAGAGCGTCGCATCTCGGCTCGTTTGACAACCGAAAGCTACACTACGGAATCCAAGTGGGATACACCCAATCAAAATTCGACCTCCGTTTCTCCGAAAACGACACCCTCCGGCAAAACATTCTGGGCGTAACCTCATACTATAGCCCTGGCTTCCACATCAACGTTATCGGCGACCTACGGATAAACGACCACCTCAATCTCCGCCTCCTGCCCGGTGTCACCCTCATCAGTCGCGACATGGCCTACAGTTGGTCCGAAGCATACACATCCACGCACTGGAAATACGACACCCGTCGCACCGTGGAATCCGTCTATGGCGAAGCCCCCATTGAAATCAAGTTCCGAGCCAACCGCTACACCGATTTCCGCCCCTACCTCACTGCCGGAGCCAGCTGGGGCTTTGACTTCGCCTCTCTTCGCAAAAACAAAAACAACAACGACGAAAGCATTATCCGACTGAATGCAATTGACCTCCGCTACACTGCTGGCGTAGGTTTCGATTTCTTTCTCCGCTACGTGAAGTTTGCCATTGAGTTCAAAATGGCCTTCGGCATGCTGGATCT
Source organism: Bacteroidales bacterium UBA1208 (assembly GCA_002309955.1). GTDB lineage: Bacteria > Bacteroidota > Bacteroidia > Bacteroidales > P3 > Colimorpha. The sequence continues at coordinate 4,357 of DBXQ01000024.1, forward strand.
GAAAGTCATGGACGACGATTACTACACCCAATCGACCAACGACCTGCATTCGCGCACATTCATGCTCTCTTTCACTTTCGAGGGGTAGACCGCTATGAGAAAGACACTGGAGATTGACCTGACCCCTGAAGAATATGCCATCCCGACAATGATGCAGCAAGCCGTTGCCCGCAAGGCCGGCCTTGCTCTCACCGACGTGCGGCACATCGAAGTGCTGCGCCGCAGTCTCGACTCGCGTCGGGGCATCCGCTTTCACACCACCGTCGAACTCTATTGCAACGAAGACTTCCAGCCTCCCGATCGCCGGGGACACTATCAAGACTGCCACACCAAGCCCCCCGTCATCATTGTGGGTGCAGGCCCTGCGGGTCTCTTTGCCGCTCTCCGCGCTTTGGAGTTGGGATTGAAACCCGTCATCATCGAACGCGGGCAACCCGTGGAGCAACGCCGTTACGACATCGCCCTGCTGGGTCGCTCCCGGAAGGTCAATCCAGAAAGCAACTGGTGTTTTGGCGAAGGCGGCGCTGGCACCTACTCCGACGGAAAACTATACACCCGCAGCACCAAGCGCGGCAACATCGACTATGTTCTGCAACGATTCATCGAACATGGAGCCGACCCAGCCATTGCCATCGACGCCCATGCCCACATTGGTACCGACAAACTCAGCGGCATCATTGCCAACATACGCCACACCATCGAAGACCACGGTGGCGAATACCATTTCTCCACCCGTGTTGCCGACCTCATCGTCGAACGGCAAGGCTCCGAACACTGCGTCAAAGGCGTGACAGACACCCAAGGCAACTCCTACCTCGGCCAAGCCGTCATCCTCGCCACTGGTCATTCTGCACGCGACATCTACCAACTTTTCCACAGCCATGGCTGGGCATTGCAGGCCAAACCCTTTGCCCTCGGTGTTCGGGTCGAACACCCCCAAAATCTCATCAACGAAATACAATACCACCGCTCCCCTGCCATGCGGTTCCTTCCGCCAGCAGCCTACAGCCTCACCACCCAAGTCAACGGCCACGGTGTCTTTTCCTTCTGCATGTGTCCCGGTGGTGTTATTGTTCCTGCCGCCACCGACCAAATGCAACAAGTCGTCAATGGCATGAGCAATTCCCAACGCAACTCTCCTTTCGCCAACAGCGGCATTGCCGTCACCGTAAGTCCCGAAGACATACCCCAATATGCAGACAAAGGGCCTTTGGCATTACTCCATTTCCAGCAAGATGTAGAGAAAACCATCTATCAGGCTGCTGGCTCCACCATCTCGGCACCCATCCAACGGCTCACCGACTTCTGCCAAGGCCGGACAAGCCAAAACAACAACAAAAGCAACTACCTCGGTCCCACCGTAAACTATCCGTTGCACCAGTTGCTGCCCTCATTCATAGTCCGCTGCCTGCAGCAGGGACTTCAACAGTTCGACCGCAAGATGCACGGCTTCTACACCTCCCAAGCCAGTGTCCTGGCCGTCGAAAGCCGTACCTCCTCGCCTGTCCGCATCCCGCGCGACGAAACCATGCAACATCCCCAGCTCCGTCGCCTCTATCCCTGCGGCGAAGGCGCAGGCTACGCCGGCGGTATCGTCTCTTCCGCTCTTGACGGCATCAATGCCATAGAAAAACTACTAAAACAATAACCTGTCCCATGGACTTTGAACTCATATCCGATTTCGCCCCCATGGGCGACCAACCCGAAGCCATCCAACAACTGGTCGACGGCATCCGCAACGGCCAACGGGCACAAGTGCTGCAAGGCGTCACCGGCAGCGGCAAAACCTTCACCGTTGCCAACGTCATCGCCCAACTCAACCGCCCTACCCTTGTCCTAAGTCACAACAAGACCCTTGCCGCCCAGCTCTACGGTGAATTCAAACAGTTCTTTCCAAACAACGCAGTCGAATACTTTGTCTCCTACTACGACTACTACCAACCCGAAGCCTACATCGCCGCCACCAACACATACATTGAGAAAGACCTATCCATCAACGACGACCTCGACAAACTGCGTCTCCGTGCCTCCTCCGCCCTTCTCAGTGGACGGCGCGATGTCATTGTGGTCAGTTCTGTCAGCTGCATCTACGGCATCGGCAACCCCGACGAGTTCAAACGAGGTACCGTCAACGTAAAAGTCGGCGACCGCATCAGCCGCGACAACCTCCTTCTCAAACTCCTCGACGGCCAGTATGTCCGCAACGAAATCGAGTTTATCAACGGCCGTTTCCGCGTCAAAGGCGACACCGTCGACATCTTCCCTTCCTTTGCCGACTTCTGCTTCCGCATCAGTTTTTGGGACGATGAGATAGAGAGCATCGAAAGTTTCGATCCCATTACCGGACAGAAAATAGAAACCTACAACGAAGCCACCATCTATCCCGCCAGCAACTTCCTCACCTCAAAGGACAACATGGCCGAAGCCTTGCGCCAAATTCAGTCGGACATGTTCGAACGGCGCGACTATTTCTATTCCATCGACAAAAACCTCGAAGCCAAACGTCTCGAGGAGCGTGTCAACTACGACCTCGAAATGATTCAGGAGTTAGGCTACTGCAGCGGCATTGAAAACTACTCGCGCTATTTCGATGGACGCAGTGAAGGCAGCCGACCGTTCTGCCTCATCGACTATTTCCCAAAAGACTTCCTCCTTGTCATTGACGAGAGCCACGTCACCGTGCCCCAAATCGGTGCCATGTACGGTGGTGACCGAAGCCGCAAAACCTCTCTTGTCGAATACGGCTTCCGCCTCCCATCGGCACTCGACAACAGACCGCTCACCTACGACGAATTCTACAACATCACAGGGCAGACCATCTACATCAGCGCCACACCGGCCAAATATGAACTCAGCGAAGCCGAAGGTGTGGTGGTGGAACAAATCATCCGACCCACCGGTCTGCTTGACCCCGTTGTCGAAGTGCGCCCTGCTGTCAGTCAGGTCGACGACCTTCTCGACGAGATTGAGAAGACCGTGTCCAAACACGAGCGCGTACTCGTCACCACCCTCACCAAACGCATGGCCGAAGAGATGACAACCTACCTCATCAATCTTGGCATTCGCAGCAAATACATCCACAGCGATGTGGACACCCTCGAGCGGGTCGAAATCATGCGTGACCTCCGCATGGGAGTCTTCGACGTGCTTGTTGGAGTCAATCTTCTGCGTGAGGGACTTGACCTTCCGGAAGTCTCTCTCGTGGCCATCCTCGATGCCGACAAAGAAGGTTTCCTGCGCAGCGACCGTGCCCTTATCCAAACAATTGGGCGCGCAGCCCGTAACGTCCACAGCAAAGCCATCCTCTACGGCGACATTATCACCGGCAGTATGCAACGAGCCATTGACGAAACCAACCGTCACCGCGAGAAACAGATTCGATACAACCTGGAACATGGCATTGTGCCACGCCAGATTGTGAAAAACACCGAGGCCATTATCGGCACCACCAGCGTCATCGAGCGTGCCGCCGAAGAACACTACGAAGACAAAGCCCCCGAAGGGCCAAACATCCCCAACATCGCTGCCTCACCCTACGCACTGAACACCCCTGCCCACGGTGGAAAAGGACACCACGAAAGCAGAAAATCCTATCTTCCCGAAGCTGCCGAACCCGACATCCCCACCGCTAACGAACCCGACAGCACCGCCGATTATAATTCTCAACTCTCAACCCTCAACGCTCAACTCTCAAACAAGACCCAAGCACAACTCCGCAAAGAAATACGCGAAACCCAACGCAAAATGCAACAGGCAGCCAAAGAAATGGACTTCATGTCCGCAGCCAAATACCGCGACTTGATTCGCGCCATGCAGAAAGCTCTCGAAACCGCACGCTGACAACTACCGCTTTGCGGAAACCCCGCAACTCTCTCACAAAAATAGATATCCAAAGAGGGTTTTACTTCTCAACAATTTCGTATCTTTGCAGCCGTAAAAGAACAACAAATTTAACCCAACGCCCTGTAATCATGAAACCTTTCGCACTCTTCATCCTTTCGTTTCTGGCCGTGTGCACCCTTTCGGCCCAACCCCGCACCGGCATTTCCCATCCCAACCCCGGCCACCACACCCTTGCTACGCCCACCATCATTGTTGTGGCGCAACATGCCGAGAATTTCTATGTCTACCTCAACGGCGACCTTGTCAACGAAACTCCCTCTTCGCGCGTAGTCATCGACCGTCTCGACAACCGCCCGCAACAACTCATCGTCGTGCTCACCATGCCTGCCCGCAAAGCCGACATGGTGGAAGTGTATCCCTCGCCCGAAGGCACCGAAGTGTCCGTGGAATACAACCAACGCCTCCACCAACTGTCCCTCCTTGTCCCTCAACAATACGCTACGCAGAACAGTCCTTATCGTCCAGCAGGCCAACCCCACAACCGTTTCCACAACCCCAACGCTGCGCAACCCACTTTCCCTACGCATCCCACCCCACTCACGCCCTCAATGCCTTCCACTCCTTTCATCAACGAACCCTCCACAGTTTCCGATACCTGGGTAGACGAGATGGTCGAAATCCTCAACAGCCAATCTTTCGACAGCGAGAAACTCATCATTGCCAAAAGCCTGCTAAACAACGGCCTACCCTTTAAAGCAACCCAGATTGAACGGATCGCCCGCACCTTCGACTTTACCACCTCGCAAGTGGATTTCCTCAAAGAAGCCTACACCCATTGCTACGACCCCGAAAACTACGAACGGGCATTGTCCGTACTCACCTTTATCTCCGACCGCGAAAAGGTGCGTAGCCATATCGAATCCTTGCAATAGTCCCACCAAGCCATACCTAAAACCAACCATCCGAAGGTATATCCATGTAGTTCTGAAGGCATTCCGCCATTTCCGAGCCGAACCGACATAGACACACCTTTGCTCCTTCTACGTCAGTTCTTCCTCAGTTCTCCTTTGCTGGAGGAAGAACGATGGGAGAACG
>DBXQ01000081.1:0-3966 GCA_002309955.1 Bacteroidales bacterium UBA1208
GCGCTACGCTTGTACGGTGTTATTGATATTCAGCCTCTTCGAGGCTGTAAATGAAAATAGAGCCAATACAAAACAATTATTTGGACACAATAAAAATGCAAAGTGACTGGTGATTTGACTTTTGTCTGTACACCAGTCACTTTGCAGTTGTCTCTTTCTATAAAAGGTGGTCAGAAGCGGAACATCTGGTCGAAGTTGATGGCCATCTCAGGACATTCATTTTCGTTCAGCCGCTCTGTTGAGCCGTTCGGGAGCATTTCTCCAATACGTTTTGTCTTCTCAGCCATCACATTGGCGGTCTGCATCTTCATTTTCTCCATATTACAATCCATAAGTCATCTTTGTGGCTTTCAATGTGTTTTCGCCAACCGTATAGGCATAGCAGGCCACGGGCATAAACTGTAGGCAGCCATACGGCATTTCTTTTTTCCCGGTCTCCGAAATGGTGGTAACAAGTGCGTGGGTGAGGCCGTTGGTTTTCATAAAGGTCTCCAACGATTTCAGCTCCGACGAGGGATTTGCGAAAGGCTTGTCGGTCCACTTCACCTCAACAGCCCAGTCTGGTTTCTGTCGAGCCTCGTTTATGCCGACAATATCCACTTCGCCTTGTTTCTTGTTTCCTTCGTTCCAGTTGGCATAGGCGATGTTGGCGTCACGCGGAATCCACTGGGCATAGACAGCCGTTTCCACCATATTGCCCAGGGCACCGTCGTTCTCGTCGATGGGCTGAAAGAGAGCACAGCGCAGTGATGGGTTGGTCAGGTACAGTTTGAACAGCATTTCCCGTTTGTAGGCCTTTGCCGTATCGTCTGCCCTGCGAATCTTTTTTACCAGAAATGCCGCTTCCAAGTATTGAATATATCTGCGGAGTGTCTCTTTCTTAACACCGGAATCGCGTGACAAGCCCTCGAGCGAGAACTGCGAACCGGAATGATATGCAATCATGGTGAACAGGGAGTTCAACTCTTGAACATCGGTGATTCCATAGAGGCTGGGCAAGTCTCGGAGAAGTACTTTGTCGATAATGTCGTGCCGGATAAATTGACCGGGGTTTTCTTGTATGCGTTCGGAAAACACCACCTCGGGATAGCCGCCATAGTTGATATAGTCAATAAATAGCTTGTTGAGTTTTGCAATATCGATGGTTGTGCTGTAAGGGATGGGACCATGATACCATTCCATCATGACTGGATGCATCAGCTGACCATAGTCTTTCAAATGTATATATTCATAGAACGTGAGTGGCGGGAGGTTGAAATCGGTGAAGCGGCCTGCTCCACTTTCATTGCTTCTCTTCTTCAACTCGGCTGCAGCAGAGCCGGAGGCTATGAATTTCACGTTACGGTAAGTGTCAACAAGTGATTTCAGGTTTACTTCCCAGTCTTTGAGGTATTGAATTTCATCGAAAAACACAAAGAATTGCTCTCTGCTCTCTGTTTTACCTAAAGCCTGTTTGGCAAGATTGAACAAATGTTCTAAAAGAATCTTGTTGTAGATGGGGGTTTCTACAGAAATATAGATGATATTCTGTGGAGATACGCCGCTGGCGATAAGCTTTTGGATGGTATGATACAGCATGACCGTCTTGCCAACGCGCCGAGGCCCCATCAAGATAACAGCCCGCTGTATCTCGGTGTCCACAACAAGAGGATAGAAGATGTCGAGATATAAACGTGGGTGCATCTCGGAATAATACCTTGGAATTTCGTTCTCTGTCCACCAAGGATTGTCAACGCGAAGCCGCCCTATAATCTGTTTCTCAATCAGTTCACTATTTATCATATCGTATATTTTTAGACTACAAAAATACGAAAAAATATCTAATATACAAACTTTTTAAATATTAAGCACTTTTTTTATGCTTAATATTTATTTTATGGGAATAATAGCTGATTTTTTTAAATCTATCCTTAAAAAACACCTATTTGAACCTGTGTGCAAAATTAAAATATAATTGTAATAATCTTGTTATTAATAGATTAAATCGTAAATAAATATTAAGCATGTTTAAACATGCTTAATATTTATCCCAAATCGTTCATTAGGCAACCTCTAATAATCAAGAATTCATGACAATTCATGATAATTTGTGTTTATCCCAAATCGGTCATTAGGGTTTATGACAGATTAGAGGTGGGCTCTATTAATTCGTTTTCACTGTCGCGTCCCTTCGGGACGCTTTACAATAGTTGCTGATTGTCACGGCACTGCGCCTAACGGCTTGTACCGTGTTATTAAAGGTCTCACCTCTTCGAGGTGATTTATAGAAGACCCCTATAAATGTCGGCCTAATGACCGATTTGGGTTTATAAAAGAGTATTATCATTGCTTTGCAATAATTTGTTTGAATAATTATAGGAGGAATGAATGTGTGATTGTGTCGGGGAAACTCTCACAATCACACATTCCTGTATGGGTTGCCGTCTATGGGTCAGAAGCGGAACATCTGGTCGAAGTCGACTTGGATGGGTTTGACATCGGGTCCGAGGAGGTTGGCGACGGCTTGGGGGTCGAATTTCTTGGCGTTGCCGGAGATGACGACTATGAGCGGGCGGCCCTTGATGTACTTGGTGTGGAAGGCGCGGAGGTCGTCCATGGTGAGGCGTGAGATTTGTTCGGTGATTTCGGCACGGTGGTCGCGCTGCCATCCGAGGTTTTCAACCCAGGACTGCACGCTGCCAGGGATTCTGCGGAAGGTATAGTAGTTGCTGTTTTGTGTGCTGACGAGTTGCTGGATGGCGGGCTGCAGCTTTTCGGGACGTTCGGGGAGGGTGACGAGGAGGTCGCGGATGGCTTCCACTCCTTCCTGTGTTTTGTCGCACTGGGTGCCAAGGAAGGCGTAGGTGTGGGCCGGGTTGTGTCGCAAGAGGGTGGCGGAGAAGACGGCGTAGGTGCTGTAGCCGAGGGAGCGGAATTCGCGTATTTCCTGGAACATGACGCTGTTCATGCCGTTGCCGAAGTATTCGTCGAAGAGTGCCGAGGCCACACGGTCGCAGGGTGAGCCGTCGGGGGTGTACATGTTGGTGTCTAAGTAGGTGCTGGGGACGTAGATGCCGATTTTTGACTGGAGGAATTTCTTGTTGGTGGAGTAGAAGAGCTGGGGTGTGGTGTATTGTTTTTCTTTGTATGCACGGCGGGGCATGTCGGTGACCGGCGTACCGCCAGGGGTGTTAAGTGAGTCGCAGACAAGTTTGTATTGCTGCAGTTTGTCGGCAAGGGTTGAGGGGTCGGTGTTGCCCGAGAAGGTGACATGGCCGTTGCGGGTGAGGATTTGCAGGACTTCGGCGTGGAGTTCCTCTCCGGTGCGTTTGCCCCATTCGGTGTAGGGTGTTTGCCGCAGGTAGGCGGATTGGTCGCCGAGTGTGACGTAGTCTTCAAGGGCGTTGAACCAGCTGTCGGCGTCGTTTTTGGAGGATTTCTTGTCAGCTTTTAATCCGTCGAGGAGTTTGTCGAGCTGCCGTTTGTCGTGGAGGGGATGGTAGAGCCAGCGCTGGCAGAGGGAGAGAATGCTGTCGAGGTTGCTCTCGAGTCCACTAATGTACAGGGTTGTGTTGTCGTGGCCGCTGGAAAGTGAGAATGAAGCACCGTAGAGGTTGACCTGCTGCTGGAGTTGCTGGTATTTGAGGCTGTCGGCTCCGAGCAGTTCCATATAGCTGATGGCGCGGTTGATGTCGGGGTTGTCGAGGGTGCCGTAGTTGTAGGTGATTTCCAGTTCGAAGATGTCGTTAAAGGGGTTCTGGGTGCTGTAGAGGTTGTAGTGGGAGTTGATGGGTTGGATGTTGACATCTTTTTTGAAGTCGATGACTTGCGGACGGATGGGGTCGGGCTGGTTGGCGGCAATCATCTTGGCGAAAGGCGAGGAGGCGTCTTTGTTGGCGGGTTCGAGGTGTTCCCAGTCGGGTTTGACGGCAGGTTCGCCGGAGGGGAAGCCCATTTTGGAACGCACAAGGGTGCAGTGGTCGCGGT
>DBXQ01000081.1:4001-4177 GCA_002309955.1 Bacteroidales bacterium UBA1208
CGTTTGCCGTCGTTGAGCCATTGTTCGTAGCTGCTGCCTTCGGTTTCGAGTGAGAGGAGTAGGGATGAAATTTTGTTCAGTCCTTCGAGTTGTCGTTGGCGGCTGACGTGTGATTGGGCTTTGATGCCTTCGATGATTTCGTCGCTGAAACGCCCTTGCTTGATGCTGTCGATGCA
>DBXQ01000081.1:4220-7755 GCA_002309955.1 Bacteroidales bacterium UBA1208
ATATAAAGTATGGTGTTGGTGCCGGCATCGTTGAGCGATACGTCGAGGTTCAAAGCCATGAGGAAACGGCCTTCGGTGGCAGCTTCGGTAAGAAGGCCGGTGTTGCCGCCAAGGATTTGGCTGAGCATGTCGAGGGCCAGTTTGTCGGGGTGGTTCTTAGGTACGCCAGGGAAAATCATCATACCCATTTTGATGGGTGTTTGACGGACTTTGCGGATTTTCTGAGTAGCGAAGTCGGGAAGCTGGTAGGTGGGTTCTTCGGGCAGTTTGCCGCTGCGCCACACGCTGAATTTGTCGCGGATGAGTTGTTTGGCCTCTTTGGATTTGAAGTCTCCCACGAGGATGAGGGTCATGTTGTTGGCCACATAGTAGGTGTCAAAGAATTTCTGCATCTCGGAAGGTTGCGGGTTTTTGAGGTGCTTGGCAAGGCCTATGACTGGGCGGCTGTAGGGATGGTCGCCGTAGGATTCGGTAAGAACATTCCGGGCGAATTTCTGTGCAATCTTGTTGTCGCTACGGTTCTTCTCCTCGTAGATGGTTTCGAGTTCGCTTTGGAAGAGTCGGAAGACGGGGTTGCGGAAACGCTCGACATACACATCCATCCAGTTGGTGAGCTGGTTGGAGGGAAGGGTGTTGTAGTAGATGGTGTAGTCGTAGGAGGTGCCGGCATTGAGGCCTGTGCAGCCCATGTTCTGGAGGATGGCGTCGACCTCGTTGGGGATGGCGTATTGCGAGGCGGCGATGCTAAGACGGTTGATTTCGAGCTGTATGTCGTGACGTTCTTTATCGTTCGAGGCGGCTTGCAGCCGGTCGTAGGCTTGGCTGATGCTGTCGAGGTAGGTTTTTTCTGCAGCCCAGTTGGTGGTGCCGATGCGGTCGGTGCCCTTGAACATGATGTGTTCGAAGTAGTGGGCTACACCTGTGGCGTTAGGGTTTTCGTTTTTACTACCGGCATGAACCACTACGCAGCCATAGATTTTAGGCTGGCTGTGTTCTTCGCAAAGAATTACTTTAAGGCCGTTGTCGAGATGGAAGGTCTGGACAGGCAGACTGTTTTGCGCTGAAACGGTGAACATGGCAAAGAACGCCATGCAGAGTAGGACCAATCTTTTCATAATTGCTGTTGTATTGTGTTTGAAATAATGTTTTCTGTGGTGGGTAAATCTTCATTGTCGTGTTCATGGCGTGCAAAAAGGTAGCACATGGCCGAGACCGAGGCAGAGCCTATGGCCGAGGCACAGAGCCAGAAACGTGGGAGACGTGCCTTGGGGGCATCGCGGTAGAGTAGGACAATGATAAGGATAAAGAGGATGAGGGAGATGACGGTAGTGACGGTGACAGATGCCGGGATGCCGAAAAGGGTGATGTGGGCAGGAATGGCGGCACACAGCCGTCGGGCCAAGGAGAAGATGGCGATGGGAATGAGATAGGTGAGGATAGACTTAATGGTGGATTCGGTAGAAATAGAGGATGAGGGAAGGCAGAGAAGGAGGAGAACCAGGATGGCAACATGGGGAGTAGTGAAACAGGTGATGATGAGCAGGGCGATGAACCATCGGGTGGTACTGGTACGCGGCAGATAGAGGTCAAAGAGGTCGTTGAGGACAAGGATGAGTATCAATATTTGAAAGGCTATGCCGAGAAGTGTTGTGTAGGCCGGCAGGAAATAGATGGTTAGGAAGAGAAGGATGGGATAGGCGATGACGGCAGGGGCATAGTGGCGCACTAAAGGCAAGCGGGAGCGGTGCATGAGCAGTCCGGCAAGGCCGCAGGTGAGTGTGAGCAGGAGCGCTGTGGGAGAGACTTTCCCCGTGCGAGCCATGTCGTACCAAAGGAAGGCGGCAAGGATGAGGCAGGGGAGGTAGTCGAGCAGTGTGCGGAGGAGGATGCGCAGCGAGGGGCTAAGGGTGCCGCCGTTGAAAAGATAGGGGAAGAATGCGGCAAGGACCAGCATGGGGAGCTGGGCCAAGGTGAAGATGATGAGGTATCGAGAGAGAGAGGGTTGCATGGGTTATAAAAGGCTATTTTGGTAATTCGTTAATTGGTTTATGTATTCACACATTCGGGTAATTAGAAAGGGGTGGGGACTATGCGTGTGTATGCCACGGTAGCCACCACCCCTGCGTGTTTGTGTGTTAACGGAGATTGTCGTGGAGATAGTTGCGGAGATTGTCGATGGGGATGCGCTCCTGCTGCATGGTGTCGCGGTTGCGGACGGTGACACTGTTGTCGTTGAGGGTGTCGTTATCCACGGTGATGCAGAAGGGAGTGCCGATGGCATCCTGACGGCGGTAGCGGCGTCCGATGGCATCCTTCTCGTCGTACTGGAGCATATAGTCCTGTTTGAGCATGTCCATAATCTCGCGGGCTTTCTCGGGCAGTCCGTCTTTCTTGACCAAAGGAAGCACAGCAGCTTTGTAGGGTGCGAGCATGGCGGGCAGGCTGAGAACGGTACGGACGCTGCCGTCGGGCAGGGTCTCGTCTTTCAGCGCATGGCTGAAGATGGCCAGGAAGGTCCGGTCGACACCGATGGAGGTTTCGATGACATAGGGAGTGTAGCTCTCGTTGAGCTCGGAGTCGAAATACTGGAGCTTCTTGCCACTGAACTCGCTGTGACGGCTAAGGTCGAAGTCAGTGCGGCTGTGGATACCTTCAAGTTCTTTGAAGCCGAAGGGGAATTCGAACTCGATGTCGGTAGCAGCGTTGGCATAGTGAGCCAGTTTCTCGTGGTCGTGGTAGCGGTATTTCTCAGCGGGGATGCCTAAGGCGAGGTGCCATTTGAGGCGTTCCTCTTTCCAGTAACGGAACCACTCCATCTCGGTGCCGGGACGGACAAAGAACTGCATTTCCATCTGTTCGAATTCGCGCATNNNCGGGCAACAATCTCGTTGCGGAAAGCTTTGCCAATCTGGGCGATGCCGAAAGGAATCTTCATACGTCCGGATTTCTGGACGTTGAGGAAGTTGACGAAGATGCCCTGCGCAGTCTCGGGACGGAGGTAGAGGGTGTCGCTGTCATCAATGACGGAGCCCATCTTGGTGGCGAACATAAGGTTGAACTGACGCACATCGGTCCAATTGCGGGTACCGCTGACAGGACAGACGATGCCGAGGTCGAGGATGAGTTGCTTGAGGCCGGCAAGGTCGTTGGCGTTCATGAGTTCGGCATACTTGGCGCGGATTTCGTCAATCTGTTTCTGGTGTTCCAGCACACGGGCGTTGGTGGTGACGAACTGCTGACGGTCGAAGGCGTCGCCGAAGCGTTTGTGTGCCTTCTCGCATTCCTTATTGATTTTCTCCTCAATCTTGGCGATGTGGTCTTCAATGAGAACATCGGCACGATAGCGCTTTTTGGAGTCCTTGTTGTCAATCAGGGGGTCGTTGAAAGCATCGACATGGCCGGAGGCCTTCCAAATGCGGGGGTGCATAAAGATGGCGGAATCGATGCCGACAATGTTTTCATGGTACTGCACCATTGCACGCCACCAGTATTGCTTGATGTTGTTTTTGAGTTCGGTTCCCAGCTGGCCATAGTC
>DBXQ01000081.1:7776-41676 GCA_002309955.1 Bacteroidales bacterium UBA1208
TCGCTGGAGGGGAATATGAAGCCGTATTCCTTGGCGTGGGATACTACTTTTTTGAAGAATTCTTCTTGATTTGCCATAAAGTGATATTGAATATTATGATTTAGGAGTAAGCGTGACATTTACATTCACATTTCCTTCGCCTTGATACCAATGACCGTCGCCACCCGAGAGATGTATGTCATGGGTGGGGACTACCAGAGAGGTGTCGCGGTAGCTGCCGTTTTCGTTGCTGTCAATATCGGAGAAGGTAAGCCGGATAGAGTCAAGGCAAACTCTGTTGAGAGTGGCTTTGTAATCCCCTTGCACATCGGTGGTGTCGAGAGGGGAACTATAGTCACTATGATAGCTCCAGCGATGTGAAACCTTTATTCCGGACACTGAACTGCCATTAGGAGCAGTGACAGTGCCTTTGACGTGGTAGGTAGCCTCAGGGGTGCCGTATTCGACAGGCATCTCACAACTGATATTCATGCCCAAGGCTGCGGCAGCCAGGGCAATAAGCCAGTGTTTCAGTTTGAGGTACCGGATACGCATGTTTTTTAATGTGTTAATTCGTTAATGTGTTAACGTGTGAATGTGTTAGTCGATTTGCAAGTTAACACATTCACACATTAACGAATTAAAAAGATTACTTTTTGGAAGCGGCCTGGGTGGCGGTGATAGCCACAACATTGACAACATCTTCGACACTGCAGCCACGGCTAAGGTCGTTGATGGGAGCGGCCATGCCCTGCATGACGGGACCTACAGCTTCGGCACCGGCAAGACGCTGGACAAGTTTATAGCAGATGTTGCCGCTCTGAAGGTCAGGGAATACAAGGACGTTGGCCTTGCCTGCGATATCGCTGCCGGGGGCTTTGCTGGCACCCACTTTGGGAACGATAGCTGCATCGGCTTGGAGTTCGCCATCAAGATGGACATTGGGGTCGAGTTCGTGTGCCACACGGGTGGCTTCGATGACCTTGTCGACCAGTTCATGCTTAGCACTGCCTTTGGTAGAGAAGCTGAGGATGGCAACGCGAGGATCTTCAAATCCGGCAATGGCTTTAGCAGTCTGTGCTGAGACAACAGCAATCTGGCCAAGCTCCTCGGCGGAGGGGCAGGGGGTAGCGGCACAGTCGGCGAAGACGAACATGCCGTTTTCACCATAAGTGGTGTCCTTGAGAATCATGATGAATGCACCACTGACAACGCTGACACCCGGAAGGGTCTTGACAATCTGGAAAGCGGGACGCAACACATCGCCAGTAGCGTTGCGGGCTCCGGCAACCTCACCGTCGGCATCGCCGTTCTTGATGAGCATACAAGCCAGGTACAGCGGGTCGGCTACAAGCTGCATGGCCTCGTCCATCTGCATGCCTTTTTTCTTGCGGATTTCGCAAAGCATCTGAGCATAGTACTCACGTTTGGGGTTGGTCACGGGATCAATGATGGTGGCCTTGTCGATGTTCTTCAAACCCCACTGGTTGGCGAGACCCTTGATTTCGGCCTCGTTGCCGAGGAGAATAAGGCGGGCAATACCTTCCTGCAGGATGATGTCGGCTGCCTTGAGGGTACGTTCTTCTGTGCCTTCGGCCAATACAATGGTTTTGTTAGCGGCTTTTGCTTTGGAGCGGATTTGTTCTAAGAGTGTCATGATATTGAATTATTTATTGATAATTAATTGAATTTATTATTAAATAGTCCTACTGCCGGGAATTAATCGAAGAATTTCCATGTGATGCCAAAGAAGAAACCGAACTGTTTGGAGGGGTAGTGGGGGAGGATGCAGAAAGAATGTTCCTCGATAAAAGAGTTGAAGTGTGCTGCCTTGGCATAAATACTGGCACGTTTTACCTGCAAGTTAATGAAGAAGTCAGCCCATAGGTAATTGCCTACCTCGACTTCGTTTTGGCGGTAAAAAACGCCCAAAGCCGGGTTGTAGCCATCGGCTTTGTAGGCTGTGTGGTAACGGATGTCGAAACCTACTTGAGTATGCAGGACATTGTTGAAGAGTTTGAAGTCGGCATAGATGGAATTCTTGCTGGCAAAAAGAGGTACACGAATCTGTTCCTTGTCACTGCTGTACTGGACATGCTGTTGCATATCGTAATGCAGCCAGCTGGTAATCTTGAGATTGAGATTGACACGCCCTTGAAGCAACAGGGCATTGCCATCGGATTGATGGGGAAGGAGAACCGTGGTGCTGTCGGTAAGTGTATGTTGTTCGAACCATACATTGTGGCCTATGTGCTGGGCTGCCAAATGCACCTGCAAGAAATCTCCGCGCTTGTAGTCGGCCTCCAATTTGCGAATGCCTATGGGTTTTAAATCAATAGAATAGTTAGCACCCCGGCGTTGCATCTGGACTTTGTAGATTAGCTCGGGATTATGAGCTTTGATTACGGCACGGAAAGAAATGTTCTGAATAGAGTTGCCAATACTGTCGCGGAAAGGAAACACCAAACGAGCATCAAGGTTATATTCGGAAAGATTAGGTGCCGCTTCTGCATATACATTGAGTTCGGTGGCAGGCCAAGGACTGATTTCAAGTCGTGCAAAAGGATAAAATGCCACCTGTCGGATAGTAGCATTGGAATAGAGACTATCGTCCATACGGAGCCAAGACATCTCGGGACGAATACCACCATACAGTTTCAGCGGATTGCGCCAACGGTGGTCGATATAGGCATCGTTGGTCCAGAAAAGCGAGGCCGAAATCCTGTTGTAGAGCGTCGAATCGGTGAAGCGGTACTTCTGCTTGTCCCATTGCAGATCAAGCCCCAAAACACCTGTATTGTACACATGAGGGTCGTGCGGCAGAATGGTATCATAGTCCACAATCGAATCGCGGGGTTCGTAACGGAACGTAGTGACGATTGAATCAGTTACAACGCTATCGCCTTGAATGGAATCAAAATGCGTAACATGCAGGGTATCGTCGACAGGAATGGTATCAATAAACGTTTCCACAACGGGACGATACCACTCAAATTGGCGTACAGTATTGAATGTTTGGCGTACAAAGACTGTATGATCCTTGTTGTTACTATAACGATTGGTGAGATTGACAGGCACTCCCCCCATATTTGATATCCGCTTATTAATGAAAATATCCTCGTTGGAGAGACCGCCATTCTCGCCCAACACCATACGCTGCCAAATGAAACCTGCCGAGAGTTGATAGCGGGCATCGCGGGAATAGTAATTGGTGTTGAAATCGAAGAAGTGGTCAGTAGCCGAACTGTTGGAGAAGACACCTGTAGGACTGATAAGATGATAGTCGAGGGCGAAATTCCATCGTTCGTTGATATTCTGGGTATGGGTGACATGCACTTGATAGTCCTTGTCAAGCGAACTGTTGTAGGAGAGTAGTGTGTAAGGGTTCTGTACCTGATAAAAGGTGAGGTTATCCGGGGTCTTGTACAGACCCGGATACATATTGTTCTTATAGACCAACCGAGGAGTACTCTCGAACGATGGAAAGAGGGAGAGATGAGGGTGCCCCAACTCCGTCACGGTGAGAAAATAGTCACCATTGAAGGCATCAAGGCAATCGGAGAACTGTGCTCCAGTAGGAGTGAGTGTCGGGTGTCGAACATCCATAATCTTCACCTGCACAGGCAAACGATTGAACATAAAGACCGATGCCTGCAACACACTGTCAGGAATGTCAACATGGTAGACAATACCTTTCGGTCCCTCGGCATTGGTGTCAGCGGTATTTGTGCTGTCAGGAAGCATGGATGATGGCGGGGTACTAATGCCGGAATTGTTGCCTAAATTATTACCCATACGTGAGGTTGGAAGATTTCGAATATTGGAAATATCCACCTGCCCCCATGAGACAAGAGCCATCATGAGAATAGACAGAAACAATATGATCTTGCGACAACTCACAGCACAGGATTAGTTTTGGCTTTGCAGGAAACGTTCCACATCCATGGCGGCAATGCAACCCTTTCCAGCGGCAACGATAGCCTGACGATAATTCGGGTCGCACACATCGCCAGCGGCAAAGACACCCGGCACACTGGTAGCACTGCCGGGATTCTGCACTTTTATGTAGCCCTGTTCATCCAATTCAATCTGGCCTTTCACGAAATCGGTGTTGGGTTTATGACCGATGGCCACAAAAAAGCCAGCGATATCGATATGGCGGATTTCTCCTGTCTTCACATTTTGGATATCGGCACCTGTGACCCCATCCAAATCGTTGCCACATATCTCCTTTGTTGTAGAATCCCAAAGCATCTCAATCTTGGGATTCGTAAGCACTCGGTGCTGCATTGACTTAGAAGCGCGCAACTCGTTGCGACGATGGATAAGGTAAACCTTGTTGCAGAGGGTGGCTAAATAATTGGCCTCCTCGCAGGCAGTATCTCCTCCACCGACCACAGCCACGTCAAGACCTTTATAGAAATAGCCGTCGCAGGTGGCACAGGCACTTACGCCTTGGCCGTAAAGTTTCTTCTCGCTGTCGAGTCCCAACCAACGAGCCGAAGCACCTGTGGCAATAATAACCGTTTCGGCCTCAATTACATTGTCGTGATCGTCCACACAACGGAAAGGACGCTGGGAGAAATCAACAGAGACAATGTATCCTGGACGGACATCCGTGCCGAAACGCTGAGCTTGTTTCTTCAAGTCGGCCATCATATCAGTACCCGAAATGCCCTCGGGATAGCCGGGGAAATTTTCAATCTCGGTGGTGATGGTGAGTTGACCGCCAGGCTGCATTCCCTCGTAAAGGACAGGATGAATGTCGGCACGACTGGTGTATATGCCTGCAGTGTAACCGGCAGGGCCGGAGCCAATGATTAAGCAACGTGTCTTTTCCATGTTGATTCTTTTTAATGGTATCTTTGATTATATTGTTTTCGATTGTGTTAATTTGTCAGTGCCTACATATTATCCCCACATTGACAATTTCAAGAATACTTTTTCGATTTCTTAGTACTGAAATAGATGAGATAAGCTGCGCCCACAACAAGTACTGCAGCCTGCTGAGTGCCCCAAAGCAACCAGCCACAAGCCGTGCCCACTTCCATGCTGATGCCGTAGATACCTAATGCCACCTGTACTAACACTGGATATACACCTATGCCTCCTTGCGAGAACGTCATACCCACCGTGCCGAACAAATAGACTACAAATGCGGCACGAAAGCCCAATCCATGAGTCTCTCCGAAAGCCTGAAAAATGACCAACCCGCCCAAAATGTAAAGAAGATAGATGACAACGCTGTAAACAATGAACAAAACCGTGCGACGGCCTCCTAAATAAAAAATACTCTTCAAACCGTCAACCATGCCATGTACCATGTCGTCAATTCTCTTGAAAAAAGCAAATCGGAGCAATCGTTTCCACAGCAGTTTATATGCAATAAACGCCAACAGCAGCATAGACGCCAATACGCTAATGATAACTGACATGTTTGGCAGATTGTCATATTTTTCAGAGAGCATGTTGTAGAGCCAATCCTTTGCTTGACCAAACATGGCAAGCATACCGATAACCACCACTATCGCAAAAGCAAGTGTGTCCACCAATCGTTCGGTAACCACAGTACCAAGCGATTTCTCAATGGGGATTTTTTCGCTGGTACGGAGGGTGGCACATCGCACCACTTCTCCCGCACGGGGGAAAGCCAAATTGGCCAAATAGGCCACAATGACCGACCCGAAAGTATTATTGACATTGGGGAAATAGCCGATAGGACGGAAAAGCAGACGCCACCGCAATGCCCGCACCAAATGGCTTAACAAACAAACAAACAAGGCTACTGCAACCCATGCATAGTCTGCACCCACAAACGATTGCCATATAGCCGCCTTCTGCTCCGGTTCAAGCTTAAGCAAGAACCAATAAATGAAGAAGATGCCTATACCTAAAAAGACGACCATCTTTAAGATGTCGCCTAATCGTTTTTTCTTTCTGGCAGGCTGTGTATCAGGGTCTGTCATAGGCATGTCAACGCAGTTTATTATTCTCGGGGAAAATCACTGTGGGATGCCACTGCCGAGCTTCTTCGAAATCCATCATGGCATATGCTGCAATGATGAGTAGCGAACCCACTGGAGCCTTGTGTGCCGCAGCACCGTTGATGCCAATAATGCCGCTGCCACGCTCGCCTTTGATAGCGTAAGTGCTGAACCGCTCACCATTGGTAATATTATAAATATCCACTTTTTCGTTCTCAATAATGTTGCTTGCCTCCATCAAGGCTTCGTCAATAGTTATACTTCCGATATAGTCAAGGTCGGCCTCAGTAACGGTAACTCTATGAATTTTAGACTTTAATACATTTACAAGCATCGCCTATTTTTTTTGCAAAGATACGTAAAACTATTTATTAATCAAAATCTTTAACTTTCATGCAAACACACGAATGCCAATACCCGTTGTATGCCATGTTAAAGCAAAGAGCAGTCCTCACGACCCACGCGCCTCTGCATTATAATCCAAAAATAACCATAAGTAGCAGAAAAACAATGAAACAATATAATATTATCTTTGTGCCGGAAACAGGTTTCATATAGTCTGGGTCAGAGATGTCAAAACGCCTGCGAATTTTGATTTTGTGATTCGGTTGGCGATATTTCTCTACCACCTCGTCAGCATTACTGAGTACATCCTGACTTGCCTGTTCGGATGAGGAATTGTGTATGTCAACAGCCGTGTCGGAGAATCGTGGCTGATAGTTGAATTTGGGCATCTCACGTTTACGGAACAAGTCGCGCCATGTCAACCGCGAAGACTCTTCACGTTTCTGACGGTCGATGGTACGAACTCGCTGCTCGAAATATTCCAAATCCTCCTCTTGGCCTTCTCCTTTGGCAGTTGCCTCTTCTTTTTTAAGCCTGGCCTCTTCCAATTCTTTCCGAATGGCATATTTCTTTTTCAAAGCTTCCCACTTCTCTTTTTCAGGGTCATAAAAACGGGGCTCGTAATGGAATCGGCGTGGTTTTTCTACTTCAAACATATCTTGTAACTACGTGAAAATGGATATAATACTTGCTACTTGAATTAAATAATAAACATTATCAAACGGTCGAAACCTCGAATATCACCTCATCCATTGGCACATCAAAAGGTTCGGTAGGGACAATGTCGATCATCTGAAAATCAAATGCCACACCCACTTTGTATGCATTGGGGGTACTTTTCAGAAGTCGGTCGTAGAAACCACGGCCACGACCCATGCGATTGCCTTGACGGTCAAAAGCCACACCTGGTACAATAATAAGCTGCACCTTGTCCAAGTCTGTGAACTCGGGACCCGTAGGCTCTCCAATGCCAAACTGTTCACCGACCTGAAGACATTCTGGTCCTGTGTATTGGCGTAAACGGAGATCGTCACCGTCAACACATGGCAGCAACAGCCGTTTCTTGTCATACCATCGGTTCACAAAATCATGTGTCTGAACCTCGTCGCTCATCGACCAATACAAAAGCACCGTCTCGGCTTCGATAAAACGAGGCAACAATTCAACCTGTTGCATGATGCCGACCGAGCGTTGCAATTTCTCACAAAAAGGGACGGCTTGTTTTGCCGCCCTTATCTGTTTGCGCAATTCCTTTTTATCCATAGATGCTAAAGATGGTCTTTAAGCGTTAAAAAGTACTATATCAACGTTTTTTTGGCCATTACCTCATTATCTGCTTTAGAAAGGCAGATCCTCATCGCTATTCAGTGGCGATGCGAACGAAGGATTCTGAGCCGCAGGTGCGGCGGGAGCGGCAGGAGGTTGCATCTGGACAGGAGCAGCTGCGGGAGCAACAGGTGCTGCGGCTGGCCAGGAATAACCCGTTGCTGCAGGGGGCATCTGTCCCGGTACATAATTCTGAATGCGTGAGCAACGCAAATCGGTATACCAGCGACCCTCATACTCGCGCGATTCTGGGTTAAAGTTTACCACCACGGGCGAATTTAGTGCGATGGATTTTACCATGGCCAGACGGTCTTCTCCAAATGTGGTAAATGCCACCTGACGGGGATAGTCGCCATCGGTCTCAATGACAAAACCACCTCTTACCCACGGTCCGCGCTGGCTTTCGCCGCGCACTTCCTGCAAAATCTTGATTAATCTACCTGATATTTCCATAGTATGCTTTATTGTGTTATTTAATTATCAATTGTTTGTGCTATCCCTGTGTGGGCTATAGCAAATTACAAAGATAAGAAAAAAAAACCATACTATCACTTTTTTTTTGATTAATCCTTAATGATTATCCGTATATATCGGATAGATGGACAGAAAGGCCAAAAACAAATAGCACAGGACACCACCCTGAGTCTTGGTAGCATAAGCTATCGCCCTGAAAGGGCAAAAGCGCAATCTTTGTTTTGCTTTTTACCCTTCAGGGCGATTCCTGCATCTCCTTTACCCAAGTCAATACCCTGGGCTATGCTCTCATTGCTACGTTGGGTCGTTTCGGCTTATTGCAGATTAATCATTAATCCTTGTTTCCACAGACCCTTTCCTTTCTTTGCTATTCTTTCATTGGCAATTGTTTAACAAGTTTTTGCATCGGCATAGACGACGGGCTGCCCTCTATGCTTACAAAGTAGGTTCCCGGGGTCAAGGCTCTTATGTCTATCGTGGCAACGCTTTCGCTGCACTGTTGGCGTATTACCGTCCTTCCGGCAACGTCTATCACCTTCACCGTGCAGGGACGGCCGCAGTTCACCGTCACCGTGTTTGTGGCCGGGTTGGGATACAGGGCTATCCGACCCGCTCCTGCGTCGACTTCCTCTATGTCCACGTTCGGTGCAAAGATTGCTGTCAGCGTCACATCCTCCGTAACTAAATAACTGCGCGGATTCTCGGCATTGCCATCGTCCCACTGCTCAAAATGGTAACCCTCAGCGGGTACTGCTATAAGGGTAATCTCCGTCCCTTCGGTATAGGTGCCGCCACCCTCCACGCTGCCGAAGGCATTGTTGTTGGCAAGTACAGTCACCGTGTATTCCGGTATGGCCATTGTAGTGATGCCAGTCAGCGTTGCCACGCTGTCACCATACCACGCCTCTCCACATACGGTAGTGACATGGAAGTCATACGTCGTCCTTGGCTCAAGACCTCTCACAGTGTACGTAGACGTATAAGCCGTGTCCACTTCACCTGTCCCGTAGGTAAAGCCGCTGATACCATGCTCTACCAGATAATATTGGGCCATCGACTCAACATGCCATGTCAACGTTACCGTAGTCTGGGTTATCTCGTTCTGACCAAGGTCTTCGGCCATTGGGCAGCCTCTCAACGCTATGCTGATATTGTCCACAGCCGCTGGCGGCTGGGTGCCACCCATGCCGTCATTAAGCCAGTAGAACAGTAGGTAATACTCGCCAGGCTCCGGCACTGCAAAATCAATGTCAAACGTCTGCCAGTCGGTCTCATTCCACAGTCCGTGCCCACCATCCAAGGCTATCCATCCTGCGGGAGAACTCTGGTATAAAGAACTTGTGGCAGTTGTGCCGATAGGATTGTACCCTGGTGTAAAATTCTCACTTGCAGGTACCATAAATACACGTAGGTAGTCGGAACTGCTTTCTCCCTTGGCTCTCCAATCGTAGTGTATATGGTAGGTCGTGTAAAGCATATTGAAAGCACGGTATGCGTAGGCATGTGTCACATTCTGGCGGGTATAGTGGTTCTCCACACCATTATTGTCGCTTATATACAACCCCAGCATGTCGTCGTTCCCGCTATGTGCTGCCGTATCTATACACCATTTGTTTGTTTGGTCTCCGTTGTCCAACTCCCAGGCCTGGCTTTCCGTTAGGTCGGCAAACGTGCAGTGGTAAGGGTAATTATCAACGGCTATACCGCGCAGTGTGCTGAATGTAAACAAAGTGCTTTCACTATTGTTTGTGTCGCACAGTCCGGCAATATACACATCGTAAGTCGTTGCGGGCTGAAGGTTGGCAAGGGTTATCTGCCGTACTGTCGTGGTGTCGGACATGCCACTGCCCGGCATAAATCCCTGTACCCCGTACTCAACCCGGAATCTTGTCGACTGGCTTACCCGCCATGAAAGCGTGGCGGAAGTGGCCGAACGCCATGTCAAGGCCACATGTTGCGGGGGAATGCACTCCCTCACGCGGTCTATTACCACGTGGTCTATATACTGGTCAGCATACGTTGGTCCGATGGTGCGTAGCGCCAGATTTGTTCCAGTACCATTATAGTCTGCAAGGTATATGGTGATCTCCTGATCGTTCTCCCCGTCTCGGTAGGGTATTGTGTCAATAGGACTGAAACTAACTTCGAAGCCAGGAGTAACACTGTCCACCGTGCCGATTATCATTGTCGAAGTTCCCGGGTTACCACGGTACAGGTGAAACTGTACTTTCAGGTCGCTCAACCCCTCGTTGAACATCGGCAATGCCACGATGCTTTGCCCGTGGAAATGTAAACAGTATTCGCCCGTGGTTGCCATTGCCGTGTCGTTGGTATACATCAATGTCGGTGCACTGCCTGTTGCTCCGCCATACCAGCATGTAGGTAGACTCTGCACGTTGTAGTCTGGCCCCTGTATACCCTCAAAATCCATTACGTAGGGCAGTACATTGTAGGCGTCACATTGTGTACTGAAGCGTACCGGCCCGTAGGCTGTTGAGGTGTCGTTGCCGCATACCGCCCAGATGTACAGGTCATAGTTGCTGCTGTGTTCCAACCCGCTCAGCAAATACGGTGTCGTATAAACCGTCACACTTGTCCCCGTTCCGGGAGTGAAGAACCGCGGCCCATATTCAATAATATAGCTTGTGGTGGCCGACAGTCCGTCTATCCCGCTCCAGTTCAAGGTGGCACTTGTAGCGGTCACTGCTGTCACGTTGCACGTCTCCACTGGCCTGCAGTCGGGTATGGTCTCTACCAGTATATTGTCTATGTATTGGGATGCCCCGCCTTGAGGAGCGTAAAAAACAAGATGTCCGTCCGTTATGCTCAGGTTATTCAAGCGATACACGAAAGTAGTATCGGCCATAACAGTCCCCATGTTGATGGCAAAACTGTCTATTATGGTTGCTGTACTGATGGGGTCGTTTCCATTCTCCAACACTCCCAGCACCAACACATCGTCACTGGAAGTTTGGTACAAGTCAAAACGCACCTGCAACTGTGTCAGTGGCTGGTTCATTTGTGGCAGTACTAAGTATGCCTCCGTCATCTGACATACTTTGTTCGTGCTCCCCGAAAGGGTCGTCACAGTGGGATACATCGTAAAATAACTGGTAGAAAGTGTTCCGATGTTCCAGCATGCACGGGCATAAACAGCATTAAGCATCGAATTCTCGAAATTCTCCCCGTATGGTACCCCGACGATTGAACAGGGCAGTGTGGCAGTTGTCTTTCCGTCAACGGTGTCGTTTCCGCACACGCGGCTCACACGCAGTTCATACACATATCCGGCTTCCAAATTGCTGTATCGGTAGGTTCCGGAAACAACTCCGCTGTCTGCCACATGCCATCCGTTTCCGCCCAAGGCGCGATATGAACAGGTATAATTGCTCCCCGAGTCGGCACTCCATGCAATATCTACATAATCAGAACCTATGCCTGATACGCAAACCACCGGTATGTCGCACTGCGGTAGGGTACACCCTGTCGTGTTGAAACGTATACGGTTCACGTAATTGATTCGGGTGCCATAGCCCGGCGACGAGGGATTCACGTCGCTCAAGCTTGTCCTATAGATGGAACGGTAATGACCGTTGCCCACCACAAAAGTAGGCGTGGACATGGCAAAATCGTTCAGGTTGTTGTCCATCGCTACTACCAAGTTGCTGTCGGCATCCCTGACAAAGGTGGTGCTGAGGTGTACGTTCACCTCCCGTCCCGTGTTATATATCGTGCCGTTATACACCTGAGTCAATAGTGTCGACGGCACATAGTCGGTGCTGGAGTTAAACTGGGTGCGCGCGGTATTGCCAAAGTATACCACCACAGGGGTGGTGTCAAGGTTATAATCTCCGCCAAGGAAGAATGTAAACCCCGTAATGGTGTCAACACCGCTCAACTCCGATGCAAGGTACAATTGCTGGCTATAACTGTTGCTGCTGCTGTACGCTATGGGAAGGTAACCATGTGTTCCAGTAGAATCTATCACTGTGGAGGTACAGCCAAGGGTATAGGCCGCCCCGCTCACCGTTATGCCCGTGCTGTCGTCGCACAGCGTGGTCACACGGTATTCGTAGCAAATGTTCGGCATCAGCCCCGTGCAGAAATAGTAATTGTTACCCGTCTCCGCCATAGTCCATAAGGTACTGCCTGCCATACGGTATTCCACACGGTATGCCGTCACCGAATCACCCGCGGCAGGGCTCTCCCAGTTCAGTCCTATCTGCCTGTATCCGCTTCTTGCCTCCAACTCACGCACCCCTCCACAGTCGGGATTCGTAACAAAACTTACCCCCATTTCTAAACCGTAGTCACCACCGCAGTCACTCACCACCCAGACATAATATAGCGTGTTGCCGTTCAACCCAGTGAAAGTGTGCCTATTCATGTCCGATGAAACGAATATACTGTCGAAAGCCGCAGTGCGGCTATTGGTATAGCCTATATAGCACCAATACCCCAACACACTGTTGTCATTGTTGCTCCATTCTATGCTTGCCTCATTGTTGCTAAGGTCTGTCACATGCAGATTTGTCACCGGACTGCATGAACTGTTGCGGAATATCGTAATATCATCCACCAGACCGGCTCCCATGCCCGTCGGATTATTGTATGAAAAAACAAGGTATCCCGTGTCCGTAACGGTCAAGTTGGAAAAATCCAACTCAAAATAGGCATAGTCCGGACTCGTTGGAATTGTGTCTATCCATTGCACCGTCCCGTTCAGGCTGGTGATGAATCCCACCCGCATCAGCCCCGACGTCGACCATGCAAGGTCGGCATACCACAGGTTCACGCCCACCTGATTCAATGGCAAAGGTATGTAGGGTGTAGCTATTTTTGCCTCTCCCGACGCTGCGTTCAAGGCTAAAACCTGACTGCCGGTATGGGCATAATAAACGAAATTGTAAGCGTATGCCTCTCCATTCAGAGTGGTCCAGCACATCGGTGCCTGTTCCGACACATCTGTTTCAAAGCCCGTGCTGTACGGCAACGTGATGTCGCATCCTATCTGTGCTTTCAATGCCGTTGTAAGACATAGAGCCAATCCAAGAATTGTTGCTTTAATAAATTGATTCATAGTATTTAATGTTTTTTTGTAATATATATTATCTTATTATCGGACTCTGTTTAGAGAGTCCGTACCCACTTCTGTGGCTGCTTTCACCTCCGCTCTCTATTGGTTCGTGCGGTGAAAGAAATAAAAGATTAGAAAACCTGTTATGGTTGCCATCACTCCCGTGATGCACCAGAAAGCCGTTACATTCGTAACGAACGGAAAGTCCACATTCATACCGAACATACCTGTAACCACTGTCAACGGCAGCATTATAGTCGAGAATATAGTGAGCAGCTTCATTATCTCGTTTGTCCGGTTTGCCTGCAACGAGTCAAACGTCTTCGACAAACCTTCAATCAACTCTCCATAGTCTTCAATCAAGTCGAACATTTTCTGGTATTTGTCCAGAATATCGCCCCAGTAGTCTTCCATGTCCAGCTCATCCGGGTCAACAAATCCCTTGATAGCACCGCCCTCAAACATGTGCAACACTCTCAATTGCGGTTTGAACGTGGTGTTCAGCAGAATGATATTTCTTCGCGTTATAGAAATCAATTCAATGATGCTCCGTGCCTTACGGTTGAATATGTCGTAGTTTATCAAATCCACTTCCGACCCAACGCGCATTATCAGCGTATACGTCTCCAACATCAAGCGGTCAAGTATATGGTACAACAGCAAGTCGCTCGACGACAGTTGCTCCTTCACATCATCGTCCCCGTCTTTCAAATCCTCCTGCATCTCCTCGAACAGTTTCTTCACCACCCAGTGCGATTTCCCTATCGTGATGATAAAATCCTTGCCCCAGAATATCTTCACCTCGCGGATACGGATAATCTTGTTTCCCTTGTCGAAATAAGGAAAATGAAGAATAAGGAAATAGTAATCATCGTATTCATCGATTTTTGGCCGTTGGTTGCTGCCGCGACAGTCTTCTATATCCAACGGGTGGAAATGGTATTCATCCAACAGGAAGCGGTACTCTTCTTCACTTGGATTGGTAATATGCAACCATTTTAGCGACAGGTATTCGATAGTCTCAACCATGCTTTGAGTCCTCCTTTTCTTTGTGCCAGCAGAGGGGAGGGAATTCGTTAATGCGTTAATGTGTTAATGCGTTAATCGATTCAAGCATTCACACAATCAAGCATTCACGCATTCAAAAACCGC
This sequence comes from Bacteroidales bacterium UBA1208, assembly GCA_002309955.1. Lineage (GTDB taxonomy): Bacteria > Bacteroidota > Bacteroidia > Bacteroidales > P3 > Colimorpha. Next base: position 22,114 of record DBXQ01000081.1, read on the forward strand.
TGGTGTTCAATATTCTACATTCGAGTAATGTTTATTTGTTTCAACCTGCAAAGATACACATTTTTTTTCATACTGCCAAATTTTATATTATAGTGTCGTGCGGAATTATTAGAAGCTGTTTAAATTTGATTGATGAAGTTTATTATGGACATGAACGAGCAGGTTTTTCTTCTTTTCGATTGCGCAATGGGGTTCCATTGTAATTGAGAAAAGAAGGAAAAGATGCCGTTCAGGTGCTTTAAGAAAATCATTGAATTAAATTCAAACAGCTTCTTAATTCACATGGGTGCGGGCCTTGCCTTCCCGGTAGAGCAGTGAGAAACCCAGTGCCACGTTGATAGTATATCCGCGAGGGGCACCGACAAGGTTGTTGAACTTGTCGCGCGAGACGTAGACTTTGGCATCCATCGAGCCGAAATACTGTTCCAGTTTCTGCCTCGTAGCAGTAAACTCATTGGTGAAATGATATTTCACATCCACACCAGCGCGCCAGCATCCTTCTTTCGGGCCACCACTGGTCTGGTTGGTGGCATCGGAGTAGAATAGCCCCTGCATCCCATATCCCACAAAGGGCATAATGCGCAGGCTGCGACTGTCCACCACCGCAAAACCATAGTTGGCGTAAAGATCCATCGTGAGGATTTCGTCGCTGCCCAATAGTGTATTCTTATCCTCCACGGCTCTAAGGGTGTCCAGCTTGCACCGTCCACCACCGAGATACATCCCCAACGTGAGAATATGACGACTGTAGCCAAGCTCTAAATCCCAGTACACACCACCGCTGGGGGCGAAGAGGGGTTGCATGCCGCCACCAAAGTACTTAAAGCCTCCTCCGATGTTTGTACCTACGCAATAGGGAAGGGAGTAATTGGGCAGGACAAAGGCGGGTGCATGCTTCTCCACCATGAAAGGAGTTATTGAATCCATCCTCAAGCGCACATCATAATCCCACCTGTTCACAGCCGCAGTGTCAGCACCATAACGGGTAGAACGGCAATAGTAATTCGCCTCGTAGGTCAGATACTGCATATACTCTTTTTTTATTTTCGTAAATACAGAGTCGGGGCTGGACTTGTCGCTCGTGTCAATAGCCACCTGCAAATGGCGTCGGTACAATTCGACAAGGTTGAACAACACCTGGTTGTAGTGCAACTCTTCAGGAGTGCGGTGATTCGTGTCCACCCACGACAACTGCTTGTCCATACCAGCCACCGCTGTCATAACCGGCCATGTAACACCGTCAATGTCTTGTCGGCGGTTCTCGATATCAAGAAAAAACTCGATATAGGAATGCTCATTACCAATACTTTCCCCTACAGAGGTGAAATTCTTCCATGTCAAAGGTCCTTTCTCCCAAAGGCGTATTACTCGATACTCACGAACATCTTTATTGATAGAGTGTTTCTCTATCATGATAGGCGCAATGGAGTCCAACTGTCGTTTCAAATTGCGTTCCCACCTATTCACACATGTAGTATCGGCACCATAGCGGGTGGAATGGCAAAAACTGTCCACCTCATAGGAAAGCTTTCGGAAATAATAATCGACACAGCCTAACCCACCTGTATCAATGGCCACCTGCATCCGGCGACGATAAAACTCTACGATATTGAACAGTACTTGGTTATAATGCAATTCGGCAGGAGTGCGATGGTTGCTGTCCACCCACGACAACGACTTATTCATTAAGGCCACAGCAAGTAACTCAGGCTTTGGCCACACAAAACTGTTCACAGCATAATCACGTTCTTCAATGTCAAGCATAAACTCAAGATACGAGTGTTCGGCACCGATGCTTGAATCTACCATGGTGAAATCATCCCATGTTAACGATCCCCTGTCCCATGTACGAAGTGTGTCCTGAGCTTGGCTGGCTGCTACAGCCAGACAACAGAACGTTGCTATAAATAATATTCTTTTCATATTGCGATACATTATTCTTGATTATTCGAACGGGAAAACATCTGAATGCGAAAACAACACTTATTCGCCCAAACATCAACTCATAAACACATCATTTTTGGGTTCTCAATATCTTCATGTCCCTTCCACGCATGGAGAAACCCAACTGGAAATTGAGGGTAAGCCCTCGCGGTGCGCCCTCAATGCTACGGAAACGGTCGAAACAGACATACACCTTGCCGTGTGCCGCCAATCCAAAAAATGTAATGGTTTTACGAGTCGCATAATTGGCTTGTGAGAAATCGTACTGCACATCGACCCCCGCACGCCAGCATCCCTCCGAAGGTCCACCCGAGACCTCTTCCTGACTGTTGTAATACACCCCCTGCAAACCAAAACCCACAAAAGGCGTTACCGTGAGCCTCATATTGTCGATGACAGAGATGCCGTAATCAAGGTGAAAATCGAGAGTAGTGATACGGTCGGTGGCGTACAGCATGTTGTCAGGATTTGTTGTGACAATGGAATCAGGTTTGCAGCGACCGCCTCCAATGTAGAAACCGAAATCGAAATTATGCCGCCATGAACCACCAAACAAATCGAAATAGAACCCACCGCTCGGTGCAAAATAGTTGTGGATCGGTCCTGTGAAGAACTTAGTGCCAAGGCCCATCGCCATCCCGAAACACCCACTGGGGCGGTAACCCTCAATCAAATTGGCCTGATAGTGTTTCTCCACCATCAAAGGTGTGACGGAATCCATCTGTCGGCGAATTTCACGCTCCCACCAAAGCACTTCGGCGGTATCGTTGCCATAGTTGCAGGAATGGCAGAAACTGTCAGCCTCGTATGTCAGCAGCCGCATGTAATAATCCATATTGACATTACCGCCGGTGTCAACCACCACTTGCAGCCGGCGGCGATGCAATTCGACAATATTGAACATCACCTGATTATAACGCAACTGGGCAGGAGTACGGAAACTGCTGTCCACCCACGACTTCTCTTTGTCGACATAGGCTACCGCTGTACGCACCGGAATGGAAACACCGCTCACATCCTGTTGACGGTCTATCACATCAAGACCGAATTCAAGGTACGAATGTTCGGAACCGATGCTTTGATTCACCATACTGAAATCGCTCCAAATCAAAGGGCCTTTCTCCCAAAAGCGGATGTTTTTTTGACCCAGCGACATGACGGGCAGCAGTAGCATAAGAAATGTAAAGAAGAAGACTCTGTTCATGATTTTTAGTTAATTGTTACACGATTGAGGATAGCATTATTGGCAGCGAGCCTTGCCCGATGTGAAACCGAAACCCAGCTGCAGATTGTAGGTGAAGCCACGCGGAGCACCCTCGATGGTGGCAAAACGGTCGTAGGTGACAAATGCCTTGGCGTTGAATGAAAAGAGATCGTGTACAGCATTATACTTCCTTCCCACAGGGAACCATTCAACCTGGTTGCTGATATGGTAGTTGAAATCAACGCCCAGATGAATGGCTCCTGTTGTGGGTCCTACCGAACTGCCCGCATCAGGAGTGTAGAACACTCCCACCATACCGTAACCCATAAAAGGAGTAACCCGGAAACGGGTATTGTCAACAACCGAGTAGCCATAAGCCAGAAAGATGTCAAGAACGGAGAGATGGTCTCCTATATAAAGGTCGTTGTCGCTATAACGTGTGTTGAGCGCATCGGCAAGAACGCGCGAGCTCCCACCCGAAACGCCGAAAATGAGGGCATTGTGCCAAAACTCCAGATCGTAATAAAAGCCGAAACTCAACCCGTTTCTAAAATAATGGTGTAAATCGCCTCCCATGCCGGCATAACCTATATCCATTGTCAGTGCCCAACGGTAGGGTGCGTCGACATGTCTGTACAAATCGACCGGAGCCAACACTTCGAGGCGTTGGCGGACATCGGTCTCCCAACGCTGCAGGGCTGACGTATCGCTCCCCTGTGCACAATCGTATTCCAGCTGATCCATCTCATCTTCCAGTCGGTGCATGGTATTGTTTACCAACTGCTGTCCGTCGATGAAACTGCTTTCAAGAACCGTTTTCTGCATTTCGCGACGATACACCTCCAACAACCCGAACGCAACCTGATTATAGCGTAACAGCGACTCACTGCGGTAGTGGGTGTCTGCCCATGAAAAATCAGGACTGACATAGGCATATGCTTCTGGCATTCGGTAAAGCACCCCGTCTTTTTCATGATACCTATCGTCAATACCCATATAATATTCGAGATAGGAATAGCAGTCGGCGATAGCAGGTTTATGAACAAAATCAGTCCAAGTGAGGGGTCCCATTCCCCAAGTGTGTGTGCGTATCTGGCCACACATCGTCCCCCAAACAGGGGAAACCATTAGCAAAAATATTAATACCCTTTTCATAGACATAAACTTACAATAAATATATTATATTTCTATCCAACTGCAAAGATAACACTTTTTTTGCTGGAAAAACCCTTGTCAGTAACCTATTTTTCCCACACACTTCTGTTCAACTAACGAAGCTCTTCCCCCGTTCCTTCACCGTCAGTTCTTCCTTCGTTCTTCCTTCGTTCTCCCATATATAAAGGAGAAGGAAGGAAGAACTGAGGTATATAATTAGAATATTGAGCGAAGTTACAGACTATATTTTGTAGATAAAATTTACCCCACCTAAAAATAATTAATGTTTTTTAACAGATAGCACATAGGGGTGAAAACCAATATAATAGATTCCTGACACAGTTTAATTGTGTAAAGAAAACAAAACAAAATGTAATTTATACTTGCTATTTGGAAAGTTTTGTGTACTTTTGCAGCGTCAAAGTAAATGAACAACTTTAAATTCAAAACATCATGAAAACTTCAAAATTATTGTTACCCAATGGGTATAAATGTGCAGGTTGGTGGATACTGGCCGTTGCTGCAGTGTTGATTCTGCTTTATTCAGATTTGATTATTCCAAGTGATAAGTTGTGTAGCAGTTGGAATGATTTTCGCGCACTGTTTGGGCTGGAACGGTTGTCAACAGATATGGATGGCCTTTCTGGGTTCAGTGCCAACAGCAATCTGGTCAATTCGCTCATCTATGTTCTACTTGTGGTGGGCGGTGTGTTTATCGGTTTTTCGCGCAACAAGAGCGAAGATGAGTTTATTGAGCATCTGCGCTACGAGTCGCTTATATTGTCGCTTTATTTTAACTGCCTGTTGTTGGTGGTTGGAATAGTGTTTGTGTGGGGGCTGTCGTTTATTTCGGTTATGCTGTACAACATGTTCTCTACATTGTATTTCTTTATTATCTGTTTCTATATTAGGCTGTTTATCAATAAAAAAATGATGCGCAATGAAGAATAGATTGAAAGTTGCCCGTGCGGAATTGAATATTACGCAAGGCGAATTGGCCGAGAAGATAGGGGTGACCCGTCAGGCGGTCAATTCAATAGAACTGGGAAAGTATGTCCCCTCGACGGTGCTGGCACTGAAGATGGCCCAACTGTTCGGCAAGCGTGTGGAGGAGTTGTTCCAGTTGGAGGAGGGCGATTGATTAACAACAAATGGATGTGACATGAAGAAAAGAATTGTTATAGGCACATGGATTGTGTTTGCCTTATTTGGATTGAACTGTGCCGCAGCTCAGAATGGATTGTATAAAGTTAAGAATGCTGAGAGGCTTGCATCGGAGAAACTGGCTGAGAAAATAGCTTCGTCGCCGACATCTGTGACATCGGAAGAGGATGAACGAAAGGGGATTAGTCCAGAGAACACTGAGGTGAATCCGGTAGAGTTGGAGGGTGTGTTGGCAACTTATTTTATGGAGAATGTTTCTTCGATGGAGCTGACTGCTGCAATGGGTGTGCCGCAACGGGTGGAGATTACAGACAAAATTATTGTGTTCACTACCGAAAGTGGCGACACTGTGCAGATGTTTACCGTGGTGATGACTGAGGCCATACCCTCTCAAACAGATGGCTGTTGGGCGCTCAACTGTAAAAACGGCGACCAAGTAGTTCTTTACTGGAGGAGAGACTGCGGATTTGTGATGGATGTGCCAAAACTCGGTCGGCTGGAACTGGCGAAGGTGCGATAGGAGAGCGGGTACACTGCCGACCCCTAATAAATAAAGAAGGCTGCCTGATGGGCAGCCTTCTTGTTATGCAGAGTCGGTTTGACGCTTATTTGCGGTCACCGTGGGCGGCATTGTAGAAAATCTTGAATGCGCCGGAGTTACGGAGCTCTTGTTTGATGTCACTGATGAGACCCATCTTGGTGTCCTTGTCGGCCTTGATGGAGAATGTGACAAACGGACGGTCAGCTTCGACACGAGCAGAAACCTCTTCTTCGACAAACAGCGGAATATCCTTGACTTCGGAAATCTGGTCGTTGAGCTGAATACGGGATTCAGTACCATATTTCTTTTGCCATTCACCAACCATGGGGGTACCCACGTTGATGTAGCTGACAAGGCTCTTCTTCTGCAGTTTGATAGTCTCAGTAGCCTTAGGGACCTTGATAGTCACGTAGAGTGAGCTTTCACGCATCGTAGTGATGGTCATGAAGAAGAACAGGAGCATGAAAATAATATCGGACATTGAGCCCATGTTGAGGGCAGGAGTCTCTTTTGTTTTCTTACCAGTGAATCTTGCCATATTATTTTTCTCCTATCTTTGTAGGCTCAGCCTCGGAAATAGCAATGGGGATTGCTTGGTCGATGGCTTCGGCCTGAGGTTCTGGAAGGTCGCTGTATTTGCGACCAAATTTTACTTGAGACAGTTCGTTACGCATCTCGACAATAGCTGCTTGCAGTTCGTTCTGGACAGCTATATACATATCGTAGGATGTGCCACGGTCGTTCTGCAGCGAGATAACACCTTTCGAAACGTCCATCATGCCCAGCAAGGGGATGTCCATTTGTAATTTCTCAGGCAGGTTGGGCAGGTTGTTGGGGTTTCCGAGGAACTCCTTGGCGCGGTCTTTGAGGTCGCGGATGTCACCCACTTCACCATTGAAGAGAAGACGGTCCTTACTGTTGATTTTCACAACGAAGATGTTACGTTCCTTAACATCAGGTTTTTCCTGATTTTCGGGTAGCGGAGGCGGCAAACGACGAGCAATACCCTGATCTGTGTTGATGTTGGAGACCAATAGGAAGAAGGCCAACAGCAGGAACGAGATGTCGGACATTGAACTGGTGTTTAAGCCAGGTGTTTTTCTTCCCATAGTTCTTACTTTTTCTTGTTTGATTTGGGCATTACTTCAGTTACCAGAATCGAGAGGGCGGCTCCAATAACAATGATGTAAACCAGAATGCAGGCTGCACCAATGAGTTTGGAGGCACCTTCGGTGATACCGTACTTGACGATGTCGACATCGCCGCCTTTGGCCAACACGAAGGAGACCACAAGGAGTACAACGATGAGGGCAATGAGAAGCAGGAACTTGGTCAGGTAACCTTTTTCTGTTTTAAAGCGTTCGAGAAGTTTCTTGCAGAGGAAGACCACAATGGCGAGGAGTGAGAATCCAACCATGATGACCAACAGCCAGAAAGCGATGTCGAACATGCCAGAGTTGTTGACTGTATTCAAGGCAAACACAAAGGCAAACACTGTGGCAATGATTGCCAGGCCCAGAAGCGCCAACGTTAATATTTTATCAGTTTTTTCTTTCATAACAGTTTAAGGAATTAGGGTTTGTAATTGAATTGAAAAGACTCCTTATAACTATTATTTCTTGTTCTTGACGAGGATGTCCATGAAGGTGATGGAACCATCTTCCATCTGGGCAACGAGGCTCTCGATTTTGGTGAGGATGTAGTTATAGAAAATCTGAAGAATGATAGCGACGATAAGACCGAAGATGGTGGTCAACAGAGCCACTTTCATACCGCCAGCCACAACAGTGGGGCTGATATCACCGGCGACCTCAATGTCATCGAATGCCTGGACCATACCTACGACGGTACCGAGGAATCCGAAAGAAGGAGCCAATGCGATGAACAGGCCAATCCAAGTCATGTTGTTCTCGAGACGAGCCATCTGCACACCACCGTAAGAGGTGACAGCCTTTTCGACGTTGTCAAGACCTTCGTCGATACGATCGAGGCCTTGATAGAAGATTGAGGCCACGGGGCCACGGGTGTCGCGGCAGAGATCCTTAGCGCCTTTGTAGTCGCCTTTCTGCACATAGCCTTCGATGCCTTCGAGCAGTTTCTGCACGTTGGTGGTGGCCATGTTCAGATAGAGGATACGCTCAATAACCAGAGCCATACCGAAGATGAGGCAGAGGAGCACAGGGGTCATCCAGCCTGCACCACCTTGGATGTACTTTTCTTTCAGCATCTGGTGGAAGGACTTGGTCTCTTCGACAGGAGCTGCTACGGTTTCGGGTTCCTCAGCAACAGGAGCTTCAGCGATGGTGCTGTCAACTGCTTGCTGGTCGATTTGTTCGGTTGCGGGCTCTTCGGCCTGGGCAGCTTTGTCCTGAGCCATGACACCATTGAGATTGGTGAATGTCAATAAGCCAATAATTGACATCAAAGCGAATACTTTTTTCATGATTTAATTTAATGAGTTAATTATTAATTAGTTAATTTAAATCCGTATTGAATCAATATTTCTGCAAATATACGCTATTTTTCCGAATTAGGAGAATAAATTTTTGTTTTTCTTATTTTTTTCGTCCAGAGAGGGTAGTGATGAGGTTCAGCAGAGGCTGTTTTTTGTCGTCATCGAGATGGATTGAGTCAAGATGGAGACGGGCTTTGCTGAACTCTTCGTCAATGGCGATTTCTACATTATGACGGATGTTGAGTTGGTCGTATATTTGACGTACACGGGCTACTTTGTCATCGCTGTTGTCGGGTGTTGCGGAGAACAGGTCGACGAGTTCGCTGCGGAGGTTATCGGGTGCGGTTTGAAGTGCTTTTAATATCAAGTATGTTTTCTTATTGTCTCGGATGTCTTGTCCGGTTTGTTTTCCTAATTCGGCCACATCGCCGTAACTGTCGAGGAGGTCGTCTTGAAGTTGGAAGGCCAAACCAAGATGGATGCCGAACTGGTAAAGGTGGTCGATGTCTGCCTCGGGAGCACCGGCATACAGAGCACCGATTTTGAGTGCTCCGGCAAGCAAGACTGCTGTTTTGAGCCGAATCATCATCATATATTCATCAATGGTCACATGTGACGAATGTTCAAAGTTCATGTCGTATTGCTGGCCTTCGCATACCTCTATGGCAGTCTGGTTGAAGCAGGAAAGGATTTGTTGCAGACGGGGAGTGGGCTGCTTAAGAAAATAGTGCCACGCAAGAGCGAACATGGTGTCGCCTGAAAGAATGGCTGTGTTTTCGTCCCATTTGCAGTAGACGGTAGGTTTGCCGCGTCGGAGAGGCGACTTGTCCATAAGGTCATCATGGAGAAGGGTAAAGTTGTGGAACACTTCGATGCCGATGGCGGCATTGCGAACATGTGCGTCATCGCCGCCGAACATCTGGTTGGCAGTCATCAGTAGGTATGGACGGATACGTTTGCCTCCAAGGTGAAGGGTGTATTCTATGGGGTCATAGAGCTGATGGGGCTCATGGACAAAACACTCGGACTCGAAGATTTCTTTGATTTTATCGAACATGGTTTTGTGTGATTATGATGTGATTAATTATTCAGAAAGGATAGTTGATACCGAAATTCAAGGCTATTTTGTTCCAATTCCAGCGAGACCCGATCCAACGGTTGCCCTCAATGTAGGAGGGGTCGTAGAGTGGCAGGGCAACATCGAGACGGAGGGTGGCGATAGAGACATTTGCACGAAGGCCGACACCTACATCTAAGGCCACTGTTTCAAGGAGATAACGAGGATTGAAGGTGTTGTATTTCCCTATTCCCCAATCTACGTATGACCACACATTACCAAAATCGGCAAATACAGCGCCTTCGAATATGCTGATTATTGGGATGCGTTGTTCAATATTGCACACCAGCATGACTTCACCTACTCCGATGGCAAGGTCTTCCATGGAATCGTCCGTAGAGTATAAATACATACCGTAACCACCCAGATGGCGCAATGTCCAGCCGCGCATAGTGGTAGGGCCACCACCGACAAACATTTTTTCGAATGGTAGGGTGGCGGAATGCCCATATGGAATACCTATACCGGCAAGGGCTCGGAGCACAAGCGTATTGTTTTCGCCCCAATAGATATAGCGTTTGTATTCGCCTTCGAAGCGGAAATACTGGTAAGATTGGCTATCGAGGGCGTGATGCAGGTTGAACAATGAACTGATACCGTTGAGAAGATTGCCTGCTGTCTCGACAGAGAAGTTGAAATAATCAAAATTGCGTCTCAGACCGATACGTTGATTGGTATAGGTGTATTCATAATGTGTATTCAGCAGCATATAGTCATAAGACTGGAACATGAGGCGGAGCAAGTCATCTGTAATGGTATGGAGATAATCGTAATATTCGGCACCGGAAATGATGTGCGTATATGTGAAGTTAATGGGGAAGAGTTTGTGCTGATGATAACGGCGATGGTTCCATGAATAGCCATAAGAGGTGTTGAAGAGGATACGTTCGAGATTGACGGCTATGGGGGAGCCTTCAATGCTTGGCATGACTGTGTTGCGAAAGATATAACCAGCACTGAAACCAATCAGTGTGTGGGGGCGGTTGAATTGCGAAGTCATTTGGTTGACAAATGGGAGCAGGAAGTCGGGGAGGTCGAGAGTAAGGTTGACATTGTTCTCAAAGGTGGAAAATGTGTGGCGGAAATCATTGTTTTTAGAGCCAAACACATTCTTGGGTAAATCGAAAAGCAAGCTTCCTTCAATTTTCAACATTTCGGCACCACCGAAAAGATTGTTGTTCTGATAGCCCAACGAGGTTCCCAGTCCCAGATTGCCTGAAGTGAAGAAATTGCCGACATTCTGTGTTATGTCCGACGCATTGGTAAGTTCCAACGAGAGGGAAAGCCTGTGGCGGGAGCTGTTGAGCATCCTAATCCGGGCATCAAGCAATGCATTACTGTCAGTGCTGAAAGGTGACTCTTCGAAACTGATGTCGACATATTTAAAATTGTGTAATCCGAAGAGGGCATTGGATGTTAAGCTGGCGAAACGTGGGCGATAGACCTGTCCGCCACGCAACAAGATAGTGCGACAAAGAGTACGCGGAGACGGGTTGATTTTTTTGTCATAGATAAAATAATAGTCAGTAATGTTGGTATCGCGCCACTGGTATGGATAAACGAGGGTATCGAACCGGCGCTGTTCTCCGTTAAGAGCGGTAGAGACATTGGGATAAAGATAAATCTTGTCAAGATGATAACGGCGAAGGGTCATGTTCTCCACGGTGTCGCCATTTTGTCTCTGCGGCAGTCTCAACCTCACGGAAATGCTTAACGATTGGCTGTCGTAGGTGGTGTCCACATAGAAACGCACCATATCAGAACTTGCAAAGTAATAGCCCGAATCCTTCAACAGTGAAGCAATACGCGACTGCTCCTGTGTCATTTTCTGCTGATCATAATAGTCACCTTCCTTCAACAACGATTCGGTTTTCCATTTCTTCATCATCGCGTCTATGTCGGGTTGACGGCAACCAAAAGTAATGTTGTCAATTTTTCGGCGTCTCGTCGCCGTGATGTTATAACGAGCTATCACGGAACTTGAACCATAATGAACTGTGTCTGTTGTGACTGTCGAATTAAAACAGCCTTTTGTTTTGAGCAGAGTGGCTATTTGGGCAGCGGTTCGTTGGGCAGCCACAGCATCGTATACAACAGGAGCCTCACCTTGATTTCGCCAAAAACGACTCCATCCACTGCTGTCGTTTGGATTGGTGGAACAGTAAAGCCTCATCCTCATGCGCATAAACAGAACTCGTTTATTCGGCACCTGATAGTAATACTGCCTGACATTCGAGAGTGCTTCGTCCACTTCGGGCGGAACCTTGGAACTATCGGCCATGACGACGTTCACTTCATTGTTGTGAAGCACTTTCTGTCCGGGTTGGAGATATTTTTGCATGCTGCACGAGGCCATACTAAAAGCCAGTGCCACCAGACATAATATATGAATTATTTGTTTCAACCTACGCTGTGATATATTTTTTCAAATCCTGATTGACCTTTGCCAAGATAAGCTGTGTAGAGCCAAGATTCTCTTCCAAATATTGTTTACACACTTCCGATGCAGTGATATAAATATTGGGGTCGGAGAGAAGACCATCAAGGTGGTGCTGTAGCTGGACATAACTCACATAGCTGAAAGCTCCGCCTCGGGCTATTAGGTCGCAAGCCTCTTTGAACTTGTGATAATTAGGGCCGAAAACAACTGGTTTGCCAAAGGTGACAGCTTCAAGAATATTATGTATTCCTCTTCCGAAACCACCGCCGATGTATGCCACATCGGCATATTGATAAAGTGAAGAAAGCATTCCGATATTGTCAATAACCAATACTCGTGACATGGCTTCATCGGCAGAAAGACGAGAGTATCGAATGCAACCATATTTAGAAAATACCGATTCGATATGTTCTAAATGGGTGTCATTAATAACGTGAGGTGCCAAAATCAAAGTGACATGTTCGCCAGCATGATCCATATAATGTTTCAGGTTGTCCTCATCCGGTTCCCATGAACTGCCTGCCAATATCACCTTGCTATTTGCGTATTGTGATAAAAAGTCCTCAATCTCAGGAAACCGTTTAGCTCCCTGAGCTATGGTGTGGACACGATCAAAACGGGTATCTCCAGCTATAGAGGTCTGTGGCACACCATGTTTTTTCAACAACTCCATTGACACCTCGTTCTGTACAAAGAGGTGGGTGAAACTGCGTTGAAGATGTTTCAAAAACCATACACCGTACCATTTGAAAAAATACTGGCTGGGACGGAATATTGCCGAAAAGATATATGTTGGAATCTCGCGACGATGCAACTGCTCAAGATAATTGAACCAAAAATCATACTTAGCAAAAAACACCACTGTGGGATGCAATAGGTTGACATAGCGGGCAGCATTGGACGGAGTATCCATCGGCAGATAACTTACAAAATCAGCCTGAGGGTAGTCTTTGCGAACCTCGTAGCCAGAGGGAGAAAAGAAAGTGACACATATCTTGAAGTCAGGATGTTGCTGACGGAAAGTTTCGAGCACAGGTCGTGCCTGCTCAAACTCTCCAAGTGACGAGGCATGGAACCACGCCGTTTTTTCTTTGCCCACAGGAGCCACCGCCAAACGCCCAAACGTTCTTTTCCAACCCGCCACCATCTGTGCTGCCTTGGGGTTGAAAAGCGATGCCACACGCACCCCCACCGAGTAGCAATGTATTCCAAACGTATACAACACTCGCATCATATTTGAATTCCTTTCTGCTTCAGTTATTCACAATAATTAAATCAATACAAATAATAGTCATGGTCGGTCTTACCCCGCAAGGGGAACATCCAACATACCTTTATGCTGTACAACAGGTCAAAATAACGGTGATTGTCCTTGCCATGCAATCCCAAATACTGGTCTATCTGATATTCACGTGTAGACCAGTTCCAACACTGCGACACCTCAAATGCAACATAAATGTTGGCCAAGTCGGAACGGGTACTCATAAACCAGTATCCCAATGCCTCGGTCAACATGATGCCATGACGCTGATGGTCATAGAGCAGTGCATAGTCGTCGGTAAGCTGTGGAGCCTGCTCGCTGTTCACCATGAAAATAGTCTGTTGCCACATATAGCCACCTTTCAGCAGAGCCAAAATACCCGAATTGGGATTCTTTTTCGGATTCAGCGGGAAAATCTTTCCCACTCCCGCCTTGAAACTCATACCACGGTTATAGCATGTCACATTGGCATCAGTACCGTTGGAACCCACCACTACACTGTCGCGAGTAAACACATCGCCCATACGCTCAATCCGGTGATTTAAATTATTCGAATTCAAACCGAACCACAAATTTCCTTCTATCGATACCAACCAATTGGACTTGAACTTGTACATCGGCTCTATGCCAAACGACAAATAGGGTGGGTCGTAAAGACTGGACATCGTGGCATTCCGACTCCTTGTCCCGTCCGGTGCCGTCTCAAACGAAAACTGCTTTGAAGGCAGCATCAGTCCTGCATTAAAACCAATAATATGGCACTCCAAAGTATCAATGGTAAGGTCAACCTGTGCTATCGCCGAACCATTAAAGGCACTCACTAAAAGGACAGACAAAAACCCATAGCGGAATATTTTTCTTCTGATATTCATCAATATTGTATTTAGTCAATAACAATTAATCTGCAAAATGGAATCCACATTTCGCGTTGCAAAAATACGCAAATTATTTTAGAATAACGAAAAAATAAAGAAAATATTTACATTTACTGGGTCGGAAAACATTTTCAAACTTGAACAGCCCGCATCTCGCCATAATCTTCTCTTGAATATAGAAAATCCTGACAATGCACAAACCGCCTGCCCTCGGAATCTCTTCTTGTGGCAGGCAATAAGACCATGCTCCGTCAGCAGACAACCGACGAAACCTGTTGATTCAAAAAGTTAAAATGTAATGGTGAAAGATTGTGGGGTAGTAGACCAAGTGTTGAAAATAAAAGTGTAGGTGCCGTGCGGTAGATTGGCAATCTGAAAGAAATTATCTGTAAAACAGACACAGTTGGCAATGTCTCCGTCGTGGGCATATTCGTAGACGGTAATAGTGTTGCCGTCTACCTGTAGGTCCACATCAATACCGCCCGATTCGAAAGCACAGTTCACACAAAGATTGTGATGGGTTACATAAAGCACTCCGTCATGATAATGGAAATCAGCCGATTCAGTGAAAGTGTAAAGGTCATCTATCTCCTTATTGTCATCCGACATGACCACTGCGTCCATATGACATCCATTGTTTGTGATGTTCTGGACTTTGGCTTTCGAGGTATCTTTTGTACAAGAGCCTATCGCGGCCACACCAACGACAAGCATTGCTGCAATCAGAATCAATCCGTGTTTCATTTTATTCCTATTTTAATACTCAGACATCTTAATATTATGCGGTATTCCCTGTCATCTGAAAAAGGAGTTAAAATCCGCCTTTCATTGACATGACGTAATCATCAAAGGAATCTTACACCATTTAACATACATTAACAGCACCAACAAAAAGGGGAGCAGTTACATCACAAGTAACTGCCCCCAATAAGATTGAATTTTCAACTTAATCTTTAGGCACCGATTTTAGCGGTGTAGGCGATGTTGTCGAGCAGAGCGTCGATGTCAGCCATGTTGGCGGGTTTAATCTTGATAATCCAGCCGTCACCATAAGGATCGCTGTTGATAGCGGAAGCATCGTCAAGATTGGTGTTGAACTCAACCACCTCTGCCTCTACGGGCATAAGGAGGTCTGCCACAGTCTTCACGGCCTCAATGCTGCCGAAAGCCTCGCCAGCACCGATAGTGTCGCCTACGCAATCCACATCAACAAAAACGATGTCGCCTAATTCATGCTGTGCATAGTCGGTAATACCTACATAAGCAAATTCGCCTTCTACTCTTACCCATTCGTCATCCTGGGTGTACTTTAAATTCTGAGGAATGTTCATTGTATGATTGTTTTAAGTGATTGTATTACTATTTAAAATTTTCTGCAAAAGTACGCATTTTCGTTTGTTTGACAAAATTTTTTTCTTGGATTGAATTTTTTTTTCTATTTTTGTGCTGTCAAAAATCGTTCAATTTTGAGTTATTTATTTATTTTAAATACTCATAATCAGAACTTTCGGTTCCACTTTTTAAAATCGATTTTTTTCTAAAATCATCAAAGCACATACGCTACATTTATGTATAGCAAAACAGAACTTGAAGCCAAGGCTCACATTGAACTCATCAATATTGCCAAAGAATTAGGCATTCCCAGAGCCACACGCATGGATGCACAAGAACTAATGTATAAAATCATTGCCTTGCAGTCCGAAAACCCTAAAGCCATCACAAAAGAACAAGAGATGCAGAAAAGCAAAGAACCCGAGGCACGCCCCAAACGCGCCCGTATAAAACCCACGCTCTTGGCCGAATCGTCACTATCCAACCCCGAGTTGCATAAGCGTAAAAACCGTGCCCAACAACCTAATAGTACCAACAACAACTCCGCATCCCTATCCCCAAAGGAGTCTTCCTCTCCCATACATCACGATACTATGGGCATCAATATTGCCGACCTTGAGCTTCCTCTTGTTCCATCCATCCCCGACATCGTGTCACCTACAGGCCGCCTGTTGCGCACCTCCTCCGACAAATCGCTCCCAATAACCAGAAAAGACCCTGCTCCACAGCCTGTCAGGACCGAAACCACCCACACCGAAGATAACGTCAAGACACCCGTCGAAAAAGACACCGAGGAGCCTGTAAAACGCAAACGTGGCCGTCCCAAAAAAGTGAAATCCGACGACAACACCAACTCCCCGGAACGACCCAACGAGGAGATAAAAGAGCCCACTGACTCAAGCCCGATCGGCAAACAACCCACAAGACCCGCCATTCCCGATACTCCCGTCGAGAAGCCTGCCTCCAACGAAACTGCCGAGCAGCCACTTGCCCAACAACCAGACAACAAAGTCGAACCCGCGACCGAGGGCACTCCCGTGGCCGAACCAAACACCAAAGAACGCTATGTCCGTTTCGGCAACAAAGGCAAGCATCATCGCCCTTCCGAACCTTATAGCGACGAATTCCTTGCCCAGTTTGGCGTAACACCCACTCCTGCTCCCAAACCCGTAAAAACCTATCCCTTCGACACCGAAGGCGTAGTGGAAGCTGAAGGCGTTCTCGAACTGGCTCCCGACGGTTTTGGTTTTCTCCGCTCTTCCGACTACAACTATCTTGCTTCGCCCGACGACGTATTCGTATCGGCAACCATGGTCCACAACTATGGTCTGAAATCTGGCGACACTGTGAGCGGCATGATTCGTCCCCCGAAGGAGAACGATAAATACTTCGTCATGGTGAAAATACAGCAAATCAATGGCCTTTCACCCGACCGCATACGCGACCGCGTCCCCTTCGAATCGCTCACCCCGCTCTTCCCCAACGAGAAATTCAAGCTCACTGGCCATCCCCAGCAAACCCTCTCCACCCGCATCATCGACATGTTCACCCCCATCGGAAAAGGACAACGTGGACTCATTGTCGCCCAACCTAAGACGGGTAAGACAACCCTGCTGAAAGAAGTGGCCAACGCCATTGCCTACAACCATCCCGAAGTGTACCTCATGGTACTGCTCATTGACGAACGTCCCGAGGAGGTCACCGATATGCAGCGCAGTGTAAAAGCCGAAGTCATTGCCTCTACATTCGACGAACCCGCCGACCGCCATGTCCGCATCGCCAATATCGTACTCGAAAAAGCCAAACGCATGACCGAATGCGGGCACGATGTAGTAATCGTACTCGACTCCATCACCCGTCTGGCACGTGCCTACAACACCGTCCAGCCCGCCTCGGGAAAAGTCCTTTCCGGCGGTGTCGAGGCCAACGCCCTGCAGAAACCCAAACGTTTCTTTGGCGCCGCCCGTAATATCGAAAACGGTGGCTCGCTCACCATCATTGCCACCGCCCTCACCGAAACAGGCAGCAAAATGGACGACGTCATTTTCGAAGAATTCAAAGGCACCGGCAACATGGAGCTGCAACTCGACCGAAAAATGGCCAACAAACGCCTCTATCCCGCCATCGACTTAGTGGCCTCGAGCACCCGCCGCGACGACCTTCTGGTTCCCAAAAACCTTCTCAGCCGCACCTTGGTACTCCGCAACCAACTCACCGACATGACCCCTGTCGAAGCCATGGAATTCCTCCAGAAAAACATGGCACACACCATCAGCAACGAAGAATTCCTGCTGACAATGGACAAATAATAAAGTAAAACTGAGAACTAAAAACTAAAAGGCCTGTCGATTCATTAGTATCGCCCATACAGTAATCCAGCCTTTTAGTTTTTACTTAATAAATTCGTAGTTTATCATGAAACGTGGATTTGGTAGTGACAACCATTCAGGCATAAGCCCTGAGATTTTGGAGGCGATAGCTTCCGCCAATGTCGAACATGCCTTGGCCTACGGCGACGACGAGTACTGCAAACGTACCGAACAACTTTTCAAACAGGAATTCGGCCCCCAGGCACAAGTCTATTTCGTCTTCAACGGCACGGGTGCCAATGTCCTGAACATCGATGCCATGTGTCGCTCACACCATGCTGTTGTCTGTGCCGACACAGCCCATATCAATGTCGACGAATGCGGTGCTCCCCAGCGAATCGTGGGTTGCCGCCTGCTTACTGTCAACACCCCTGACGGGAAACTCACCCCTCAGCTGGTCAAGACCCAACTGCACGGCTTCGGTTTTGAGCACCACTCCCAACCCCGCGCCATCAGCATCACCCAACCCACCGAACTCGGCACCCTCTACACTCTCGATGAAATCCGTGCCCTTGCCGACCTTGCCCACCAGCACAACATGTATCTCCACATGGACGGTGCACGCTTGGCCAATGCCGCTGTGGCTCTCGACTGCTCGTTCCGGCAAATGACTACCGACTGCGGTGTAGACTGCCTCTCTTTCGGTGGCACCAAAAACGGGATGCTCATGGGCGAAAGCGCCGTCATCCTCAACCCCGAGCTTGACACTGAGATGAAATACCGGCGCAAACAGATGGGTCAACTGTGCAGCAAAATGCGGTTCATGGCCGCCCAGTTCGAGGCATATATCACCTCCGGCGTATGGCGTCGCAACGCCGCCCACAGCAACCGGATGGCCCAACTGCTCCGCGAAGCTCTGTCCGACATCCCTGAAGCACAAATCATGTATCCCGTCCAGGCCAACAGCGTTTTCGTCAAACTGCCCAATAAGGTGTGGAACGCCCTGCTCGACGACTACTTCTTCTATCTCTGGGACGAAGAAACCGATGTGGTGCGCTGGATGTGCTCGTTCGACACCACCGAGGAGGATATTCACTCATTTATCAAAGCTTTAAAGGAAGAACTATGCAGAAAGTGACATTGGGACGTAGCGGCCTTGTGGTGCCGCGCAACGGATTCGGGGCTTTGCCCATACAGCGCATCAGCCAGGCCGATGCCGTGAAACTCATTCGTCGTGCTTTGGATGGCGGCATGTATTATTTCGACACCGCCCGCTTCTACACCGACAGCGAGGAGAAGCTCGGCGTAGCCCTCAAAGGTCGCCGCAACGAAGTCATCATCAGCACCAAGACAGGTGCCACCACCGTCGACGGCTTCTGGAAAGACCTCGACACCTCGCTACGCCTGCTGCGCACCGACTATGTGGACCTTTACCAGTTCCACAACCCCGCCTTCTGCCCCAAGCCCGGCGACGGCACCGGCCTTTACGAGGCCATTCTGGAGGCCAAGGCCCAGGGCAAGGTGCGCCACATCGGCATCACCAACCACCGCCTGACCGTGGCCCACGAGGCCATCGAGTCCGGCCTGTACGAGACGCTGCAGTTNNTTTCCCTTCTCCTACCTGGCGTCGGACAAAGAGCTGCACCTCGTCAACCAGTGCAAGGACAAAAACATCGGCTTCATCTGCATGAAAGCCCTCGCCGGCGGCCTCATCAACCACGCCGCCACAGCCTATGCCTACCTGGCACAGCCTCAGTTTGCGCACG
>DBXQ01000049.1 GCA_002309955.1 Bacteroidales bacterium UBA1208
TTGTCCGGGGAATGGATGCCCTGGGGTTGGGTGTGCGACGTGTCGCTGTAAGTAAAATAGACGGGGTCGCTCCATACCGACCATGTGGCAGTGTCAAGATAGGGGCATTTGACAAACTGGCACATGGCACGGACACGGGCTTGGTAGCGCACTCCCGGCACAAAGGCATGGCCTGTCAGTTCCAGCGAGTTGGTGTTGCCGCCCACAGTGTCGCCCCAGAGGCTGTCCAACGGTGTATCGGCCGGGCCGGTGACCACCTCATACCAGTAATGCTCTCCGTCCACATTCCATGTCAGGGTCGGCACTGCACCGCCCGTGACAGCCAGCCCTTCAACTGCAGGGCAGGTAAAGAGATCCGTATCGGGGGCAAGTATCGGACAGTAGCCCTGATATTGCATCCACCCACTCCCCCAATAACGATTAAACCACTCCATGCAGTTAATTGTAATGTTATCATCGGCAAGACCTGCTATAAAGTTAATCCTTTCTCCGTTTTGATGAGGTTGATGGTATGCCGTGTCCATACACTCAAAGCCATATACCACGCGGTCTTGAAAGAGTTCGAGTCCGTTGAGTCGCTCTATTTTGAAATAACCGCCCAAGAAAAAAGTGTCTGTCACCATGATCGGTTCGTCAAAATACAAGGCATACCCATCAATCACGGTGTCTAATGGGCCGCATTTCGACTGGGAATCGGGATTGCTGTATGCGATATAGCAGTCGGTGGCTTGCCCGTATTCGATATGCGTGCTGGTCAAACGGATATTGGGGCGGTTGTAGTCCCCACTGTCAAAGGTTACCAATGCCCCCCATGTTGTGTCACTCTCCAGTTCAATGCTGCATTTGAAAGCCACGCCTGCTATCCGGCAGCGCCGGAGGCATGGCGGCAGGACGAATCGATAGACATCCACATTGTTTAATTCCCATTGATGAGTAATTTGATTAAAGGCGAATCGGTTAGGCATTCCTAAGAATCTTCCATTCCCGATAAGACTCTGGTCAAAGGATGATAGGAACATCGGATGGTCTACTCCGAAAGCATGCAGTGTGTCCTGTGCGTTCAATGCACTTGACGATAATAGCATACTAAAGACTATGATGATGATTCTTTTCATGTTTATTGTTGCTTTATGATTTTATGACTATTTTAAGAACGATTACAATGATTTTTTATTGTTGTTTAAGGGAATTCTATACAACGTTGGTTAAATAATCCATCGGGAATAGTGAAAACATAGGTGTACGGTGAGGTGTTTACTGGATATATTGCAACCATTGGCTGATAGGAAGTGTATGTATCCATCACTTTAGGTTGAAGCGGGAGTACGATCACATCGATGCTGAGCGCCTTGTAACAATTGCCCGAGGACACCGGCACCATGTCTTTCAAACACCAGTACGTCCCCCCCGATGCTATGTATTCGGTTACGGAAAGCCAGCAAACAGAGTAGAACGGTTTTGTCCAGTATGATTCATACCAACATTTAGCAGTATAGTCTGTTGGGTAATACGGTTCCAATTGCACAAAGGTGTTCTGATTGGACATGAGTGTAGGGTGGTAAATGTCTTGCAGCAGTATAAGTCGCCCCATCATTGTCATATACGTCAACTCAAACGGTTCTGACTTGTCTCTCAACGGTACAAGCTGCGCCTGGGTATTGTCCATGCTGGCCAAATCGAAAAGCCTGATATTGGTTGAAAACTGCATTTCACCGGCTTCATCGTAATAAGACGACAGCGATGCAATTGCTATTGTGTCACCCCTCGTTACGCAACCGTGATAGTCTGAGTATCCCTCCAAGGGTGTAGAATACAAGTAATAGGGATCTGCCTTGAAGTCTGTTACAACCCTTTCTTTGCCGCATCGGTGGATGACCGTGGAATTTCTGTCGATATAATTCCCGATAAAGGCCACATGGTTTTCAGTCTCCACAACTTCGGTAATAAATTCGCGGTGGTTCTCGTCATTTGTGGTCGTGTATCGGTGATCAATCAAGGATGAATGGTTAAAATCCGCTTCCAATATTATGGTGCGATAGCAGTCAGAGGGATAGTAAGGGGGTGATGGAGGTAACCCTGGACAGGTTAAGACAGGATTACTTGTAAAATGGAGGTCGCCTATTGCAACGACTTTCTGTTTCCCTTCAAGAGTGTATGCGACCATCCGGGTGAACCTTGTGACAAATTGATTGTCCACTGTGTAAATCGTTGCAGTCCGCGGACCCGCGGTTGAATAATCGGATAGTTTGATATGGCCGATAATGGATCCGGTGGAATTACATCCACAAAAATAAATGTCATCACCCGTGATGCGCATGTCGCTCACGGTGCAGTCAGGTGGCAATGCCACTTGTTTGTGGTTGAGTGAGAGGTCTATTAGAGCAATAATGTTAAGTCCCAAAGCATTGTCCTTATAATAAACCAATGCTGAAGTCAGATTCACTCTACGTATGATTGACGGTGTGGTTTCTGCATAGCCATAGTATCCCGATACAAAATCAAAGAGCTGGGCTGAAACTCGGGATGGTGACATAAACAGGCAACAAAATAAGGATAAAAACAAAATGATTCTGTTCATAACATTTTTTTGAGGGAGCATTGCAGTGATTTTGTTCAAGACGGGATCCCTCGTCAAACCGTCTTGTACAAATTGTTTAATTTCAACTACAGCGCACATCGTTCACAATATTATTGGCCGAAGCCCGTTATGGATATGATGTGCGATGCACTATATGTATTGCGCCTTGGGTGCCTGGGGAGAGTTTTGTTTGAAGTGAAGTCTCTCCGCCTGTCCGGCATCCTCGATTCAGCCCTGCACAACGGCGCGACAAACTCTGTGCAGGGCATTTTTCAATGTATTTCATGACGTGTTCGTTTTGCTGTCAGACTGATGATTTGTCTGTTCATATAATAATTGGGCTATCTAATGGCAATACAAGTGTATTCGCCGGTTTGCTCGTTGAAGCTGATTGTCACATCATAGCCTTCGTTGATTTTTTCCATTACCCAATCATACGCATCCTTTTTGTTTTTGGTGGTGTAGGTCACCTTTTCTTTGGCGTAGGTTTCGCAGAAGGTGATACTCTCGTCCATCACACGGACGGTGTAGCCCTCGCGGGCAAGGGCAAAGAGTGTGAGCATAAGGGCGTCGAGGTCTTCGTCGCTGTGGATGACTTGTCGGTAGACGATGCCGTTCACAGTGTAGCGGATGGTGTGCGTGGCACTGTTTTCTACGGTGGTGGGGGTCGGTTCGGTGAGAACCTCTTTCTGGCAGCTGACGGTGGTCAGCGAAATCATGGCGAGAAACGTTACTGGGATAAGAATTTTCTTCATATTAATGGTTTATCATTTGTGAATAATGCATTGTCTGCTATTGTAATAAAAGTCACTTTAAATTGAGCTTTATTCTTAATGTGAAAGATGCCAATAGACTTTACCTTGGCAGTCTGTATAACAAGGTTAAAGTCGTATATACCGTTTGGAGTGATTTTTTTTCGTGGGTCGTCTTTTGCCACTGCCCTAAATGTGACATCCGGGTTGTGGATGAGACTGTGGATATAATCGCTACTGTCGGAAAATTCGTAAGGGGTAAACTCTATACATAATTTTTCCCAAGCGGAGTCGGTAGTGGCCTGAAGGAGGGTGACATCGACAAGGGTGGTGTCGTTGACCGGGTAGTCGCGTACATAGGAGGCTTTGATGCCCTCCCAGTCTGCGTACTGTCGGAAGACTGGGCTGCACTCCTCCCATGGCACCGTTCTGGGCCAGAACTTGACGACTACCAGCAAGCCCGCAATGACCACAGGCAGGGTGAGGGTTATTATCCAATTTTTTTTCATTGTTTCAGCATATTTGTAATGGTGTGTACCGCTTCCACGCGTTGGGTATGATTCAGTACGGTGGTATGGCTCTGCTTGATGGTGAGGCCATCGCCTGTATGGCCATATGACATGACTGGCAGTATCAGCACAACGGCCATTATCAGGTATGTCGCCTGAGAAACAGAGAGCTGCGACAATTCCGCACGGAGTCGTCGGATAGGTGTCCGCCCTTGGCCAAAGATGAACGCGAGACAGAGAGCCGCCATCAGTACGAAGGACGCTTCAACCAGCAGGGACAAGACCAGCATGGTGGTGTCTGTGGCATACCGCCACATGATGCAGGCCCAACGGACAGCGGCAATGACCAAACAGAACGTCAGGAGGACATAGCACCATGTCTCGCGTCGACGCTTGCGGTTGGCATAGGAGTAGTTGAAGGGATGATGGTCACCGCCTGAGAGGCGGGTTATGTCCTCCATGCGGCGAGAGTGGCTGTCCCAAATGCTCTGTATCTCGTCGAAGAAAACATCATCTTTCATTTTTTCCACTTCTTTTTTCATATAGTTTTTTCATTTTGTTCTTGATACGATATATGGCCTGCTTCACCGCCGGCACACTCTTACCTGTGATTTCGGCTATTTCTTTTTCCGAATAGCCGTCGAGGTAGAGAAGTATTATTTTCCTTTCTTTCGCAGAGAGCCGGGCTATCAATTCGTAGAGCATCGACACCTGTTCGTTGTCGACTTCCACGGTCAGATTGTTGTAGAGGTCGGGGGTAATCGGCACAAATCGTGTGTCGTCGGAATAGTGTCGCGAATGGTAGCCGTTTACAGCTGTATTGAGGGCTACCCTATAAACCCATGACTTGACAGCACATTCGTGGCGGAAGGTCTGCCATCCTTTCCAAAGATTGCATGCAATCTCTTGGTAGAGGTCTTCGACATTCTCCGGCCGCTGGTCGGTAAAGGCAAGGCATACCTTGAAGATGATACTATGTGCGTCGTATAGCATCTCTTCAAATTCCTTCTCGATGATGTGTCGGTCAGCGTTCAATTTTTATTTGTTTATATCGTTAGACAAGAAATAACAAAAAAAAGTAACACACGGGTAAAATATTTAACATTTTTTTTGTTTTTTGCGCGTTGAGGGGTGGGTTGAGGTAAATATTTGTATTTATCTCAAGTTGGGGAAAGTTGAGGTTCGGATGAAAAATAATGTTTGTAGTTTTGCAGCCGAAACGCTGGGGTTGCAGATATTCAGGATGCTCTCTTCTACAACTCCTGAAGGACAGCGTGTGTCGGTTACTTCCCCAACAAGGATTTGAAAACCCCTGCCTATAATCAGTGTCCCTTGCAAGGACTTTGGGGGACACCCCATTAAACCCTAATGACCGGTTAGGGTTAAATAGACAGCGGAGGAGTCATCGACACATTCCTTGGATAGCTTGAACTTGATGGGTATTTGCCCGCAGGGGTTTGGAGACAGTAGTTCCCATAGTTGTCGCACTGGGTGTTGACGACGATTTTGCCGTCAGGGGCGAGCAGCTCCACCTTGGCATAAGGAGCAGGGGTGCAAACGTTGGCGGTCTTATAACGGTGACGAGATTCTGCGCCGAGAGGGTGACGGCAAGAATGACCAAAACGAGAATTGACACGATTCGTTTCATGGCTAATGTGTTTTCCGATGGTGAGTTCTTTTCTTCAGTAAACGCAGAAGAGGGTGGATTTATTACACTTAGCAGCGATTTTTGTCATTCGTGCGAATAGTAAAGAGGCCTTTTGCATGGGTTTCTTTACATTTGATGATTATTGCTATAGAAAAGGCGGCACCGGACTGCCGGGCAAGCCAAGTATATATTGAAAAGAGGATGGCAAAAGGATGTGGGCGTTCCGCGAAAAAGCAAAGACCGCCGTGTCATTAGGCTGGGGACAATAGGGTGTGAAGGGGTTGCCTGCGGTGTCTTCCGCCACGAGGGGCTGGATAAGGCAGATGACCCCGGCACGCGCCTTGACATGGAGACCGAGAGCCAGGCTGTCGTCGGAGATGAGATAGGTTCGGCGATAGAATTTGACTTGGAAATAGTCTTGCGGGATATGGGTGCGATCCAAGAGGCTGCGGAAGTCGGCATTGCCGACCACCCACTGGCTGCGTCGGGAGCGGGTGTTGATATGGGGCATATCGGCAGGCGAGGCATAGACTTCATCCCACAGACAAGGGACGACGAAACTATAGTGATAGAGCTGCGAGGGGTTGTCCTGCAAGCGGCGACGGAGCCCTTCGCGCCAATGGGTGGTGTCGGCAGGGTAGCGACAACGCAGCTGCTGCACTATTGCCGTTTCGTTATAGCCCGAATCGGGATGATAGAAGGCGTACCATGTGCGGGCAAAATAATGCCGGATGGACTGGGGATTGCGGTTGTGGGAAAGATAGGCATAGTATTCGAAGTGTTTGGAGGCCTTGACGGTGGCGCGGTTGCCGAAAGCCTGGGCCAAGCCGTCGAGGAGCGACTGGTTCTGCCCCACAGCACAACCATGGAGGTAGATGAGGGTATGGCAGTCGATAACGGTGCTGTCCGGCGGGAGAAGAAGGCTGTCGGCCATAGCCTGACGAAGGCTTTCGACAGAGGTACGCTGGCCATTGGGGATGACAGTCATCTGGAGGTCGACAAACTCGTTGCCATGGGTGACCAAATTGACAAGGCCGTAAGGAAGTCCGTTGTCGGCAGGATGAAGGCGGAGCCAGTCGAGCACCTGACTGAGAGCGGTGAGGGAGTCGACAACCACCTCGGTACGCTCGTCGGGGTTGAGGCGGTAATATTGGTTGGCAAGGGAGTAGTAGGGGTTGTAAGCCGAATTGTCGCAGCCCATGATGAAGGTGACCGAGATGCGCGGGATGGTGTCGCAAGGCTGGGCCAGTGTGTCGGCAACAGGAAGCGGAGAGGTGTCTCCCCTGCCCTTACAGGCTTGGAGAGACACCACTGCTATTATAAGAAGTATGAGGAAACTTCGGCTCATTCCTCGGGTAACACAAATTGGATGGGCAGATTGAATTGGGTGCGGACTGCCTTACCACGCTGTTTGCCAGGTTTCCATTTGGGCATCATCTTCACCACACGGACAGCCTCGGCACCACAACCACCACCGATGTCGCGAAGTACCTTGATATTGCTGACGGAGCCATCGGCCTCGATGATGAAGGTGACGAACACTTTGCCCTCAATCTTGTTGAGTTTTGCCTCGTCGGGATAGCGAAGATTGCGCTGGATGAAGGCAATGAGCGAGTCTGTACCTCCCGGAAACTCGGGGTCTTCTTCTATTACCATAAAGACCTCTTCTTCCTCTTCAACCTCTTCGAACACCGACGGTACACGACTGAGGTCGACAGACGAGATTCGTGCAGCTTTGAGGGCGGAGACTTCATGTCCTATGGCATAGTCGGAGACTCCTTCGGGCATGGGGACAGGCTGCTTGACAGTGGTTTGCTTGCCGTCCTTGTTGACAATCTCTTCATCGATGGCGACGAAGGAGGTATAATTGGTCATGAGGTTGTATTTGAGACCCAGTTCCAATATCTGCTTGGCATTGGGGTTCTGGTCGTTTGCATATTCACCAGCAAGATAGCTGAGATATTTGATGCGCTCGCGAGCCCAGAGGTAGCGCAAGGCGGAGTTGGCCGGGTCGGCCTTGAGGTTGGAGAGGTTGTAGGACTGCTTGAAGGGCTTGCGACCCACCTTGCCGGTGAGGGAGACGGTACCTTGGGGTTTGCCCTTGTATTTGCCGAAGATGAGAATGGGACGCTCGGCCATCATGTCGGGCACGGCAATGGGTTCGATGTCGTAAGCATTGAAGCTGCCAGGATTGAACTGGATGCGAGTGAGGACGGGTGTGTTGATATACTGGCGGAAACGTTCGGCTTGGGCAGCAGCCTCACTCTCTTTGGTGACAATCATGGGCTCGCCGTTGCCCGCAAAGGCCATGCCCTCGATAAGCCAGCGGTTGACACTGCTGCCTATGCCGAAGGAGAAGAAGTTGGCCTCGCCATTGTTGTGGCGGATGAGTTCGAAACACTGGCTCTCGACAGTGACGTAGCCATCGGTGAGGATGAC
>DBXQ01000029.1:0-687 GCA_002309955.1 Bacteroidales bacterium UBA1208
TACCCCTTCGGAGGTATAGACACGGTCACCGTGGTAGCTGCCAACGCTTACGGGGCAGACACGGTGACGAAAACGGTGAGGGTTAGCGACTGCAACCCTGCCACCTCCTTGCCCTGGATGGAGGACTTCAGTGACGAAGCGTTATGCTGGTACAAGCCACAGGGCAGCAATTGGTACACAACCACAAGGTCGGGCAACCGATACTTGTACCTCAATGTGCTAAATGACACATTGAGCAACTGGATTTTCTCAAAAGAGATAGTTCTACCAGCGGACACGAACCTGCTGCCGCACCTGTTTTGGAAACCCTCCTGGCTTCTCTCCTTGGACATTGGCGTGTATGACCACCTACGCTACAGCGTGATGATAACCACCGACAGCGACTATACCGACACGACGCATTACACCGTCCTCTATACCGACAACGCGAGACGTCCTCGGACAGGCTTCGACGACCTTCTCAGCGCCAGCCTGACCGACTATGCCGGACAGCATATCCACTTGGCCTTCCGCAGCTATCCCCACCATTTGATACGCACCGTGAGTGTGCATGACCAGTATATCAACATCGACGATGTGCTTATCCGCACCACCGAGGTGCCTGTGGTGTCGGTGGCAGCCGACGCCAACAGGTACTATTACGGCGACACCGCCACCTTTACCGCCACCCTTATCGAGGGCAATAGG
>DBXQ01000029.1:734-23902 GCA_002309955.1 Bacteroidales bacterium UBA1208
AGCCTTCGCCTTACGTATGGCTTGCTGGACGGCACCGACACCGTCAGCGTTGTTGCCACCAATGCGTACGGCAGCGACACGGCATGGGTCGTGGTACGTTCACAAATGATTACCACTCCATCCATAACAGGATTTACAGCAGAGGGCAAGGTGTTTTGGGGGAGACTTGACAAAGCCGAGGTGGGCGACACGGTTGACTACCTGATTTCCCGCAATAACTGCATCATCACAGGTATGGCCTACAGCCTCCACTCTGCGTTGTTGGACACTACCGTCACGGTGAGCACCGCGGCAGAAACCGTCCGCATTCCGTTGGTATATACCATTGAAGGTGTAGACACCCTGACGGCCACTATTGCCAACATCTTCGACACCACCACCTCGTCCACCGCGTTGCGACTGATGGTGAGCAACTGCCCGGGTGTCAGCGTGCCTTTCTTTGAGGATTTTGAAGGCATAGGTGTGGAAGGTGATCAGATACCCTGTTGGCCCGGATGGTGGATACTGAGTAACCTTAGCGACACAAATCACGCCGCCCATCCGGGCGGGACAGCAAGNNCCCGTTGCTTATCTCGCCTCTCATCACCCTACCGACTGACACCCTCGGATTGCAGCTCTCGTGGTATAGCCACCCTGCCAATTACTCTTCTACAAGTTTACCTGTCAAGGTATTAATATCACCCACAGGTGGGAAAGACTATGATGACTTTACAGACACACTGTTTGTGGGGAATGTACCAAATGACGACTACCACGCTGTGCTGCTCGATGATTATTTGGGTGAGCAGATACGTTTCTCTTTCAATTATAATTGGGACTACGAATTTTCTATAGACAACATCCGTGTGGACTACGACCGCTCAGCCCCTCAGCTGGTTATTGACATGCCGGATACCGTCTACACATACGACAGCCTATCGGTCGTTGCCACGCTTGCCGCGGGGTCGCCACAAGGCTTTGCCTATAGCTGGCACTCTTCTATCGGAACTGTTGTTGGGACAGGCGACAGTGTGACACTCTTCTATACTAACGTTGGTACCGATACCCTCACCGTTGTCGCCACCAACGACTATGGTTCCGACACTGCTATGCTGACGGTGGAGGTGGTCAATCACCCCCTTCCGCAGGCGGCTATCAGTGGTCCCGGATTGGTGGAAACAGGCGACACGCTAACGTTGACAGCCGTTCTTAACAACTGCTCGCAGTATGGGCTGGGCGTAAGTTGGCATTCGTCGCTGACGGGCAATAGCGCGTTCGGCTATCTCTTCCAACAAGTATATAGCACCGGCGGCATCGACACTGTCACCCTGACGGTGAGCAACCACTTCGGTGCCGATACCGCTATATGGGTGATTAGGGTGCTCGACTGCAGCGGGATAGCATTGCCCTATCACGAAGACTTTGAAGAGGTGACTGCCGTGTCGTCATCGACTGTTGGCTATCTGCCTGGTTGTTGGAGCTACAACTGGAACGGCAGCAATGCAGCCTACGCCCCGCATGTGATTACCACTGGTGGCTACCAATTCCTGAGCGGTATTCCCGACAATGCCCTCCTGCTCCTTGCCGGCAGTGCTACAGGCCATGGAAACCAAGCCGAAGTGGTGTTGCCGCTGTTTGCAGACAGTCTGCAGCACCTCTCTATTGCCTTTGACTATTGGAGCGAGTCGTCCGGCACACTGACAGTAGGGTATCTGTACGATAACTTGTTCCATGCCGTTGCCACTATCCCCAACCATGGGGGCAACTACCTGCGCGACACCGTCAATTTCGCCTCAGCCATCAGCCCCGATGGTCGTATAGCTCTGCACTGGAGCCATGCCACTTCGTATTGGGGTGTGGCGATAGACAATGTGGATGTGTTTTCCGACAGCACCATCTATATCTATCAACCCGACAGCCTGACGGTCGACAGCATCGATGTCGTTTCTGCACGGGTGTCGTGGGGTGCTGTGACGGGTGCCACCGCCTACCACGTTGTGGTGGACAGTGTGGTGGACACAGTGGTTGGCAGTCGCTCATTCGGCCTCACAGGGCTGGTGCCGCATACTACATACACCGTGCGCGTGGCGGCAGTTGTAGGAACTGACACCGGTCGCTATGCCACGACCACCTTCACCACCCTCTGTGGTATACGGTTGCCATACTACAACGACTTCAACCAAGGCAACAATTCCATCGACTGTTGGACCAATTACCGTACTTCGTCTGAAATCTATCAGCAGCAACTCTCCATCTCAAAGGATGTCTATTCGGAATGTCAGATGGCAACACCCATTATCCAGGCTCCCGGCAACAGTCTGTTCGTCACTTTTCAGTTGAAGAGGAGAACCTCTTCGCGCGAAGTGAGCCTCATCGTGGGTGCCATGACCGACCCGACGGATGCCAGTACATTTATTCCTATCGATACCTTTGCAGTGGGCAGCTCATGGACTGAGTGCCAGTTCAACACACGCGGTCTTGGTACCACCCCGCTCGCCATTGCCTTCCGCCCCTACAACTCGTATAATGAACTCCTGATTGACGACCTCCTTATCGAGTCGCCCACTCCATGCGCCAGTCTCTTCTCGGTCGAGGCAACGGTGCTCAGCGCCACTTCGGCAGAGCTCAGCTGGGAGTATGACATCGAGAGCGACCTTCCCATACTTGGGGCACTGGTCACGCTCTACGATACCACCTCGGGCTACACAACAACATTCATTGCCCATGGGACGGACACCATCCTCAACGGTCTGCCCCTGCGGCATACGTTCAGAGCCGATATCAGCACCTTCTGCGGCAGCGACACCTCCGAGCCGCTCAGCGTCACCTTCACGCCTGAACCGATGCCCTGTGCCGAAGTGCAGGGAGATAATGTCTATGTGATTTCCCGTCCCATACAGAACACCGACAACTATGGCTATAGCCAGATGCTCTATCCCGCCGTGTTGGCCGCTTCGGTCGACACGCTCTACGGCATCGCTTTCCGCTTCACTGGTGTCAACGACGGCGACACCCGCCTCATCGATGTCTATATCGGGCAGACCTCAGCCACTACACTCACCTCGCCTGTCAGTGCCACCAATCTCACCCTGGCAGTGCAGAACCACTTGTTCCCAGCCGTCCACGGATGGGTTAAGATACCCTTTTCCACACCTGTGCCACTCGACGGTGTGAGCAACCTCATCGTCACCATCGACGACAACACGGGCCACCCGGGCTATAACACCATGAGTTTCGGAGCCCACTTAGCCGATACTGGTGGTTTCCTCTACTATGACGGATGGCCCAACGCCAATGTGGACCCCTACACACTTGGTTTCGCCGTATCGAGCAGCAACAACATCCCCGACATACAGCTGCTTGGCCACTGTGCCACTGACCGCTGTTTGCCGCCTGTCGTCAGCGTGGAGCCCGACACCAACAGCCTCACCGTCGCATGGACACAGCGCGGCAGCGAGAGCCTATGGCGCGTAGAATACCGTGAGGAGCGCGACAGCACTTGGATAATGGCAGACAGTGTTGCCAACACCACGTACACCATCATGGGCCTCAATGCCAGTTCGCGCTATCAGGTACGTGTCGGCTCGGTATGTAGTGACACCCATATCATATACAGCGAGGTGGTGACAACGGCCACCCTCTGCGGGACTGTCGATGTGCCGTACTACCAAAACTTCCTGACCAACGCTGCCCCCTGCTGGAATCTTCGCGACTATTCGCCCAGCGCAAACTACGGAGTCGATCTCTTCTTGAGCATGCCCATCGTCTCGCCCGCCATCAACGGAAACCTTTCTCAGATGCAGGTGCGTTTCAAAATCACCGGTAGCCCCAATTTCCACCCTGTCGTCAAGGTAGGCATTGGCAACTCCAATGGCAACAATGCTGTCTGGATTGATTCGATAATGCTTTCTTCTTTCGATGAGGAGGAGCATGTCGTATCGCTCGGCAGCTATACGGGTAGCGAGAGCCATCTCTTGTTCATTGCAAACACACCATATGCACGCATCCGGGAGGTAACTATTGAGCCGGTTGTTTGCCACGCAGTGCACCATATAACCGTCAGCCACCTCACCGACACTTCTGCACATTTCAATTGGTCCCCTGCAGGGAACGGCAACCAGTGGGCGGTATACTTAGGCGATACGCTGCTCGCTGTCACTTCGAGCCCGACATATACCGTGCGCGGTCTTCTCCCCGGCAATGGCTACACCTTTGCCGTTCGCGAGGTGTGCGGTGCAGGCGACACCTCCGAGGCCACCACTGTCACCTTCACTACACTGTGTCCCCCGCAACCGCTCCCATGGAGCGAGGACTTCGAGGCCTACACCACCTCGTCATCACCCATACCCTGTTGGTCCTATATTTTCCGGCCGCTCAACGTGGCTGTAGCCACCACTATTGCCTACATAGGTTATTACAACGCATCCCACACCCTACGCATCTACGATGTCACCCATAGCAACCCGGTCGACACCAACATGACCAACTTCATCTGCACACCTATGCTCATGGCAGGCGAGGCACCGTCGCACGTCGAATTCGATGCCTACCTGCAAAACGGTCACGTCACTGTCGGAATCATGACCGACATCGCCGACACCAATACATTCATCCCGCTGACCGAGATAAGCGACACGTCTACCCATTATGTTTTCACTGTCGACTCTTCGCTTTTCTCCATTGCCTTCACCTGCCATGGGACAGTCAATTGTCATATCGACAACATTTCCGTTGCCTCCGACACTGTGTGGCATCAAGTCACAGTGACCACAAGTCCCGACGGCACAGCCGCGACATACGGTAGTGGTCGCTACGCCCATGGCGACACAGTGGAGATTGGATTCCATCAGCCCGATACTGCGACCGAGGGCGGCTACTGGCAGTTCATCGGTTGGGACGACACCAATGCGATCGACAATCCACGCAGGGTTGTTGTCGTCTCCGACACCCTCTTCACAGCCCTGTTCCAATGGGTGGCCGACAGCGTGGCGATAGATGAGGCCGAAGGGTTCGTCCAATCGGTGAGCATCTTTCCCAACCCCGCCTCCCACACTGTCATTATCCGTAGCGAACGAGATTGCACCGTAGCCTTCCTGTCGGCCGATGGTCGTGAGGTGATGCGCATGGTGTGCCGTGCTGGCGACAATCCCGTCGACATCCAACACCTTGCCCAGGGAGTCTACTTCCTCCGCATACTCGACATACACCAGTCTCCCATCAAGCTCATTGTGACAGGGGAGTAAGAGTTATTGAGTGATTAAATGTGTTAATGAGTTAATCCGATTTACGGATTAACTCATTAACACGTTTATGCATTAGTCCATTAAACCCCAATCGGTCATTAGGCATTGTCTAAATATTGCTCCGCCCCATTCCACATCAATTTGCATTCACCGAATTGGCTTGTTCAACGCACGCCCTTTTCCGCGAATCCTCCCCAACCTGCGCCCAAGTCCATTTTGCACTGCCCTTGGCCCTCTCTTTCGTCCACCCTTCGACCTCCGTTCTACCTCAGTTATCCTTTTGAAATGGGAGAACGATGGGAGAACGATGGGAGAACTGAGGACTAAGGAGCGGCGGAAGAGCGACCGAGCTTATATCGGTCATTGAGACGGGAAATAGAATAAAACGGTCATTGTTGGACTTTCCGTCCCACATGTCTCCGCTTTGCCATTGAACGGCCTCTGGTGGAGGACTACTTGGCTTAATGACCGATTTGGATTGAAAGCTATGCTCCTGCCGTGACGGTCACTAAGTCGGTGAGGGTGGATTGGGCTGTTCAGTGTTGATGCAAAACTTTATTGCAATTCGTTTTTTTTTCGTATTTTTGCATTTGGTAGATGATTTTGTTTAGTTTGACTGATTATTATGAAATACTTGACAATAAGGGAGTTCTGTCTGATAAAATTACGCATGAAATGAAAAGTGGGAGACTGTCTTATGACGAACGTTTCCATCGTTTGTTTCAAGCCATTGTGGAGTTGCCTTCCGTAATACGTTGAATTACCTGTACCAAGAGCAATACAATGCTAATGTGGTTACGGTTCGTCGTTTTTTTAATAGATATTTATAGAGTTGTATAGAAGAATAGAAGAATTGATAATAATATGGATACGAAAAACTATTCGCTTGAAAAGCATTTGAAAAAGTTAAGCGAGAATGATGAAGAGTCTGAACTATTATATGCTACATGGATTAAAAACTGGAAGAATCTTTCCAAAGCATTACAAACAATTGTGTCTTATTTCCCGCATTTTAGCGATCATGGTATTGAGCATACTAAAACCTTGATTAAAGGAATCGAGGATTTTTTGGGCTGGGAAAGAATAGAAAAACTTGGCGTGACAGACACTTTCTTGATATTGATGTCGGCATTGACACACGATATCGGGATGTATTTGTCATATGCATATCTTGAGGAGGAATGGAAGAAGCCGGAAATGAAAGGCACGTTAGAAAAATATGCCAATGGTTCAGACAGGCAGATTTCACAAGCCGCTACCTTGCTGTTAAAACTCAGACGGGGTCCAGACAACCCAGCCAAAGGGTTCCAGTGGGCGATGGAGGTGAGGAATGCTGTCACGCTCATTGTCGCTCAGCAGATGCGTCCTGGCCATCCAGAGAGAAGCAGAGATTATCTTTTAAAAGATAGTTTAGTTAAAGAGCTGGCAAAGAATTTCTATATGGATGACCTCCATGAATGCTATTTGTCGTTGATTGCCGATGTGGCTTATCTGCATGGTGCAGATTTTGATGAGGTGTTGCATCTTCCTTTTGAAGAGAATGGTGTGAGTGGCGATAGGGCTCATCCCCGGTTTGTTGCTTGTATGATTCGTTTGGGTGATTTGCTTGATATGGACAGCGACCGGTTTAATTTGTACTCGTTGGCCACGTTGAAAGAAATACCTGAGTCTTCCAAAGCACATTACGATAAGCACGGTGCAGTGGAGCATTTTCTCAATTCTCCTAAGGGCATAGAGGTTACTTTTGATTGCCAGACAGATGCCTCTTTTCGGGTGGCTTGCGAGTTGGTTGATATGCTGAAAAAGGAGGTTGAGAAACAGAGCCATTTTTGGGATGATATAGTTCCGGAAGATTTAGGTGGAGCGTCCCCAAAGTTGCGTAATGAAATGGTTAAATTCAAAGGTTCGGAGACCAATCCGGATTTAAGGAATCTGCGGTTTGACATATCGGGGCAGCGTACTTTCGAAATGTTGAAAGGAGGGGCTATTTATAAGAATCCCGGCAGGGTATTTATCCGTGAGATAGTGCAGAACGCCTTGGATGCGACCAAACTACAGATATGGGAGGATATGGGTAAGGGTTATCATCTCCCATATCATTTGGGAAATCCAGAAAGGGATATTAAGTGTGTGGAAGATATCAAGTTTACAAGTGATATTCCGGCATGGGTGTATGAGAAATATCCCGTCCATCTGAATGTGGAATATGATGATACGAAGGAGGTGGTGCGAGTGGTTTGCGAAGATTGGGGGACGGGAATTTCGGAGGAGAGTTTGATACGGATGACTAATCAGGTGGGTGCCAGTCGCAAGGCGGACAAGGATTACGGAAAGACGGTTAAAGATATGCCTTACTTTTTGCGGCCTACGGCAGCATTTGGATTGGGATTGCAGACAGTGTTCTATGTGACAAATGAGTTTACAGTGGAAACCCACTATCCGGGAGAGCCTACCCGACGGATTGTCTTCCGTTCGTCGGTGGATGGCAGTTATTGCTCAATAGAAGATGAAGATTTCGACTTTAAACGGACTGTCGAAGGGACTAATAAGGAAAAGCCTGTGGCGCATGGCACCACGGTAACCGTCGAGATTGGCAAGGAACATTTCGGAGAACTTTTTGAGATTAGCGATGAGCAGGTAAAGGAATTGGAAAAAGACCCTGCAGGCTCTGTTTATTATATTCCCGAGGAGATAGACTTATACGTGGATCTTTGTTTCAGTGGCATGGGGTTTGTTCCCATTATGTATAAGTCCCCTTTTATGTCGGATAGGTTAGGAGCTGATGAAGAGATGAAAGAATTGGAATACCTGTCAGAAGAAGATCATTTCCGGGTATACAGATACAGGTATGATAATAGATTTTGCATTGAGGAAAATAAGTCTGGGTCTATATTGGATGTTGGTTTTGAAAGAGCCCTCAGTGATCCTCATTTACGAGGAGTTCGTATTAGTGTTGATTTTGATGATAGTTTCAGCTACCTTGGTGATTATTTCATGGGTATAAAATGGAATCTTTTCAGTAGAGAGGCAGACCAGTTGGTGACCATATCCCGTGATAATTTGCTGCCCAAAGGAAGAGAATGGTGTACAAGCACGATGAATTCATTGATGCGGGATATCATAAGATTGACTTATAAAAAATTATATGATGAATGTAAAGAATGTTCAGATAAATCAGAAAAAGAGGATTTGTTAGAACAATATTTTCATTTATGTTTGGTAAATTGGAATCTGCCTGAGCCCCTTGAGGTTGATTACCAACTTTTAGATGATTTGATGTTGGATAAAAAGGACTATTTTGATGAGGAGGGTAACGCCATAAAAGCATCTGATTTATTTAAGGCACCAGTGTTGATTACAAGTGATGGATCTATTACTCGTGAGATGGTAAAAAATGTGGTACCGAAACAGGGTTGGGTATATGTGGAAGATGACAAAATTCTCCCGGATGGTTTTGTATGTAGCGTTGTATATGCAGGGATAGTTAGAGGTGATAGCCATGTATATTATCAGTTAAAGAAGCAGGATGAAGCAGTTCCTTTATTTGTGGAAATGAAAGGGGATTGGAGGGTTTATGATTCTGGTTATTATTCTTGTTTTCATGGATTTAGTAAATATAATAAGATTGTAGTTGGAGGAGATGCTCCATTGTTGGGATATAAGAAACCCTGCCATGGAAATTGTTGGATTTATCGCTTTGATAGGTTGAAGGATAAGGATAAGGTGTTGGGAAGAGAAGAATTATATAACAAGTTAAAAGATGGATATATAAAAGAGTTGGTGCCGGATTATATTGTGAAATTGATTCAGAAGTATAATGCGTTGAAGAATGATAAGCTGACAGAAAAGGAGATATATGATGAATATATCCGGATGATACTTGATTCCAGATTTGGGAGTGAGGAAAATACTGATGGGAACGAGGTGAAAAAGAGAGTAGTGAAAAAGAGAGTAGTGAAAAAGAAAGAAAAAGAAGAGGGGAAAGAATCTTGATAATAATTATTATAAAGGCAAGGGTTGGGAGCGTTGGTTAGCCAACCCTTGCTTTGTTATTGTGGGTCTAAAGCGGGGCCGGCGGTAACAGTGATGAGGTCGGTGAGGGTGGATTGGGCGAGGGAGAGGAGCTGGGAGGGGGTGACAGTGGCGAGGGTCTCCATAAGGTTGGCGGAGAGACGTTCGTCGACATCGGTAGAGACCATCTGGCGGTAGCGTTCGGAGATTTCGAAGATGCCGTCGATACTGCGGATGAAGTCGCCCATCATATAGTTGCGGACTCGCTCTAACTCTTCATCGGGGACGGGTTGTTGCCGTAGGTGTTCTATCTCGTGGAGGATTTCGTTGACAGCGTCGTGGGTAGCAGGTGCGGCCACATCGGCAGTGATGTAGAGGACAATGCTGTCGCGGAATATCTGGGTCTGGCTGTAGATGCCGTAGGTGTAGCCTTTGTCTTCGCGGAGATTGCTCATAAGCCGTGAGCCGAAATAGCCGCCAAGGACGGTGTTGAGCACCATGAAGCGGGTATAGTCCATGCTGTGCCACGGGAAGGGGAGGATGCGACCGATGCGGATGGTGGACTGCACGGTGCCGGGAAGGATGATGTGGTCGGGTTGTGCCGGGGGACGCGGGGTGACGGGCAGGGAGACGCGGGCGGGAGCAGCAGTAGTGCTATTGGGAGCGAGGTGGCATTCGACTAAGCGGATAAGGTCGTCGTCGACAGGGCCGCTGAGAATGATATGGGCGGTGGCAAGGCTGTAGTGCTGCCGCATGAAGTCGGTGACTGCGGGAAGGGTGAGCTTTTGGAGGTCTTGCGGGGAGGCGTAGGTGCCCATGGGGTGGTCGTAGCCGTAGAGCAGTTCGTAGTAGCGATTGCGGGCAAGATAGTTGGTTCGCTGGAAATTGGTTTTGAGTTGGGCGATGCGACGACTGATATAAGCGTCGAAGAGTTGCGGGGTGACCGATGGAGCCTCGAACATGCGGGCAATGAGGGGCAGCAACTCGTCGGCGAATTTGCGCATGAAGTAGAAAGAGACATTGCCGGTGCATACATCGGTGGAGCGTTCCACAACGATGCCACGGAAGTCGAGGAACTCAGCCACCTGCTCGGGAGATTGGTCGACGGTGGCTTCGGCAAAGAGCTGGTTGGCAGCATGGGATTGGCTCTTGAACGACTGGTAGGCACTACCGGCTTCGAGGGTGAAGTCGAGCTTGAGAATGCCGACAGCGTCGTTGCGGAAGAGGTGCAATGTGTTGCCGTTGGGCAGGGGATGCTCTTGCGGTATGAGCGGCAGGAGTGAGGGAGGCGTTAACATGGGTTTAAAGATTATGAATTGTGGATTTTTAGAAGGTGGCACTGAGTTTGATGTTGAATTGGCGTGCGGTGAGGTAGTTGGGGACGGCCCAATAGTAGTTGGTGTAGTCGGCCACCCAGATGAAGGAGACGACATTGTGGTAGTCGAAGAGATTGAAGACTTCGATGCTGACGGAGAGGTCGTCGAATAGCTGGCCGATGCGGGAACGACGTATTTTTTCGAAACGGGTTAACTGGATGGTGTTGCCCCAGTCGGCACGGAAATAGGGCGGGATGTAATGCTCGATGGAACGGTCGGTTTGGTAGGGATAGGTGGTGGGGGTACGGGTGCCGTAGATGAAACTGAGACTCATGCGCCACCAGGGGAGGGAAGGGATATAGTCCTGAAGGAAGATTTTGAAGCTGAACCGTTGGTCGGTGGGACGGTTGATCCAGCCAAGATTGTCGTTGAGAATGTCTTCCTGCGTCTTCATCAAAGAGATGCTGGCCCAGGACTCAAGCCCGGGGACAAAGTCGCCGTTGATGCGCAAGGAGGCTCCCGTGGCATAGCCTACAGCGGGGACACCGGGATTGTAGCGGATGCGGAGATTGTCGATGGTGTAGGGGATGAGGTTGGTGATGTATTTGTAATAGAAGTCGGCTGTAAGGCGGAAAGGCTTGTCCCAGAGACGAAGGTTCCAATCGACCGAGGCGGAGGCAAGATAGGATTGCTGGGCAGGGACATTGGGGCAAAGGGAACCATCGGGGTTGCGGAGTTCGCGGTAGAGGGTGGGTTGCTGGTAGAGACCGGCAACGAGACGGTAGAGCATGTCGGGACCGGAATGGGGTTTGAAACTGGCCGAGAGACGAGGGGAGAGGAGGAGCTGGCTGTTGAGGAAGAGCGAATCGGAATGCGAGGTGTAGTATTGTCCGCGAAGGCCTATGGTGAATCGGAAAAGGTTGTCGTGGCGGGTGAAAAGATTAATGTCGCGCTGCAAGTAGGCACTGCCACGGAAGGTCTGGATATTGCTTGCTGCATTGCAAAAGAGTTGAAGAATCGGATTGAAGACGGCTGTGTCGTCCAACCCGGGAACATGGTGGTTGGTGGGGTAGGAATAGTCGGCACTGTCGACCCATTTCCATTCGCGCATACGTCCATCGGTGTGTTCGAGTTGAGCCTTGAGACCGAAATTCCATGAGCCAAGGAGGGCATAGCGAATCATTTTCAGTTCGGAGGCGTAGATGGTCATGTCCTGATGGTTGCGGGCATGTTCGAGGAAGGTGCCGACACCTTGGTCAAATTGGTTGGTGTCGCCGGCATTCTCGCCTACGCCGATGGCATAGAGCCAATACTGGCTTTGGATGTCGAAGTTTTCCTGCTCGCGGTTGGAGAGGGCTGAATTAATCCATTGCAGTTGGAAATCGTCGTTGGGGTGGTAGTTGAGGGTGAAGGCACCGAGGAGGGTGCGGTAGCGGTCGTCCTCAAGGCCGTCGAAATAGACGTTGAGTTTGAGCGACTGGTTGAAGGTGCCGAAGGTGGTGGTGCGCGAATAGGGGACGAGTCCGTAGACGTTGCGTGTCCAGACGGAGAGAAGGCTGAGGTCGAGGCTGTCGTTTATACGATAGCGGAGAATGGCTTGGAGGTCGGTGTAGGAGGTGGAGTAGTTGCCTTCGGTGTCCATGCTACGAAAAAGGTAGCGGTTGCTATGGTGACGGAAGCCAACGCCGTAGGAGAAACGGTTGCCGATGGTTCCCTGTGCTGTGGCGGTACCCCCTAAGAGAGAGAGGGAGACCTTGAAACGTTGCTCGACGGGACGGCTGTAGATGATGTCGAGAACGGAAGACATGCGGTCGCCATAGGTGGCATCGAATCCGCCGGGAGAGAAGATGAGGTGGTCGACCAAATCGGGATTGATGATGCTGAGGCCTTCCTGTTGTCCGCTGCGTACCAGTTGGGGCCGATAGATTTCAATGCCGTCGATGTAGACCAGATTCTCGTCGAACGAGCCACCCCGGACAGAGTACTGCGACGAGAGTTCATTGTTGGAGTTCACGTCGGGAAGAGTCTTGATAATGGATTCGACATTGTTTGTCGGTCCTACATTGTTTTCGATTCGCTGGATGTTGATTTGCGTGAAAGAACTGTTTCTGATGCGGTCGTCGCTTACGGTCACGGCATCGAGTTGCTTGGCTGAGGCCATCAATGCCATATCAATCTGCACGGTTTTGCCTTTGGGGATAAGGAAACGCTGTTCGATGCTTTCGAAGCCTGTGCATGACACTCGGACGGTTACCGAGTCGGACTGGTTGACGGTAAGGGAAAACCGACCGCGGTTGTCGGTTGTGGTGCCGTAGGGAGAGAGGGAGTCTAACACTCCAACAGTGGCGTACTGGATGGGTTCGCCTTCGGTGGTGAGGACACGACCTTGCAGAGTCCCTTGCGCTTGCAGGCAAGAGAAAAAGCATGGCAACAAGGCCATTAAAGTTATAAAAAGTTTCTTGTTCATTAAAAAAAGCAGTCAATAAACGAACTATTTGAAAAAAAATTGTATTTTTGCAAATTATTTTGTTCCCCATGACTGGACAACAAATCACCGGTGCAAAAGCGTCGGGCTATGAATAAAAAAAGATAAGGATATGAAACGCAACGTACTACTAATGGTGCTACTTGTGGCAGGAATTGCCTGTCAGGCACAGAATCAGATTGACAAACAAGGCCGCCGTCAGGGGCATTGGCTCAAGACCGACAAACAAGGAGCCAAAGTTTATGAAGGCACCTTTGTAGACGGTATGGAAACCGGCACTTTCACCTATTATTATCCCGATGGAACAGTGCGCATCACCAATGAATACATGGTGCCAGGCAAGGTATGCCGACATCGAGTATACAACCAGCGAGGAGAGCTGTTGGCTGAAGGAAATTTCAACCAAAAGAACCGCGATGGATTGTGGAAATTTTATGACGGAAAACATCCCAAACCTGTCAAGATGACTACCTATAAGATGGGTGTGCGTCATGGTTTGCAGGTTATCTTCAATTCCGAGGGCGATACCGCCGAGGTAAGCACATGGAATGACAATCACAGGCACGGTCGTTGGTGGAAACGCATCGGAAAGAACGGCTATATTACCGCTACTTATGTCCACGGTGGCATAGAAGGCAGGTTGGTAGAGTATGATGAAAACGGTCA
This sequence comes from Bacteroidales bacterium UBA1208, assembly GCA_002309955.1. Lineage (GTDB taxonomy): Bacteria > Bacteroidota > Bacteroidia > Bacteroidales > P3 > Colimorpha. The sequence goes on from DBXQ01000029.1 coordinate 14,435, forward strand.
ACTGGTACGTGAAGGCCATTATGTCAATGGCGATCGTCATGGTGCTTATCGTTATTATGAGAACGGACATATGGTGATTGACGAGACATGGAGTAAGGGTGTGATGCGCGAAAGAAAAGTGAGACTCATGGTGCCGGAAGAGACCTTTGTTTCAGTCTATGACATTAATTACATGCTTCCCAAGGGAAAGACCAAGACGGTTGTGTATTTGTCCAATGGTACTCAATTGATTGATAACGAAGAGCCCGAGCGGTTGTACTCGCATGTGGGTGACGGTCGCTTTACTCTTGCCAACAGAGAAGCCCGTATCATGGTTGCGACAGACCTTATTGTTGGAACCACCCGCGACCCTGAAGGCCGCGAAGTTCTCAGCCTTGACCCCAAGCCCGATTTCCAAGTGTTCCCCGATCAAGACTGTCTGCGTATGCTGCACAGCCTGCAGATGCAACAGCAGACAAAGGATGCCGGTGGTGAGTTTGATTTTGATTAAGAGAATTGATAAAAAAACGGGGCGCTTCACAGCGTCCCGTTTCCCATTAAACACTATTACAAAATCCTTTTAGGTAAAACAAAAAAACCTAAACATTTGATCGATTAATAGAAAATGCTTTTTTATCTCTCAAATGCATTTGCAAAAATACTAACTTTTTCTGAAATAGCAAAGATTTGCTAACGATTTTAATCCTTTTTAACTTATATTAACTCATATGAAGGTTGCCACCCATACCTTAGGATGTAAATTAAACTTTGCTGAAACCAGTCATTTACAACGCAGATTTATAGAAGCGGGATTTAACATAGTGTCGTATAAGGAAAGTGCGGATTTATATGTAATAAACACATGTACGGTCACGTCTGTTGCCGAAAAAAAGTGCAGGAATGCCATACGTCAGGCTTTGACGCAAAATCCTTCGGCTACAATTGCGGTGATAGGTTGCTTTGCCCAGAATGATGCCCGGCAGATTGCTGCCATTCCTGGTGTCAATATTATTTTGGGAAACGATACGAAGCATCAACTTTTAGAGGTGGTCCAAAAGTATTGGGATAAACAGGGTATGAAAGGTGAGGGTGTCCAAGAACCTTGTATTATTACGCCCGAGCCTCGCAGTTTTGTACCATGCTATTCAGGAGACGACCGCACCCGCACATTTTTCAAGATTCAGGATGGGTGTGATTATTATTGTTCTTATTGTGCCATACCTATGGCTCGAGGACGCAGCCGTTCGGCCACAGTGGCGGAAACGGTGGCGGTGGCCCGCGAGATTGCCGCTACGGGGACTCGTGAAGTGGTATTGACTGGAGTCAATACAGGTACGTTTGGCAAGTATAATGGGGAGACGTTTATAGAATTGCTCCGAGAGTTGGATAAGATTGAGGATATTGCCCGTTTTCGCATTTCGAGCATTGAGCCTAATTTGATTACCGAGGAGATTGTTGACTTTGTTGCTTCGTCGAGGGCGTTTCTTCCTCATTTCCATATTCCCTTACAATCGGGTTCAGACAAGGTTCTGAAGATGATGCACCGCAGATACGATACCGCACTGTATAGCCGTCGTGTTGAATATATCAAGAAAGCTATGCCCGATGCCTGTATAGCTGCTGATGTCATCACAGGATTCAATGGAGAAGACAATCATGAATTTGAATCAAGTAAGCAGTTCATAGCCAGTTTGCCAATATCCTATCTGCATGTGTTCCCTTATTCTGACCGACCTAACACTGCAGCATTGCATATGGATGAAAAGGTGCCTGTGAAGGTTCGCAAAAGCCGTGGTGCTGAGTTGCACATTCTTTCGGATGCCATGAGGCATGCTTTTGTGCAGAGCCAGATGAATACAAATCATATGGTGTTGTGGGAACACACCTGTCACGGGAATGTCGGAGGAAAGCCCATGATGCAGGGATGGACAGAGAATTATATTCGCCTTCAACGTCCTTACGAAGAGGCTTTGGCAGGGGTTGTAACCCCGTTTGAAATCTCGGAGTCAACGATTGTTGAAAACTTTGCTTGTGATGATTAAAAAAAAAGTGTAATTTTGCCACAATATTTGTGACATCATGTTATTCCATAACTTGTTGTCGCACTTGTTTTTATTTTTAATTATATAATATACATTTTAGTCATTATTTATTATGAGCGGTCTTTTTGGAGTGATTTCCCGCAAACCTTGTGCCGTAGACCTTTTCTATGGCACCGATTATCATTCGCATCTCGGTACACGTCGTGCAGGTCTTAGCACCATAGACAACGGGGTGATGCACCTGAACATCCACAACATCGAGAACACACAGTTCAAGACGAAGTTCTCCACTGATATCCACGAGATGTTGGGAAACAAGGGTATTGGTGTAATCAGTGATACTGATGCTCAACCTATCGTGTGCAATTCACATCTCGGCCGTTTTGCCGTGTGCACGGTATCGCGTATTAACAATATCCCTGAGCTGGAGAAAATCTGTCTGGCCAAGAATCAGCAGTTCACAGAGCTTAGCATGGGCAAGACCAATCCCTCCGAACTTATCGCATTGCTTATTACCCAAGGTAAGTCGTTTGCCGATGGTATAAGCAATGTCCATAGCAAAGTGAGTGGAAGTGTTTCGTTTCTTATTCTGACCAATGACGGTATTATTGCTGTGCGCGATCGTTATGGCCGTACACCTTTGGCAGTGGGTCGTCGCGACAGCGACTATGCCGTAGCCTCTGAAACTTGCAGCTATGTCAACCTTGGATATCAAACTGAATATTTCTTGAAACCAGGTGAGGCAGTAATGATTTCGTCCGAAGGCATCAAACAGCTCATTGCTCCCAACGACAAACTGCAGATATGCTCTTTCCTCTGGATATATTATGGGTTCCCTGCCAGTGAGTATGAAGATATTAACTCTGAAGAAGTCCGTTTCCGTCTTGGTCAGGAGATGGGTAAGCACGATGATGTCGATGCAGACTATGTATCTGGCATTCCCGATTCGGGAGTGGGAATGGCTCTCGGATATTCTGTCGGCAAAGGCATACCATACAAGCGCGGTATCCTCAAATACACACCGACGTGGTCGCGTAGCTTTATGCCGGACAATCAAGAAGCACGCAGCTTGGTGGCTAAAATGAAACTCATACCCTCTCACAAGGTCCTTAAGGGCAAGGAAGTGGTGTTCTGTGATGACAGTATTGTCCGCGGTACCCAGCTCAAAGACCAAGTCCGTATGCTTTATGCCAATGGAGTTAAACGCATCCATGTCCGCATCAGTTGTCCTCCGTTGCTTTATGGCTGTAATTATCTCAACTTCTCGACTTCCAAGACCGATAACGAACTCATCACCCGCCGTGTCATAGCAGAATTGGAAGGCGGTGAAGTCCGCAATCTTGAAGCCTATCGTGACGAAACTACTGAAAAATACAAGAATCTTGTTGAAACTATCAGAAAAACAGTTGGTGTCGATACGCTTAAATTCAACAGTCTTGATACAGTTTGCAAGGCTATTGCGCTGCCCAAATGCGACCTTTGTACCCATTGTTTTGATGGTAGTTCCTATGGTGAATAATCTTTAGCTAAACAATCAACATCTATAATGAAGAAGTCGCTTTTCATTATTGCCATCTTTTGTATATCGCTTGCCGGGTTGCGGGCGCAGGACGCAGTATTCCTTTCCGTCAAAGACTATGCACCTACTTTCGGAATACCTTCCCGTTTCCTTGATGATACGAATGTCATAGCTCGTTATTTCGACAGCCTTCAAGTCAGCAACCACGCACTCACCGACTCTTGCGTGACACTCAATGCGCGAGTGTTGGCCTTTCAAAATATGATGCTTTATGATTGTCGTCATGTGGGTGATTCTGTTTGGATCGATGATCGGACTTGCTTGAAAGATTACAATTTCTATAGACAGAAACTCAACGACCTGTCGTCGTTTGCCCTGCGCAAAGCTCACTCTTTTATCGAACAAGAGCATTACCATAAGGACATGGTTCAGCAGAACGCTGTCAACATGTGGAAAGACACGATCTCCCGTCTTCATCGTACAATTGTCAGTGCCTGCGAGGGGTTCGGCATCAGCGACGCTGAAAGAAAAAAGGAACTGAAGGACATCTACTATGCTTACCTTTCTGTTTACAATCGCTATGATTTCTCCAAGAGCATAGTCGACGATTCATATATCAATAATCTCGATCGTTTTGTTGTCTTCCAGAACCATCTTATTGACAATCTCCTTGGCACTGGCAGTTACCGTAATCGAATCAAGAACTTCTATAATACATTGAAGATACGTTGTGGCCACACCCACAGCGATGTCCTCCGCTCTTATCAGCGCATAGCTGCCGTTCCTCCAGCTCCAATCAGTTTCTCTTCAATTGATGGGTATTATGGATATATTGACAGTTTGAAAGGAGTTCTGCATGTGCAGGACTGCTATTTGAATGTTGTTGACCTCCGCGAGAAAATATCCGCCAACTCCGAGCGCATCAGTCTCCTCTATGGCTCCCGTTTCCGTCAAGTGGTCAAGACATATCAGGAGGTGGTCGCAAGCATCAACACTGTCCCTGCGTTCACTACAAAATCCCAAGCTGATGCTTTCATCAACCACATGAAAGAGTTCATCGAAGTTCAAGACAGTTATTTGCGCGACTATAACCGCTTGTCACTTATCCGCGAGCATGGCGATTCTATCGACAGCCGTTGTGCCATTCGCTATGCCGATGTATCAAAGGCTTATTCCAAGATGGTGAACGACCTTTATCCTAAGTCTGCCACACCTAAACCATCCTATCGCTCTATTGACGATGCTGTCCGTTTCAGTCTCGAACTTGAAAATTTCGAGACTCTTCAGCGTCAGTACGATACCATTATCGAGCTCCGCAAAGAGATAGACCGCCTCAAGGACACCATCAGTAAGGGATGGATGACCCACATCATCGTCTATAACGGCTTGCAGACTATTCGTAAGCAGGTGGTTCTCACCCCTTCTTTTATCAGTGTACAAGACGGCAGTCGCTTTATTTCTGAACTGAAAGAATTTCTTGAAACGGAAACCAAATGCATTCAAGCCATCCACCTATTTGATGAGTATCGCCGTCTCGACAATCAAGTTGTTCCGCTCATCCAACCCTACCGCAATATCCGCAAGGCCTATTCCCGTCTTGAGAAAGGCTATATCACCATCAAGGTCATCAACCACACCTCCGAAATCTACGTCTATTGCCGGCAACTCGAGTCATTTATTTCTATCCAGAACGAACTCATCCAGAAAGCCGGTAGCAACGATGTGCAATCTATAAACGCCCGTTTATACAATATTAACGACATTGATAAAATCGAAAACATTATAGGAATATGAACATTGCAATTATCCTTTCAGGCTGTGGCAACCGCGATGGTAGCGAGTTGCAAGAAACCCTTTCACTCCTTTTGGCCATCGACCGCCGTGACTGGCACTATCAGTGCTTCGCTCCCGAAGGCCAGTACACCGTTGTAAGCCATCTTGACGGCAATGAACATGGCGACCGTCGCGACATCCTTGTCGAGTCTGCCCGCATCGCTCGTGGCGACATCAAACCCCTCTCGCAGTTCCGTCCCGACGATTTCGATGCTCTGGCTCTTCCCGGTGGCATGGGTGCTGCTCGCAACCTCTCCACTTTCGCCTTCGACGGCCCAGCCATGACTGTCCGTCCCGATGTCGAAAAAGCCATTCTTGACATGTATCGTCTCCGCAAACCTATCCTTGCCATGTGCATTGCACCCATGGTGCTTGCTAAAGTTTTGGGTAATGAAGGGGTCGCCCTCACTCTTGGCATGGATAACTCAGCCTCCAAGATTGCTGCCCAATTGGGAGCCAATGTCCAACATCGTGATGTCACCGAGGTTTGTGTCGACAGTCAACACCGTGTCTACACGACTCCTGCCTACATGGTCGGTACCCGCATTAGCGAAATCTTTGCCGGAGCAGAAACCATGGTGGCCGCTCTCGAACAGGACTGCCGCTGACCTATAATAGGCCCACCTGGCAAAAATATAAGAGCCGCACATCCTCGTGTGCGGCTCTTTTTTTGTATCGCCACGAATTATTGTTCTGTGGTGGTTGCCTCGTTCTGGTTGCCTTCGCCCTTGGGATTTGGACCCCACTTGTTCTCGCCATACTGCGAGTCAGTGAACATCCACACCAAGAGGATGATGCATATGGCCAGGTTGGCACAATAAAAGAAAATGGTCAGACCCATGTTTGTTTCTTGGAGCATGCTGCCTATCGAACCTAATAGTGAGCCACCCAGAAACAGGAAATACCAGAATCCGGATCTGCCGATGTCGTGCAAGCGACGTACCGTGACGGCGATGCTGGGGATAAGCACCGCAAGATAGTATATAAGATAGAGATACAGAAACGGACTACCCAGCGTGATGCGCACCAACTCCATATCATCAATCTCCCCGGCGTCTATACCCATCTTCACCACAGGAATTATCCAGCATATAAACAGGATTATCGAGATGATGAAGTTGATGAGCGTGAACCACCAGTATTCACTCCTTCGGGCACGGCTATTGAAGTCCGTATATTGCTTAAAGCATTTGATGAACCACTTCATTTTTAATTCGTTAATTCGTTAATGTGTTAATTCGTTAATCGATTCACACATTAACACGTTAACACATTAACACATTCAACTAAGCCTTTAACAGGAAGTTCAGATTGTCCTCGAGAGCATACTCTTTGGTGTTCTCCATCTTGGTCTTGAACACCTTCATCTTGTTGGGCTTTCCGACAAGTTTCAGAACTCCGTTTTCAAGCAGCAGAGCAGTAGCTTCGCGAATGGCGGCAACGGTAGCCTTCGGGTTCACCATGATGTACTCCTTCAGACGGTCGTCGCGGGTCTCGCCGCCGTGCTTCGGGTCGAAAAAGTCCGTGTAGTGCGGGTTGATTTGGAACGGCACCAATCCCATGCAGTCGAACGAATCGGGCATCACAATGGGCATGTCGTTGGTAGTGCACAGTGTCGGACCGGCCACATTGCTGCCTGCGCTCCAGCCCATATAAGGCATGCCGTCGAAAGCACGCTGACGGATGGCCTGCATCAAGCCTGTGCGTTGCAGCTGGCGCACCAGATGGAACGTATTGCCGCCACCCACAGCCACACAGTCTGTGTCGTACACAGCATTGATGGGCAACGCCTTGTGGTGAACGCTCGTCAGCTTCACGCCAAACTCGGCGTACACCTTGGCCACTTTTGCCTCGTAAGCATCGTAGCTTTTGGTCAGTCCACCCTCGGCCAGACTTACGCCGGCGTAAGGCACAAACAAAACTTTTTTCACATTATGCCGCTTGCAAAAGTCGGCAATCATGTCCTTGCACCATCCCAAATAAGCCTCGCCTCGCATGGTGCTGTTGCTAATAAGTAAGAGATTTCTTTTATCCATGGTATTTTATTGTTGATATGTTTGTCTTATAAAGAATTGGAACATGTGCATTCCAAATTCTAAAAAAAAATGGGTTATGTGAAAAATAATTATGCTATCTCTTCAAATAACTCCAATTGCCTAATTGATTTAATTTGTTGCTTTTCTTGAAGGTCGAAATTGAATACCAATGCTTCTACTACGGAATGTCGGTTTTCAATATTGCCGCCATTATGGTAGAAATGGTCTTTGGTAGTGATGTTAAATTGCCCCCAGTAACGTTGAATCATTTCGTTGGATCGATAGTCGTTATGATGCCATGTGGAGAGAATGAATTTTGCGGGAGTGCGTGATAATGCCTCAAATAATTCGACTTCATTTTGTTCTGTCCAGCCATTGTAGTAATCCACATAGCGTCCAAAGTAGGGTGGGTCGCAATATATTATATCGCCTGGTTTGGCGCGTTCAATGGTTTGAATGAAATCCACGTTGTTGAATTCCCATTCTTTTTGTCGGATTATGTGAGCGATATGATGGATTTGATTGCATATTTTAGTAATATATGCAGGTGCAAAACGGTCTGGTTTTTTGCAGAAAGGAATATTCCAGTCACCATGACGATTGAATCGCATCATGCCATTAAATCCTGCACGAGAGAGGAAAATGAAATCGTATGGACTGTGTTCGAAGTTAAAGCGGTCACGAATAAAGCGGAAATATGCGTATCCGTTTTCTTCGGATTCAGATAGTTTCCGACTTGCTTCGGATAGATATGCTCGCATAGTGTCAGGGGTGATCTCACCACGCTGAATCCCTTGGTAGAAATTGATGATATGAGGATTGGAGTCTCCTACGATATGTGTTCCATGCATAGGAGAGTTAAAACCGACTACACCAGTACCGAAGAATGGCTCAATCCAACGTGCGTTGAAATCTACCCCTGCAGAAAGAACCAAGTCATTAATCCAAGGTACCAGTTTGGTTTTGATACCCTGAGATTTAATGGGAGGAACAATGACAGTTGGCATAGTATTATTTCTTTTGTATTTTTTTGTGTAAGGTTCGATGTCTCCTCAAGTAGTCTTTATATGATGCAAGGTTGTTGTACTGAGGCTTCCCAATACCCGCTGTTCGTGCATCAGTGGTATTAAAGAAATTCATCCAGTAGTCATCGAAAACATCTTCACCCAATTCGGCAAAAGGACCTTCTCCATTAACGAGTTTGTCAATTTCAACTATTCCACCAATATTACGTGTATTGCCGCTTCCTGGTCGGTCATTGGCAATTTTCCACTTCGGTTGTACAAAGAAGATAAACTGTTCAATGACAGATTTGATTATGCTGATGTCATTTATAGAATAGATGGACTTTTCATTGCTATTGGTGATGCTTTGCTTGTACAGCATACCTAATACCAGGTGGCATTTATAGTCATTATATGGATGGTCTGTGTTCTTGTTCGTATCGCGATTGCGAAAGTATCCCCAGTATGAACCAAGTGTTAGTCCGTTTACTTTTTTGTTATCATCATAGTAGCTTGATTTGAAATCAACGGCAAATAAGTTTCCTTCACTATCTTTGAACGTCAGGTCTGGGTAATAGTTCTGAGCTGAAGGTAGTTCGAGTGTGAGGCCATTACGTTTGGCGAACATATCCAAATGAGGAATAAGAATGATTTCAATTATCTTTGATACTACTTTAGTATCATTGGTAATTGTGTAAACATTCCTATTAATGTCAATAAATCCCTTAACAATCCAATCGTTGTTTTCTGTTTCGAGTAACGATTTGTATGTCGCCACCTCATTGGTGAGTAGTTTTTGGAAAACTATTGAATCCATATTGTGCTATTTTTGGATTTTGTACGCATGAGTACAAAATTTACGCATCAATGGTGGCATACGTGGCGTTGCGCTCGATGAACTCCCTGCGGGGAGGCACGTCGTCGCCCATCAGCATGCTGAACACGCGGTCTGCGCTCGCGGCGTTCTCGATGGTCACCTGTCGCAGCTGGCGGTTCTCCGGATCCATGGTCGTCTCCCACAACTGCTCGGGATTCATTTCACCCAGACCTTTGTA
>DBXQ01000029.1:24068-24199 GCA_002309955.1 Bacteroidales bacterium UBA1208
TCGGCATCCGTCATAATGATAACCTTGTGGTAACGCAGTTTCGACAGATTCAACGCCTGGCTGTCCTCCGGTGTGCCCACCGTCACGCCCAAGGCGGTATAGATATTGCGAATCTCCTCGCTCTCGAAAGC
>DBXQ01000029.1:24272-59934 GCA_002309955.1 Bacteroidales bacterium UBA1208
CCTGCCGAGTCACCCTCGACAAAATATATCTCGCACATGGCGGGGTCGCCGTCTTGGCAGTCGGCCAATTTGCCTGGCAGTCCGGCACCGCTGAACACGTTGCTGCGCTGCACCATTTCCCTTGCTTTGCGGGCGGCTTGACGGGCACGTGCCGCCAGAATCACCTTCTCCACAATGGTCTTTGCCTCATTGGGGTGTTCCTCCAGATAGTTCTCCAACATTTCGCTCACAGCGCTGTCCACAGCTCCGCGCACTTCATTGTTACCCAACTTGGTCTTTGTCTGCCCTTCAAACTGGGGCTCGGCAACCTTCACGCTAATGATTGCAGTCAAGCCCTCGCGGAAGTCGTCGCCCGATATCTCCACCTTCGCCTTGGCCAGCATACCGCTCTTGTCGGCGTAGGCCTTCAGTGTGCGTGTCAGTCCGCTGCGGAAACCCGCCAGATGGGTACCGCCTTCGTGGGTGTTGATATTGTTCACATAACTGTGTATGTTCTCATTGTACGTATTGTTGTACTGCATCGCAATTTCGATGGGGATACCGTTGCGCTCGCCTTCGATGTAGATGGCCTCAGGCATCAGCTTCTCGCGGTTCTCGTCTAAATAGGCGATGAAATCCCGCAGACCCTTCTCGCTATAGAAATGGTCGCTCCGCTGTTTGCCTTCTTCCTGCTCCCTTTTGTCTTCAATAGTGATGTCGATACCCTTGTTCAGATATGCCAGCTCGCGCATGCGTTCCAGCAGCGTGCCGTAGTCATAGGTCGTAGTGGTAAATATGGTGCTGTCGGGCTTGAAGGTGATGCGGGTGCCGGTCTTGTCGGTGTCGCCCACGGTCTTCACCTCGTAGAGGGGTTTGCCCTTGCTGTATTCCTGTTGGTATATCTTTCCATTGCGGTAGACGTTCACAATCATGTGCTCACTGAGGGCGTTCACGCAACTCACACCCACACCGTGCAAACCGCCGGACACTTTATAGCTGCCTTTGTCGAATTTGCCGCCAGCATGCAGCACCGTCATCACCACCTCCAGGGCCGAACGATGCTCCTTTTCGTGCATGTCCACGGGAATACCGCGGCCATTATCCTCAACAGTGATGCTGTTATCTTCGTTGATGCTTACATATATCTTGTTGCAGTAGCCTGCCAAAGCCTCGTCGATGGAGTTGTCCACCACCTCGTATACCAGATGGTGCAGACCGCGGAAATTCACGTCACCAATATACATGGCGGGACGCACGCGCACGGCTTCCAAACCCTCCAAAACGGTGATATTACTCGCACTGTATTCGTTCTTCTGTTGTGTTGATTCGCTCATATTCTGTTGATATGTTTATCCGTTGATATGTTTTGATATTAGTCAATAAGAATTTGCAAAGATACGAATTTTTTCTGACATATCGACCACTTTTCCGTCAAAAAACAGCCCTTTTTTCCACGCCTGTTGTTAGTAACCCTTGCCGGTATAATAATAGTCTGTGAGGCAATTGATTGTATTCGTATAAACGGCGGTGTGGGAATGGTTGTTCAACGTTAAGATTGCTGCCGGGTTCCAATTTGCCATTATGCCTCATCTGGATATTGTCCCGACTCATTACATATCAACTTGTATGCTTGGTTATCGCAATTTCGCATTATAAACCGTGTCACCATTTCCGTCATCCTGTCCAAATTTACGCCAAAATTCTTTCTGCACCGTCCTTGGCTCGTTTTTTCTTCCTCCTCTCGACCTTAATTCTACCTCAGTTCTCCTTTTGTAATGGGAGAACGATGGGAGAACGATGGGAGAANNGAGAACTGAGGACTAAGGAGTGGAGGAAGAGTTATTGAATCCCCTTCTATCCGTCGGGACGGGGAATGGCTCCATAGAACCTAATGGTCGGTTTGCGATAAAGCCGGATGACCGTTATGGGTCGAGAAGGCGGGTCTATCTGACTATGACTTCGGTTTTGGTGGCGGCGCGGAGCGCGGGATTGCCGAGGTCGGCGGGGTTCACGGACAGGCATTGCACCGTGGCGGCGGGCAGGTGGAAACGCCCTTGGCGGTCGGTTACTACGGTGTACATCAGCGTGTGGGTGCCGGCGGGAAGTTCTTTGATGTATATGTCGAGGCAGTTGACAGGTTCGGAGGGTGAGGCGGCTACGGAGCCGAGATTGGCGTCGAGGCTTTTGACTTCTATCCAGTTTCTGTTTTCAGCCGTAGTGGAGACTACGGTGACCTCGCTGTGCGATGCGAAGCAGGCGGCCATGGGGGCGCGCAGATAGAGGCGGTCCATGGGGCGGCTGAGGGTGAGGGTCAGCTTAATGGTGAGTTCGCCGATGGTCGAGGTGGTGTCGGCTTTGGCCGATGTGTTGATTATCTCGCGGCTGAGGGTGATACGTGGTTCGGATTTCTGCAGCGGTGTCTGGTCATGGTTCCCAAGAGACGAGAGGGCGGGTTGCCCGGCGGGCAGCAGATGGCGGGCTACAAGGCGGGCGCGGTGCATGTCGTCCCAATGAGTGGTGGGGGCTAAGTAGCGTATGCGCTGCCGCACTTGGTCGGCCAAGGCGGTGTCGTGCAGCACCTCTTCGAATATGTCGATGTAGAGGTTTATCAGCATCGAGTTGTGGTCGAAGTGTTTCCAGCGTCGGCCTTGTTCGGGATGGGCGGTGTCGTAGACGGATGATTGGACGATGTTCTTGGCCATTTGCCGTGCCAATGCCGTGTCGCCGCTGCGGTAAAGGTAGGGGATGACCCATTGGTCGGGGTTTTTCTTCAAGATGTTGGAATGCAGGCTGTCGCGCATGGCGTAGTAGGCGGTGTCGAGCGGATATTGGGCAAAGTGGCGGCGAAGGGTTATCCATTGAGCGGCGTTGTTGGTCGTTTTGGGGAAGTGTTTCCAGTATTGGAACATCAGACTGTCGGTGGTCTCTACCGCCCGCTTGATGTTGAAGGCGGCGGGGATGGTGAAGTGGGGACAGTGTTGTTGCAGTTGCATGATGATGTTGAGGTTATGTATGGCGGAGCTTTCGTTGAAGAGGGACTTCTGACCTCGGATGCAGGGCCAGCCGCCGGAGGGCAGTTGTACATCGGTGAGCACTTGCACCAGCGAGTCGGCGTTGGGGCGGTTGAAGACGACGGCATAATACAGTGAGTCGAAGAGATTGTTGATGTTGTCGGACTTGGCACGGTCGTAGGGGTAGAATATGCCGCGGAAACGGTTAGTGAGGGTGCGGTAGTCCTTGGCGACGGAGGGATAGGCGTTGGCGTGCAGGCGGGGATGGCGCAACAGGCAGAGGGTGGAGGTCTGGGCATCGAGGACTATGTCGTTGTGCAGCGGGTCGCCGATGGCGAAGGTGAAGGTGCGGGACTTCGGCGCTAACGGTAGGAGGGTGCGGGGTGCCTGGATGGGGAATTGCGCTGTGGTGGCTCCGGCAAGCAGGGTTTCGGCTACCGGTTTTCCTTTTAGTTTGACACCGTTGTACATACGGACGGCAAGGCCGTTGGTGGTGGCGCCGTCCATGCGGTCGACGCGGAGGGCTAGGGCGGTGCTGTCGCCTGCATAGAGGAACGGCGGCACGTTGGGCATGAGCATGATGTCGCGGTAGGTATCGAAGAGGTTGGCGCGTTTGACGAAGGTGCCGTCTCCCGACATGGCTATGAGGCTGAGCCACCAGCGGGCGAGCCGTTGAGGAGCGTTGAAACGGATGTCGACAATGCCGTTGCGGTCGCTGTGCAGGCGACCGAACCAGGGGCCGTAGGGCGAGAGGTCGTTTCGGATGGTGCCTTGGGGTTGCGCGAGGTTGTCCACTTTGCCCCAATAATTGTCGGAAATGATAGACGCTGAAACACAATAAATAGCATCGTAGCCGTGTGTGCCAACCGAGAGGAGTGCCATGACCCAGCGCTGGTCGAGGTAGTTTACCATCGGCGTACGATAGCGGTAGCTGTTGGACAGACTCAGGCGGTAGAAAGGTCGCTGCTTTTCTTTAGTCTGATTGCCAATTGTAAGTCTACTGCGATTGTCTCTGTACCCACTGCCGATAAACTCGTATCGGGGAGAATGATGATAGCGGTATGCCTGTTGGGGGTAAAAACTATGTTGGCCTACATGTTCGAGATGGTTGATGGCTTCGTCGAAGGCGGTGAGAGCCAAGATGGACTGCACGGGGTTGCCGAGGCTGTCGGTGACACGCAGCCGCCAGCGGACGGGGGCACCGGCAAAGAGCTTGTGAAGACGGAAGCCGGAGTCGGCCGGGGTAAAGTTGAGGGCTTCGGGTTCGAGCCATTGCAATTTCAATTGGGGTACGGGTTGCAGTATGTCTACGTCGGCTGAGCCAGAAAAGCGTTGCCCTTGGTGGTAGGCAAGGATGGAGATGCATATTCTGTCCGACCATTGCTTCTGGATGGGGAGGGCGATATGGGTGAAGCCACAGTCGAGGCGCAGGTGGCGGAGCATGACGATGGTTTCACCGCAGTTGATGAGCAGCATGGCCGAAATCTTATCAGTTGAGCCCACACGCAGGCGCAGGGTGTCGCCCGGGTGGTATTGTTTTTTCTCGGTCGAGGCAAAGAGCGTCAGGCTGTCGAGCGGCATGGGGGCGTTGAAACTGAGGTGCGACACTTGCAGGGTGTCGGGGTGCAGGTGAGGATTGGCCGAGGAGAGGATGAGACGAAGGTGCCCGTCGGGCAGGTGGATGGGCGGAACGAGGTTGGAGAGCGGCACGAAACTGGTCGTGGCGGGGATGGATATTTCGCCCTGCCACACGCGGGAGGGGTTTGAGGGTATGGGCGTTCCCGATGCTGTGACGTTCTCGATGGTGAGGAGCGCGGTGGAGGACAATGGACTGTTGTCAAGGCTTTTGCAGCTGACATCGATGTCGTCGAGGCTGCCGATATAACGTGAGTTATAGTCGCCTGTAATATTGTTGGATGAAGAGCTGTATTGGTTGATGGAGAAAGACCCTGTATAGTCGCCCACGTTTATTGCGATGCTTTCTTTGACCGTCTCGCCAGTAGGGTCGGTTGCGGTTACGGTGAAGAGATATTCGGCATATTCGCCGTCGAGATAGGGGAGGAAGTCGTATTTGACGGGGGTGAATTGGAAGGTGAAGTCGCCTATCTGGGCACCTTGGTTGTCCGGCTGGGTTGGCAGTTCGCCGGAGCTGACGACGAACGAGCCCTCGTCGTGTTCGGAGCCGACATTCTTCATCCAAGGGGCGAAACCGAAAGACTGGGTCAGGGTATAGGTGACCGAGGAGGGAGCCACCGCAGAGCCGTTGCGGGAGGTGAGACGGCCTTTTATGGTGACGGGTTGGCCGTAGAGGTGGGTGTCGGCGGTGGTGTTGAGCGAGAGCGAGAGGGTGGGGAGGGTGTAGTTGTCGACCGAGAAAGAGGCGGTTCCCATATTGTTGCCATCGTGGTCGTAGGCTATTAGGTACAGACGGTTGTCGTAGTTTTTGTTGGCATTGAGCACTTGCGGCAGGATGAAGCAGCCTTCTGCCCAGCCCATGTTGTCGGTGGTGAGGTTCAGGGAGGTTATGCTATCGGAGTAGTAGTCTGCCGACAAGGTGATTCTGACGCGGTGGTTGGGGACCGGCTGGTTGGTTTTGGGGGTGCTGCGTTGCACCATGGCAGTGAAACGGACGGTGTCGGAGTAGCGGTAGACTGGCGCATTGAGGAAGAAGGAAACCAGCGTGTCGGAGTCATCGTCTTCCCCGTCAGGGTCAATCTGTTCGCGACTGACAATGTTATACGTCTGGGCACCGAGTTTGACGGTGATGGGGTGGCCTTGATGGGTGATGCTGTAAATGGGGTAGGTGTACTCCCCAATGGGCATGAGGGGACTGAAATTGAAGCGGCCGAGGGTGTCGGTGAGTGTGGTGAGGGTAAGGCTGTCGGAGTCGGGATTTTTAGTGTAATAGTATTTCCCCTTCATCGTGACAGGAATGTCGGGGATGGGCTGGCCTGTTTCAATATTCATCACAAGACCTTGGCCGTGGGACTCGGAGATGGGTTCGATGGCGGCCGTTTGGCAGGAAAAGGTGTAGAGGAAGACCTCGGATAAGCAGCTGTCGGGGATGTCGAGAGCGGCAGGGAAGGGCATTTCGGAGACAATCATGGAGTAGTCGCCTGCAGGGAGTGAGGGGAAATGGTAGCGTTGTTTGTGTTGGCTGCCGGCTATAGGTTTGTGCACTTGCACGGTGAGGCTGTGCAAGGCGGGCTGCGAGAGGGCGTAGCGTAGCTTTTTGTTGGAGGGCAAGGTGTCGAAAGCTTTGCTGATGGAGGGCAGTATGCGGAGATAGAGGGTGGTGTCGGAGTCGCCTGTGTAGGTGAAGAAACACCCGCTGCCCGGGGCCACAATGGGGCCGACATCTAATCTGGCCGAGGGCAGTGAGCGGAATTTGATGGAGTTGCTTTGGCGGTAGGCGTTGGCGTAGTGGTCGATGAATGTGTGGAGCTCGCGGCAGAGGGTGTGCCATTGTGTGGAGTTGGTATCGGTGCCGTTGTGGATAAGGTATTTTGCCACCTCTTGCAGTATGGCGAGTTTGGTCAGGGTGGCATTGCCTTGGAGCTTGGGCATGGCGGCCAGCACAAAGGGGTTGCACAGGGCGTGGTAGAGGCTGTCGCTGTAGACAAGCGTGGAGCCATTGAAAAGGAGGTCGGAACCTACGATGTTGTGGATGGCGTCGTAGGAGACGGCTTCGTAGAGAGTGAGGGCGGAGTAGTCGTTCAGGGTGTCGTGGGTGGCGAGGAAGTCGTAGTCTTTCATCTTTATGCTTTGCAGCAGAGTGGCAGGGGTGGAGAGGGCAGCTTGGCTATGGAACAGGATGAGGGTGGACAGCTTCTCATTGCACCATTGGCTGTAAACGGTGTCGTCAAGGTTGTTGGGACATGGGGGATCTTGATTGGTTAATCTGTTTTGGTTGCGGTTGCGCAGGACTTGGGCATAAGTGCCTGCCAGCAGGCTGTGGCAAAGCGCCTTTTCGGCAGGGGCGAGATAGGGAAGGGTGTGACGCAGGAGGGCTTCGATATCGGTGTTAGTGGGTAGTTGCTTGCCCACTGTGGCCATGCCGCAGGCTGCCCGCAGAAGGTCGTAGGACCGACCTTCGACTTTGGCACAGGTGTATTCCTGTTGCAGGAGTGCATAAGCATCGGCGTAGGCTTTTGCTTTGACGAGGGAGTCGATGATGGATGCCGTCGAAGCTTTCGGTGGTTTGCTGTTGGTGTTTGAGTCGCTCGGGGTCTGTGCAACAAGGGTCTGTGTGCAGAGCAGGATGAACAGGAAGATGCTTCGTTTCATTTTTCGGGGTGATTTTGATTTTCGTTTACTGACATTAGAGCCACTTCTGTACCGAAAAGTGACAGGGACAGTACATTTTTCAGATGCAAAGATAGGCTTTTTTGTTCGATTTTATTGTTTTTACAGAGGTTTTTAACTTTTGTGTCGGAAAAAATGTGTATATTTGCAGAGTAATATGCTAAGAAGAGTTGCCCTTATAGTGTTGGCTGTGTTGAACTTGGGCGTAGTACGCGCCCAAGAGTTCCGTTGTGCCGTATCGGTCAACTATCAAAAACTGATGTCCACCACCCAATCCTTCGAATCAACTGACAAGCGTGTTTTCGACAATATGAAACAGGCATTGGAAGATTTCATCAACCAGCGCCGTTGGACAGCCCTCGAACTTAGCCAGCAGGAACAGATAGAATGCTCGATGAGCTTGATATTGAACGAGCGGACAAGCCTCACAGATTTTAAGGGTCAGATTTCGGTGCAGTTGCGCCGGCCTGTTTACAATTCTACCTATACCACGGGTTTGTTCAATTATATCGAATCGGCCGATTTCATCTTTTCGTACAACGAGAACCAGTCGTTGGATTTTGACCCCAACACTTTCTATAGTAATTTGTCCTCGGCAGTGGCCTACTATGTGTATGTGATGCTGGGCATATATTTCGACAGTTTCGGCCCCAACGGCGGTGAACAGTTTTTCGAGATGGCACGCACGGTGTGCCAGACAGCGGACGCCCAGCAGCAATACAAAGGGTGGAGCGGGCGCGAAAGCCAGAAAGCACGCTACTGGTTTATGGAAAATCACACCAATTCGGCCTATGCCGATTTGCACATGGTGTATTACGAGTATCACCGCATGGGGTTGGACATGATGACAAAGGACCAGCCCGCGGCGAGGAAGAATATCATTGCTGCGTTGGGACGGTTGCAGCAGGTACACAAGACCCGTTCAGGATTGCTGTCCGTACAGCAATTCATGGATGTGAAGATTTCGGAGTTAGTGAGTATTTTCACTCCCGCCCCTGCCGACGAACAGAAACAGGTGTATGACATAGTGAAAGAAGTCAGCCCCATTAATGCCGCTAAATTGAAAGGATTTGCAACAAAATAAAACAGTAAACATATCAATATAAACTATAATATTATGACACAAATACCTATACAGAAAGAGACAATCGACAGGATTGCCCGACAGAACAAGATTGCCAATCCAGGCAGAGCCTCCATCCGCGAAATGAGAAAGATGATACAAGACGTGGAAAAAGAGACAGGAGTCCGTTTCGTCAAGATGGAAATGGGTATTCCCGGATTGCCGGCTCCTCAGGTGGGTGTACAAGCCCAGATAGAAGCTCTTAAGAGTGGCGTGGCATCCATCTACCCTGAGATTTACGGAACCGCCGACTTCAAGAAAGAGGCGGCACGCTTCGTCAAAAATTTCCTTGACATAGATGTGACCCCCGACTGCTGCGTGCCCACCGTGGGTTCCATGCAGGCCGGCTTCGCCAGTTTCCTCACCCTTACACGCTACGACGCCAAGAAAACCAAAGTGCTTTTCATCGACCCTGGGTTCCCCGTGCAGAAACAACAATGCCGCGTGTTGGGCATTCCCATGAAAACTTTCGACGTGTACGAATACCGTGGCGACAAGTTGCGCGACAAACTTGAAGAAGAGTTGAAAGACGGCGATGTGGCATGCCTTATTTACAGCAGTCCCAATAATCCCGCTTGGTTCTGCTTCACAGAGTATGAGCTGAAGATTATCGGTGAGATGGCCAACAAGTATGGTGTGGTGGTTCTTGAGGACGACGCTTATTTCCTGATGGATTTCCGCAAGGATTACAGCGTGCCCGGACAGGCTCCGTTCCAGCCCACCGTGGCCAAGTATACGGATAACTACGTACTGATGATTTCCGGTTCGAAATCGTTCAGCTATGCCGGCGAACGCATTGCCATGATGATTTGCAGTCCCAAATTGTTCAATATGGAATGCCCCGACCTTGCCCGCTTCTACAGCCAGACACAGTTGGGTCGCGCCCTCATCTTCGGTACATTGTATTGCCTAAGTTCCGGCACAGCCCATTCCGTACAATATGCTATGGCAGCCATGCTTAAGGGAGCCAACGACGGCACCTTCAACTTCGTCAAGGACATCAAAGAATATGGCGAGAAAGCCAAGATAATGAAAAAAATGTTTACCGACAACGGTTTCTATATTGTCTACGACAAAGATATGGGCGAGGATGTAGGCGATGGCTTCTATTTCACCTTCTGCTATCCTGGCATGGACGGCATCGACCTTCTCAACGAAATGATTCGCTACGGCATCAGCGCCATCTCCCTCGACATCACCGGAAGCCACAAACAAGGCATCCGCGCATGCGTAGCCTTAGTGTTGCGTGACCAGTTCCCCGACTTGAAGGAGCGTTTAGAGAAATTCCACGCCGACCACCCTATTTCGAAGTAAAATAGATAGTCAAAAAAACAAAAAGTTGTACGTTCAACATTGAGCGTACAACTTTTTTGGTTTTATCGGAGAATAAAAAGGAAACTATATTCCCTTTTTACGTTTTCGGTTATTACCGTGCGTAGGCACCTACCTGATGGTCGGGAGCGAGGTAGGCTTTCTGAATTTCGATGTAGTCCTCGGTGTTCTTGTTCCAGTCGGTGAAATTGCCTACATGGCTACGGATTGTTACGGTGTAGCGGTGTCCGTCGTGTTCGGAAACAATGTCGAAGAGGGGAGCCACGAGGATGTCACCCTGATGCTTTTGCAGGCTTTTGTTCGTGGCAGCCACTTTCAGCCGGTGGGTGAGGGTCTCCATAGAAATTCCGGGTGTGGCAATCGATTTGAGGTCCCGGCCCTCGAACACCCATGTGTCGACGAAAGCCTGAGGGTTGACATCCACTTTCACAGTAGGCGGAATGACGAACACGTCAGTGTTGGCCTCGGCAATGCGGGCTTCGGAATAATGGTATTTGAGTGTGGAGCATGAGCTCAGCAACACTGTTGCCAAAGTTGCGGCGATGAGGAGTGTTTTTTTCATGTTGTTATGTGTATTGTGAGTTATTGTTTTATGAGTTTAGATGTTTGAGCTCCGGCTTTGAGGAAATAGACACCGCGGGGTAGAGAGGATATGTTGACGACGGTAGCTCCAGTTGTGGTTGGTTGGCTGAGGACTTGACGTCCTGTCATGTCGAAAATCTGTATGTCCGAGCCGTTGAATCCTTTTATAGATATGTGGGTGGTGGCAGGGTTGGGGAGAATGGAAAAAGCAGGGGTCTCGGTATGGCTTATGCCGACAGGATAGTTGGTCTCGAAACAGCCCATGTCGATGAAATTGTTACGGCAACGGATATTGCCGTCCATATCGCCGTCGCGGATACTCTCCTGTATACGTACACCAGCATCGATACAACGAGAACCACGAGCCAAATGCCAGTCGGCGTCGGCAATGTTGTCGCTGGTACCACGATCGATGGAAGGTTGGATGAATGCAGGTCCTTCAGCATGGTTGTTTTGAGTGGATAGAAGGATGCTGGTGCTGTCGAGGATGGCAGAGTCACAGTCGAAAGCACAATAACGGACTGCCGTATCACGAGGCTCGGCATCTAATCTCAGGCAGGAATCATTGTTCCACACAATGGTGTTTACCAGGCTTGATGACTGTCCTAAAGCGACACCAAGACCGGCATTGCTGACGATGTCGCTGTTAACAATGCGGCCGCTTCGTAGTTCGGTCGCAGTGCCGTTGTTGTTGCTTATAAGGCTTTGGCGCATAACGGCATCGTTAAGCAGGCAAATGGTTGGAGCGTTGTTGTTGGTTATTCGCATATTACGCGACAGGCCGTTATACATGTATACGATTGTACCGTTGTCACTCACGCAGTTGCGGATGGTCATATATCGTGAAGAGTAGTTGTTCTTCAGTTCAATAACATTCCCTTGTTCGCTATAACCGTTCTGAAGCACCAAACCATTGATTGTGATTTTCTTTGAACTGATGTTTCCACCAGTGGCTTTCAGCAGACCGCGTCTCGACAAACCGTCAATAATGGTGGGGTGTTGTTCAATGTTGCGTTGGTTTACTTCGGTCTCGGTGCCGGCAAAACCACCGAAAATATTGGCTTTACCGTTCAGCGTATAGGCATAGGTGGCCGTAGTGTCGCCGTAGTATGTTCCTTCCTGCATCCAGATGTCCTTGTCAACCAACGAACAGAGCTGTACGGCAGCTTGAAGGTCGCTGTTTGCTTGAGCCCATGAGGTACCATTGCCTTGACCATTGGCGGAAACGTAGAATCGCTCGAGACTCCCTTCCCATCCCGAAGGTTTGATGTTGATTACCATCTCATTGTTTGAGGTAAAGCCTTGCATGGTATTCAGGCTATAGAAACCGTCGCAATAGCCTCCCCATCCCCAATTGAAATGAAACTGGTTGTTAGCCTTATAGCCGTCAAGAACAAAAGCATGGCCTCCCTCGTCGTTCACCCCCGCATACTCGATTGGCCTAAGATTGTCAATCTCGTTGCGAATCATCCTTCGCCATGCGACATCATCGTTCACATTCGCGCGTTGGTAATAGATTGCATCAGTATAGCCGAAATATTTCAGTCCTTCAGGTACCAGATAGGTATACGAACCGCTTCCCGAGGGGTGACCTTCATGTTGATATTGCATGTTCACCACCACACCGCAGTGGTAGCACAGACGGGAAGTCATGTCGCGTTCGGCAGACGATGTGCCATAGCCGATGTGGTCGGGCATTAAGCTGTAATCGTAGTCGACGGTATCGAAATCCACTGCCTGAGGACCGTATACCGAGTGTTGGTACGACTTTTTGCCAAATCCTCTGTGTGGATATTCGTAATATTTGATGATTTGGGCCATAGCGGTTGCAACACAACCGACAACCACGTGGCGGCCATTCATCACAGGGCAGTAACTATTGTACCCCCAACCTTGTTCCCATGTTGTAGACAAGAGATAGCTGTCCTCCTTGGGGTCAGGAGCTACGCTTTTAACGGTCATCAACTCTTTCCATTCGGCGAGCTTTTCTGGATCCTCCGGAGCCTGGGCTTCGATGCCCGAAGCAATCTCATGGGCATAGCATTGCAACCATGCTTTCATGTTTGTGGGGCATTTGTCAAGATTGAATAGTCCGTTCATTGAATAGCCCAAAATAGGTGTCGAACGGTCATCGGCGCTGACAATCACAAACCCCTCGGCTCCATAGTTGAAAATGTAGAAGCAAGGAGTTGCCATTTCGTCTTGGCAAGTAAAGGAAACATTGAATGTCAGCGTGTCGTCCATCTTCATCAATCCCTGCTGGCAGAGGAAATTCTTGCCCGCCTTTTTGGCAGTATTGACGGACACCGGAGCTGCCCATGATAATGAGGTTGTGAAAACGATCACCGTCAATATAATTGTCAAACGGCTGACGATTCGAGAAATAGAATTCATTATTTTTACGTGTTTAAGGGTAATAATTTGCATTAATTCAAACTGCAAAGATACAACTAATTTTGAAAATAACAGAAAAAAACAGCTTTCAATAAAACACTTTCATTCAACAAGGCATTCAAGAGGCTTGTGAATTCAAAAAAAATCGTATCTTTGCAGTCCATTTTTCAAATAGTAGTTCCTCATAAACCGAAACACTAATCATGGCAGAATTTAAAACCAACGTAATGCGCATTCTCGACAAAGAGAAAATAGACTATACCGCTCACCAGTATCCCCATGGCAAAGAGGCTGTGGATGGATTGACAGTAGCCAACCTTCTTAACGAGGATCCCGATTGTGTGTTTAAGACCCTTGTCACCCAAGGCGACAGTGGCGATTTCTTTGTCTTCGTTGTGCCGGTGGCGTGCGAATTGGACTTGAAGAAATGTGCCAAAAGTGTGGGAGCAAAGCATGTGGAGATGATTCATGTGAAAGATATCACCAAGGTGACTGGCTATGTGCGGGGAGGATGCTCGCCTGTGGGAATGAAGAAACCCTATGTCACGACCTATCATATTTCGGCCCAATCCCTCAACCACATCATCGTCAGTGCCGGAAAAATAGGTTATCAGATAGAACTTGCTCCTGCCGACCTTGTTGCATTGACGAATGGCCGTTATGCCGATATTATTCGATAGGTCTGATAAAAAAAGACCTGCTGCAAAGACTCTCTTTGCAGCAGGCTGAATGATATTGTTTGTGTTGTTCCTTCTCGCAAGAAGTGTGTAGGTTCCCTGATTTTTCTCGAACAAGAATCTGGTGTTACGATTGTTTAAGCTGCATTGTCTGTCACCGAATCAAGGTGACAGTGCCCTTGCGTTGGTGCTTCAGCTTCTGTGAGTCGGTGTATTGGATTACATACACATAGGCTGATTGGGGAAGTTCACGTCCCTTGAATGTGCCGTCCCAAGCTTCATTTATGTCGTGCGATATGTACACCTGCTGACCGCTTCGTGTGAAAATCATTATTCGGTAGTCGGTAATTGACTCGCATGATTGGTTCATCTTGACGGTGAATCTGTTGATGTCGGTATTCGGTGAGGAAGGAGCAAAGATATTCGGTATCCATAATATGGTGTCGTCGTTAGGAGAGCTTGAAGTGGCTTTGACAGCGGGATGTACACTCTGGCTTGCCGAGGCCTCCGTGGCAGGCGGAACAACAGTTTCGGCAACCGTGGTGGTGTTTTCTGTTGTTGCGACTGTATTTTCGGTCTGCCGGTTGGCAATGGGTGCTAAGGGAACTGGAGTTTGTTGCGGAGTGGACAGGACGGGGACAACTGTTGCGGGCAGGGGTGCAGGCACCTCGGTGCTACCTGTTGTCGCGGACTTGGCTATTCTGTTTCTTGCAGGACGGTTTGCGGCAACCTCGTCGTGTGGCGCTGCCAGTTGTTCTGCACTGGGAACAACGGCCGCTTGTGGCGCGACTTGGGGCGCTTGGTCAAAAGTGTTGACATCGGTTTGCGGTGCCACAGGAGTAAGTTGAGCCACAGAGGGGGCTTCATCCGATGCCGTGGTACGTAGCATAGTGATGGCAAGAACCGAGGCGACAATGACTGCCAAAACTCCTGCCACCGCAGTCATGCGCTTGCGCAACGCTCTGCGGTGCATTGTCCTTTCTATTCTTTCCCATACTTCTGGGTCGGGTTGGGTGGCGTAATTCTTCAGATTCGTGTTCATATTGTATTAATTCTATTTTTCAGTTTATTCCTTAACAGTAAACGGGCTCTCAACAGCAACTGGCGGATATTGTTCTCATTCATGTCCATAATGGCTGCAACATCCTTTGTGTCTCTCTCTTCCACTTCGCATAGATTGAATATCAATCTGTAGCGGGGGGGAAGGGTTTGTATGGCATTTACAATTTGCTCCATTGAAAGGTCGTTGTAGCTTTCCGGATCTTCCTCTTCTTCCTCGGGAGCCGGCAGGAATTCATCCATTGCATTCAGGTCGGAATATAGAAGGTTGCAGTTTCGGGTCAGGTAATTGAGGCAAATGTTCGTCATTATTTGGAACATCCATTGTTCAAAGGCTTTGGAGCTGCTGAGGGTGTCAATACTTTCAAAGATCTTTATGAATCCGTCATGGAGCAGGTCTTGCGCCTCATCTCGTGAGTGGGTGTATCTCATGCAAAGTCCCAATAATTTTGGCGCATATTTGTCGTAGAGACGCTTCTGTGCCTTGGGGTCTTTCCTTTGACATCCAACCATCAATTGTTCCAATTCGGTTTCCATACGCCTATAAGACACAAAAAGTCGATTTTGTTACGTTTTTTTAACTTTTTTTATGAATTTTCCTTTGTGATGGACAAAAAGGAACGGTTATCCCCCAAAACTCAGATTGTGTTTTATTAATTAATAATCTCGTCTAATTCAAGCCATTGTAGCTCTTTTTCGTTGAGCAGATCAATGATTTCTCCAATGCGTTGCGAAGCTTCAGTAAGACGGCCAATATCGCTCTCTTCTCCGCTGCTGAGCATCTTTTCCAGTTCGGCCTTCTCCTTGTTCAACGTTTCAATTTCGATAGTCAGCGATTCATATTCTTTTTGCTGTTTATATGTGGCACGGGGTTTGTCGCTGCGTGTTCGCTCATATTTCGGTTTCTCGTCACGCTTTTTCAATGCTTCACTGCGTCTTTGGGATTCCTGTGATGCACGGTATTGGGTGTAGTTGCCGGCATAGTCTTTGATTCTTCCATTCCCTTCGAATACGAGCAGGTGGTCAACGATGTTGTCCATAAAGCTACGATCGTGGCTGACGATGATAAGGCATCCCTTGTAGTCGCGCAAGAACTGTTCGAGAATTTCGAGCGTATAGATGTCAAGGTCGTTGGTGGGCTCGTCCAAGATTAGGAAGTTGGGATTGGACATTAGCACTTTCAACAGATAGAGCCTACGGCGTTCGCCACCGCTGAGATTGCCAAAGTAGTTGTATTGCGTCATGTCGTCGAAACCGAAATAGGTGAGGAACTGATGTGCCGACATCTCTTTGCCGTTGTCCAGTTCGATTCTTTCAGCCACATCGCGCACTATTTCTATCACCCTGCGGTCGGCGGGAGCGGTCATTCCTCCCTGCGTGTAGAAACCGAAGCGGATTGTTTGCCCCACAATGATGCGTCCGCTGTCCGGTCTCAGTTGTTCTGTGAGCATGTTCAAGAAGGTAGACTTGCCTATACCGTTCGGTCCCACAATGCCTATCTTTTCCCCTTTCTTGAAGGTGTAGCTGTAGTCGTCCACCAGCTTCACCCCCTCGTAGCTCTTGCACACGTTGTACATCTCTAATATCTTCCCTCCGATGCGCTCGGTCTTGACGGTCAACTGCGGGCGGCTTTCGTCAAACTTCGTGTGGGCTTTCTCTTCCAGTTGATAGAAAGCGTCTATGCGTGCCTGGGCTTTGGTTCCGCGCGCCTGAGGCATGCGGCGCATCCAATCCAGCTCGGTTCGGTACAGGCTCTTGGCCTTCTCGACCTCCACACGCTCGTTGTGTTGGCGTTCGGCTTTTTTCTCGAGATAGTAGTCGTAGTGTCCGCGATAATGGTAAAGACGGCTGTTGTCGATTTCCAATATGTCCTGACATACGTGGTCGAGGAAATACCTGTCGTGCGTCACCATCAAAATCGCCAGATGTTGCCGCGAAAGGAACTCCTCGAGCCATTCTATCATTTTTATGTCAAGATGGTTGGTCGGCTCGTCAAGTAGCAGCAGATTTGTGTGGTCTATCAGTATCCGGCTGAGGGCGGCTTTCTTTTGCTCGCCTCCGCTCAGTGTCTCCATGCTTTGGTCCAGTTTGTCTGCTAGGCCCAATCGGCTTAGTATCTCTTCAATGCGTTGTTCAAAAGTCCATTCGTCTTCATGTTCGGGGCGTTCCACCGAGCAGACGAAGCTTCGTACCGTCTGGTGGGGCAGTATCTCAGGCTGCTGTGGCAGATAGGCCATCTTCACGTCGCTGCTGAAGGTCACTTTGCCGCTGTCTTGAAGGGTCTTGCCGGTAAGTATGTTGAGCAATGTCGATTTGCCGTATCCGTTTCGGGCAATGAGGGCAGTTTTCTGTCCGGCATTGATGCCAAACGATATATTGTCGAACAGCAGTTTGTCGCCATACGACTTGGTCAGGTTTTCAACAGTAAGCAGTGCATCGGCCATGGGATGAATAATTGTTGATTGCTTGATTGTCTGATTGCTTGATTGTTTTAGTGATTGCTTGATTGTCTGATTGCTTGATTGTCTGATTGCATGATTGTTTGAGTATTTTTTTGATTGCATGATTGTTTGAGTGTTTTTACTCAAGCATTAACACAATCAAGCATTCAAGCAGTAATTCAAGCAGTTACATTTGATAGGTTGTCACCGAAGACTCCCTGTTCTATCGCCCCTTTTTCGGCCACAACGCGGGCAGGTGCTCCGCCAAGGGTCACGTTGCTGCCAAACGATTTGTTGACCACAGAATTTGCTCCTACGGCCACATTGTCGCCCAGCGTCACATCGCCGAAAATCTTGGCTCCGGGGCCTATGTAGACGTTGTCGCCCAGATGGGGAACCCCATTGTAGTCGCCGAGACATGACGATGGGTGCATACGGCAGTTCTTGCCTACCCGCACATCGGGATGCACCACGATGGTGCCGTAATGCACGATGCACAACCCGGGACCGAAAACGTTCTTTGGTATAGTAAATCCCAACCGTGTGGCTAACCGATGGTTCACCACCTCGAGCGCCAGCAACCGCAGCCGCTTCAGCAGGTTTTTTCCGCATGTGTTGTGCAGGTATTCAATCTTGCGCAGGCGTAGCTGAAACCGCAGGCAGTCCATCCACCAGTAGTTGTAAAAGCTCACGCGGTTCAATCCGTAGGCTTTCAAGTCCTCTTTTACGTATGTGAGGTATGTCTGCCTGTCTGTTATCATGTCGGGATGTTGTCAGTAGTTGTACTTCTCCTTCCAGTGTGCACGCAGCTGGCGACGGGTCTCCTCTTCGCGCGGGTTCTGGCCGGGCTCATAGAATTTCGTGCCGCGCAGGGCGTCGGGCAGGAACTCCTGCTCCACAAAGTTGCCCGCATAGTCGTGTGCATACTTGTAGCCTTCGTGGTAGCCTAATTGTTTCATCAGTTTTGTCGGGGCGTTGCGTATATGCAGCGGCACAGGCAGGTCACCCGTTTGGCGTACCACCTGTTGGGCATTGCCTAAAGCCGCGTAGGTGCTGTTGCTTTTTACCGACGAGGCTAAGTAGACCGCGCATTGCGACAGTGTAATGCGGCATTCGGGATAGCCTATCTTCGTCACCGCGTCAAAACAGGCGTTGGCTAACAGCAGCGCGTTGGGGTTGCTGTTGCCGATGTCTTCCGAGGCAAAGATAAGCATCCGGCGGGCTATAAACACGGGGTCTTCTCCGCCCTCTATCATGCGTGCTAACCAATAGACGGCTGCGTTGGGGTCGCTTCCACGCATCGACTTGATGAAGGCGCTGATGATGTCGTAGTGCATCTCTCCCTGTTTGTCGTAGAATGCCAGATTCTGTTGCACCACGTTGGTGGCTCGCTCGTTGTCTATCACAACAGGTCCTTCGGGACTGTTGTTCACCACCAGCTCGATGGCGTTGAGCAGCTTGCGGGCGTCGCCTCCCGATATGCGGAACAGGGCTTCAACTTCCTTGACTTCCACTTGGCGCCCTTGCGAGGCGTAGTAGCGCAAGGCACTGTCAAGCAGTTGCTTCATCTCGGCTTCACCAAACTCTTTCAGTACATAGACCTGACAACGCGACAGCAATGCCGATATGACCTCGAACGAGGGATTCTCGGTGGTGGCACCGATGAGGGTGACGATACCCTTTTCCACAGCACCCAGCAGCGAGTCCTGCTGACTCTTCGAAAAACGGTGTATCTCGTCGATAAACAGGATGGCGTTTTCCTCGCTCTTGGCTTTGTCAATCACCTCGCGAACCTCCTTCACACCGCTGCTTATGGCACTCAGTGTGTAGAAGGGACGGTGCAGCATGTTGCTGATAACCATGGCCAAGGTGGTCTTGCCGATACCCGGTGGACCCCAGAAAATCATCGATGGGATATGTCCGCTCTCTACCAGCGTGCGCAGCACCGCCCCAGGCCCCACAAGGTGCTGTTGCCCTATGTAGGTGTCAAGGTCGGTGGGTCTCAGTATCTCGGCTAATGGTTTCACTTATCTGTTGATTGTTTGATTGTCTGATTGCATGATTGTCTGATTGCTTGATTGTTTGAGTAATTTGACTGCGCCAGCCACTCAAGCATTTACACAATCAAGCATTCAAGCAATAATTCACGCATTGATACGTGCTATAGGATGACCATGGCGTCTCCGTAGGTGGAGAATTTGTATTTTTCGCGTATGGCGAGTTCGTAGGCTTGGTGGACAAACTCTGTGCCGCCGAAGGTGCTTGCCATGATATACTGTGACGATTTGGGATGATGGAAGTTGGTCACCATCATATCGGCAATGGTGAAGGTGTAGGGCGGGAATATGAATTTGTTGGTCCATCCGTCGTAGGCGCTCACTTTGCCGGCAATGGTCACGGCACTCTCTATGGCGCGCATCGTTGTGGTACCCACCACGCATATCTTGTTGCCCCTGTTCTTGGCATTCATGATGGCGTCGCATGTCTCCTGCGACAGGTGCATTTCCTCGGCATCCATGCGATGCTTTGAGAGGTCCTCCACCTCAATGTCCTTGAAATTGCCTATGCCGCAATGCAGGGTCAGCTCCTGCCAGTTGATGTCGTTGATTTCAAAACGCTTCAGCATCTCGCGGCTGAAATGCAGTCCGGCGATGGGTGCAGCCACGGCACCTTCTATTTTTGCGTAAATGGTCTGGTAGCGCTCGGCATCGTAATTCTCAATATTGCGCAGGCGTTGCAGCTCTTCGGGCAGCGGGGTGTGGCCTAAGCTGCGGATGTGTTTGTTGAACTCTTCGTCGGTGCCGTCGAAAAGGAAACGCACGGTACGGCCGCGCGAGGTGGTATTGTCAATCACTTCGGCCACCAGCGACTCGTTCGGTCCGAAATATAGTTTGTTGCCGATTCGTATCTTGCGGGCAGGGTCGACAATGACATCCCACAGGCGCATCTCCTTGTTCAACTCGCGTTGCAGGAACACGGTGATTTTTGCTCCGGTCTTCTCCTTCTCGCCATACAGCAATGCGGGGAATACCTTGGTGTTGTTGGCCACCACCACGTCGCCTTCGTGCAGGTAGTCTAACAGGTCTTTAAACAGGCGGTGTTCGATGGTTTGCGTGTCTTTGTGCAATACCATCAGCCGTGCTTCGTCACGTTGTTTTGTGGGTTTCTCGGCTATCAGCTCCTTCGGAAGGACAAAATTAAAATAAGAAAGTTTCATACTATTGTCGCATAAAAAACGTGCAAAGATACGAAATTCGGAGACCGTTGTCAAGTTTTTTAACTCTTTTAACATCGTTTTTGACTGTAAATATTTGTTATATATTGCGTTGAATGATCCTTCTTTTTTAACAATAATGCCCTTTTTTGAAAGAAATAAAGGGTTGTTGGACAATCGGTTTTCCCGATTTTGACAAAATCGGAAACTTATGCCCTGAGGCAATTCAGTGGCTATTCTCTCGCTCGTTCGCCCTCGTTTCCCGTTTACATATACCTTCATTTATCCTTTTGTGGAGGAAGAACGATGGGAGAACGATGGGAGAACGAGCGAAGGAACACCGATGGAAGGAATTTCCAACTCCGAGGTTGCGAAGACAAAGCATCGGAATAAAAAATGCATATGTGAAAGGCAATAATTGTATGGAATAGCCGTTTATAAAAATAACCGTTTATAAAATACGATGGAAGAGAACGGAAGGCTGAGTGCCGCGAGCACGGAGCTGAGAAGGCGATTGGAAGAAAGAGTATGCTTAGTCAAACTATTCAAAATCAGTTAAAAATATTAGAACTATAAAAAATAAAGCAAGATGAAAAAGACATTACTATCTATTGTTTGTCTGGCAGTTGTCTTTGGGGCTGCTGCGCAGGGAGAACCCTCGAAAGGGGGAGTTGCGACCACTGAGAAGCCGAAGAAGGTGAAGATTACGCCTTACGGCTTTGTGCGGAATTATTTGCTGTTTGATTCCCGCAACACTTATACGGTGGTGGGTGACGAGTACAACATGATTCCTTACGACGAGAAGTGGAACGGCACCTCTGCCGAGTGCGAGGTGATGGGTGTGGAGCGGGTGGATTTGAACGCGGTGCCGCAGACGAGCTTCCAGGCCTTGACTACACGCTTCGGTTTGAACCTTGAAGGTCCCGATGTGCTGGGTGCCGCCACCAGCGGCAAGGTGGAAGGCGATTTCGGTGGCTTTGGCACGACAAACACGGTGCTGCGCCTGCGTCTGGCCTTTGTGAAGCTGACGTGGAGCAACGACCAAGGACTGCGACAGGAGTTGCTGGCGGGTCAGTATTGGCATCCGCTGAGCGGTGACATTATGCCTGAGGTGCTGGGTATGGCGTCGGGAGCTCCTTTCCGCGCCCACAGCCGCACGCCGCAGTTGACCTACACCTTCACTCACGGTAGATTGGGGTTCACCGCCTCCGCACTCTATCAGTTGCAATATATGTACAACGGCCCGTCGTACTCGAACGGGGTATGGAGCAGCGTGGCCAGTCTGGATTATGCAAAGCAGGGATTGATACCCGAAGCGTTTCTTGGTGTGCAGTACTGCGACGAGCATATCTATACCCAGTTGGGCAGCACCTGCCAGACGTTGAAACCCCGCACGGTGGGGTACAGGACAGGCATGGTGGATGGTGTGCCGACAACGATGGCCTTCCAGGTGAAGGAGCGGCTGACATCGTTTACACCGACTTTCTATTTCCAGTATACCGATGGATTGTTTGCTGCCAAGTTCCGTACTTTGTTGGCACAGAATACGAGCCATGTGAACCAGTTGAACGGCTATGGTGTGGCCGGTGTGTTGCCCGATGGCAGCTGGGAGTATGCACCGCTACGTGCCACTATCAGCTATTTGAATATTGCTGTGGGAAAGAAGTACCGCGCCAATCTTTTCTTGGGATATATGAAGAATCTGGGTGCTGAGAAGGATTTGTATAATTTCGGGACCGAGCAGGCTGTGAGGCACCTGATATTTATGAAAGCCGGTGAGAGTTTCACCCATTTGAACAGCGTTTGGCGTGTGGCTCCGTCGGTGAGCTATAACCTGAAACATTTCAATCTCGGGCTGGAATACGAGTGGACCGCCTGTACCTATGGCGACCAAGCCGCCAATGGCAGTGTGGCACTGAATGATAATCTGCACATGGTGGCAAACCATCGTGTGTGTGCTCTGGTCAAGTATAATTTTTAAGAGAGAAGGAATTGTTCCACGTTGTCGAGGCTGACGGCTTCGGCAACGTGGTATTCGCCAACTTGCTCGCGACGCAGGGTGGAGAGGAATGCTCCGCTGTCGAGAGCGAGGCCTAAGTCGCGGGCAATGGAGCGTATATAGGTGCCTTTGCCACAAGTGATGCGGAAGTCAATCTGTGGCAGGTGTTGCGGGACGGTGCCTAACGGGTGGTCGTAGAGATGGTGAGCATCGCACTCGGCGGGTTGTGCCAAGGGCTCGGGGGTGGCATCGGGGTCGCCTGGACGAAAGGCTGTGATGTCGAACCCGTAGATTTGTACGGTTTTTGGGGTGGGGGAGGGAGTTTCTTCGTCCGGACTGGTTTGGCGGGCATATTGGTAGGCTCGGTAGCCGTTGATTTTCACTGCACTGAACATGGGCGGTACCTGCTGGACGGAACCGAGGAACTGTGGAAGCACTGATTGGAGCAGAGCGGGGGAGATGTGGGCGAAAGGATAGTAACTGTCAATAGCGCGTTCCAAGTCGTAGCAGGGGGTAGTGGCGCCGAGGACCATGGTGCCGGTGTAGATTTTAGTGCCTGCTTGCAGTTCATCGATGCGTTTGGTGGCTTTTCCCACACACACTAACAGGAGGCCAGAGGCAAGAGGGTCGAGGGTGCCGGCGTGGCCGATTTTGAATTTCTTCAATCCATAGACGTGACGAATGGCCGCCTTGATTTTGTTGACGGCCTGAAAGGAAGTCCATTGGCGTGGTTTGTCGACAGGGATGACAACGCCTTGGAGCAGTTCGTCTTGTGTCATTAGAACATGGGGAGTACGATGGCCAGCAGTCCGACGATGGCGCAATAGAGGGCGAACCAGATGAGTTTGCCTTTCTTGACGATGTTGATCATCCATTTGCAGGCAAGGCAGCCACTGATGAAAGCAGCAATGAATCCGACCACGAGGGAGGCTGTGGGCAGGCCTGCCATGGCGGTGCTTACGCCCACCTCGGCCATGTCTTTGGCATCAAGAAGGGCTTCGCCCAGAATGGGAGGGATGACCATGAGGAAAGAGAACTGTGCCAGTTTCTCTTTTTTGTTGCCAAGCAACAGACCCGTGGCGATGGTGCTGCCCGAACGGGAGAGCCCCGGAAGGACTGCAGCGGCTTGGGCGATACCGATAACGAAGGCATGCCAGAGGGAGATGCTCTCACGCTGACGGGGTTTTGCCCAGTAGGAGAAGGCCAGAAGAGAGGCGGTGATGAGGAGGCAAATGCCCACAACAAGGAGACCGCTGCCGAAGATGGCTTCGACTTTGTCTTTGAAGAAGAATCCTACGATGGCAACAGGTATCATGGAAATAAGGATGTTGACGGTATATTTGGTTCCGTCGTTCCATTTCCACTTAAAGAGATCTTGGAAAATCCATACGATTTCGCGCCAGAGGATGACGATGGTGCTGAGTACTGTGGCCACATGAACGGCGACAGTGAAAGCAAGGTTTTCTGCACCATTAAGGCCGAAAAGATGGGCTCCGATGGTGAGGTGTCCGCTGCTGCTGACGGGCAAATATTCAGTAAGACCTTGAACAAGGCCTAACACTAATGCTTCGAACCATTCCATGATAAGTGTGAATTAAGGTTAGTCGTTTTTGGGTTTGTACATGATGGCCACAATTTCGGTGACAAGCCCCAAGATGATGAGGATGGGTGCCAGATAGAGGCGACGGCCATTGAACATGTCGGGATTGAATACATTGGGGTCGTCGGAGCCGCCGCCACTGAGGAAAATGTAGCCCAGTGCCAGAAGCACAACGCCCACAATCATGATGATATAGTTGATTTTGTTGAAGACAAAAGCGAATTCGCGTTTGGTGTCTTCCTGGTTTTTGATTTCTTTTGCCATAGTGATATAGATGCTTGTATTGAATGAATGAAATGAAAATCAACAGTTGTTGCGCAAATAGCGTGCCACGGCGAAGAGCGTGGAGAGGTGTGAAAGCACGATTCCCAGAACGATGATGCATACGGCAATGCCTGCATACCATACCATGTGGGTTTGTGCCAGCAGGTTGAGATCGCCGATAGACTGGTTGAAGATGCCGGTGACCAAGGCCAGAACAAGGATGGCGATAAGGGCACCGAGGAGTCCGTACCAGATGCTGCGCGAGAGGAACGGGCGGGCAATGAAACCGCTCTTGGCACCGACGAGTTGCATGGTGCGGATGGTGTCGCGCTGGGCATAGAGGGCGATGCGGATGGTGCTGCTTATCATGAGGATGCTGATGAGTATCAACAATGCCATGAAGATGATGAGAAACCATGTGGCCTTGAAGAAGAAGTCGTTGAGTTCGTTGACGATATTCTCCTGATAGGTGACGCCGATAACATTTTCGAGATTGCTGACATCGGCAGAGAAGCAGGCAATGCTTTCTGCACGGGCATCCTGTCTGGTTTCAGGCAGGTATTCGGCGTAGAGGTTGACCATCATGGAGGGGTAGAGGGGATTGTAGCCGATGAAACCTACAAAGTCGTCGTCAAGGTCTTCGGAGAAGATTTCGGCAGCCTGTTGCCGGGAGATATAGTCAACATGCTTGACGTAAGGTATGGCTTCGATTTGTTGTTTGAGGGTGTCGGCATCTTCGTTTGATATGTCGGACACAAGGTCGACTTTGAAGGTGATGCGTTCTTGCATGTCGCGTGTGGCGCGATAGATATGGTATTCCACTAACAGACACAACCCCAAAAGGAACATCACCAGTGTGATGCTGAGGATGGTGGAGGTGTGTGTCTCCCAGAGGTTAACCTTGCTTTTGCTCATACCTTTATTGACGTGTTTGAGAGATTTGGTTTGTTTGTGAGGTTGAATGGGTTGGAGTGGCCTTCAATCTCCCTGGAACCATTTATTTTTCAGTGATGGGTTTGGTGTCAATCGGCAAACGATAGATTAGTTGGCCAGCATGACAGGCATGACGAGCATGAGAATATCCTCAGGGGATTCCTTTCCTTCGTTAACGGGGAATATGATGCCGGCACGGCTGGGATGGGACATCTCGATAAGGATTTGTTCGCTGTCGATATTGGAGACCATCTCGGTGAGGAATTTGGCGTTGAAACCGATTTCCATGGGGTCGCCTTCGTACTGGCAGGGCAGTTTTTCGTTAGCGTCGTTGGAGAATTCAAGGTCTTCGGCACTTACCACAAGTTCGTGTTCTTGGATGGAAAGACGCACTTGGTGGGAGGCTTGGTTGGCAAAGAGACCGACACGGCGCAGGGTGTTGAGGAACGAATTGCGGTCGACGGTGAGACGGTTGGGATTCTCTTTTGGAATGGCGGCATCGTAGTTGGGGTAGCGACCTTCAACCAAGCGGCAGATGATGAAGAAGTTGTCGAAAGTGAAGAAAGCATTGGTGTTGTTGTATTCCACATTGACATCCAATTCTTCTTTGTGGGTGGCAAGAATGTTCTTCATCATGGTGATGGGTTTGCGGGGAAGGATGAAGGAGACGGGGTTGTCGCACTTGATGTCGTTGCGGCGGTAACGTACCAGTTTGTGAGCGTCGGTGGCAACGAAGGTGATATTCTCGGTGTTGATTTCGCAGAGAATGCCGCTCATCTGCTGGCGCATTTCGTCGTTTGATGCGGCAAAGGCTGTTTTACCGATGGCATTGACAAGAAGGCTGCTGGGCAGTGTGATGTTAGAAGTGTCGTGGGGTTCGGGCATGGTGGGGAAGGTGTCGGGGTTCTTGCCCGCGAGACGGTAGCGCCCTTCGCCCGAGGTGATGCTGATATTGTAGTTGTTATCGTCAACGCTGAACGTGATGGGTACGTCGTCAAGGCTCTTCAGAATGTCGATGAGCAGTTTGGAGGGGACGGCAATGTCGGTAAGTCCGTCAATGGTGCCAGTCTCCACTTCCACTTTCGAGATTAACGTGGTTTCCAAATCGGTGGCACGTATGGTCAGCATACCTTCGTCGAGGTGAAAGTGAAAACAATTGATGATGGGGACGGTGTTGTTGTTGGTAAGGACACCGCTGAGAGACTGAATCTGCTTTGAGAAGAGCAGGCTGTTGATGATGAATTTCATAACTTTAAAGACAATATTTATATACTTTGGCCTAAGGCCGATTCAAATTGCAAAGATAGTACATATTTTCCACATAATGGAAAAACACAACAATTTTTTTTCAACAGCATTGTGGGGAGAACGGATGTGCTGGAGAAATGGGCTGTTGGGAAGGTGGTGGCGGCGAGGTTAGTCGAGCGAATAGCACACGGCTTCGGGAAGACCGGTCTGGTGGTGGAAGTTGCAGTAGGCTTGAGAGTACTTGTTGTCGATGTACATCTGTCCACTTATCACGTCGCCGTTTTGGAACCGCGAACGGGTGTGGTAAAGGATTACACAGTTGTGGTGAGTGGTGTTGTTGTTGGTGGAGAAGTCGGCACCGATGGAGTCGGGGGTTGTGAGGCTGATGATGTAGCCCATGTCGTATTCGGAGATACTGGAGACCATGCCGGTGCATTCCAGATAATAGACTACCGTGCCTTTGAAGGCGAAGGTGTCGGTTCTCTTTTTGCAGGAGCAGA
Source organism: Bacteroidales bacterium UBA1208 (assembly GCA_002309955.1). GTDB lineage: Bacteria > Bacteroidota > Bacteroidia > Bacteroidales > P3 > Colimorpha. Next base: position 50,934 of record DBXQ01000029.1, read on the forward strand.
AGAGCAAGGGGATGGCAAGTAGCAAAAGGTATTTTTTCATGGCGATTGATAATAATGGGTTAGACGCTCACCCCAAAGTCGCGCAGTGCGTTGTTGAGGGATGTTTTTTTGTCGGTTGATTCTGTTCGGTGACCAATGATGAGTGCACAGTTGACTTGATAGTCGCCAGCGGGGAAATGTCGGGTGTAGCTGCCGGGGATGACGATGCTACGGGCAGGGACGCGCCCTTTTATGGTTATGGGTTCGGAACCGGTGACATCGATGATGTGGGTGCTGGCGGTGATGACGGTGTTGGCACCCAGCACGGATTCCTCTTCCACCACCACGCCTTCAACTACGATGCAGCGGCTTCCGATGAAGCAGTGGTCTTCGATAATGACCGGGGCTGCCTGTACGGGTTCGAGTACGCCACCAATGCCTACACCACCGCTGAGGTGTACGTTTTTGCCTATCTGGGCGCAACTGCCCACTGTGGCCCAAGTGTCGACCATGGTGCCGCTGTCTACATAGGCACCAATGTTGACATAGGAAGGCATCAGCACGACTCCGGGAGCCAGATAGGCTCCATGGCGGGCTACGGCATGGGGCACTACGCGCACCTGACTGTTGGCATAGTTGTGTTTTAGAGGTACTTTGTCGTGATATTCAAAGGGTGGGCATTCGATGGTCTCCATCTGATTGATGGGGAAATAAAGTATTACGGCTTTTTTCAGCCATTCGTTAACATGCCAGCCGTTTGAGCCTTTCTCGGCAATGCGGAGCCGACCGCAGTCCAAGAGGTTGACCACTTCGCGGATTGTGTCCTGTACGGCTTTGTTTTTGAGAAGGTCACGGTTTTCCCAAGCTTGCTCAATGAGTTGTTTTTTGATGTCGTTCATGAGTGCAAAAGTACAAAAAATAATTGAATTGACACCTTTTTTTTGTCTTCATAAAATAAAATTGAATGTCTTGCGTTAAAAATGCGTAATGAAAAAAATGGTTAGAATCATATTTTTCCTATGTGTGATGGTTGTGGCAATGCAGCCCCGTGCCTCGGCTCAGGACAAGGAGGTAATGGCACAGTACCAGTCGGAATTGTCACAACTGTTTGAACAGGTCTTTACTGCTCCCACTGACAACGAACGCTATCATGCCAACGAGTCGGTGATAGGGTTGTTGTCCGAGGCTTTGGCAGTTGAGAACTCTTTCCGTTGGCAGTGGGATTTTGGCAATAGGGTGTCGGTGCTCACCGCCCCCGACAAAAAGTTCCGTATTATCACATGGCCTGTTGTCAACGATGCAGATGAGTATGAATGTTTCGGTTTCGTGCAGGCATTGAACGAACGCACCAAGGAGTATGATGTTTCGCAACTCAACGACCGCTCTCTTGATATTGTTAACCGTCAAGAAGAGGTGCTGGGTCCCGACCGTTGGTATGGAGCCGTTTATCAGGAGCTCATTGTTACCACCCATGAGGGGCGTACCTTTTATACTCTTTTAGGATGGAACGGGGTGGACAGGCTCACCCAGCGTAAAGTGATTGAGCCAATTTGTTTTAAATCGGGCGGAAGCACTCCTCAGTTTGGTCAGAATATTTTCAGGAAAGAGCCCAATGTGCGCCGTGTTGTACTTGAATATAAACGCGATGCAATGGTTAATCTCAGCTATGAGGAACAATTCTTGCACGTCACTGAGCGTGTCAGGCCTCGTAGGTCGTCGGGAGGATTGAAGTCGTTTTTCTCGAACCTTTTCTCGAATCCTTCCCGGTCGAGAAGAAGGGGTAGGGGACGAACCAGCCGGCCCGTCTCTACGGCGGCGCGTACCTCAGCGGCGGTACAGAGAAACACAAAGGATCGTCCTACCTATAAAACCACAGACAAGAAGCTAAGGATGATTATCTTCGACCAGGTGTCGCCACAGGTGCCTGGCATGGAAGGTCTGTATCAGTATTATGTCCCTTCGGGAGTTGAGATGGCTTATATCTTCAACGACGGGAAGTGGGAACTGCACGATACTGCACAAGGCCGCGACACGAACAAAAAACTAAACAAGGAATTTGAACCGATTGAGAAGCAGGCACCAGCCTACCAGGTTGAGTAGCTCATAGCAACTACACAAATAATTTCGAAATGCAAAAAACTCCCAGCGACAAAACTCAACAATACCCCCCAACAGGTGTGATTCTGGATAGTGTCAATACCATTGATGATTTGAGACGGCTACCTGTGTCCGACCTTGAGCAGTTGAGTTTTGAACTGCGCCACTATATTATACAGACCCTCTCGCGTCACCCAGGCCATCTGGCTTCCAGTCTTGGTACTGTTGAACTCACCCTTGCCTTGCATTATGTTTTCAACACCCCCGACGACAAGCTTGTCTGGGACGTGGGACATCAAGCCTATGCCCATAAGATTATCACTGGCCGACGCGACCAATTTCCTACTATTCGAACTTATGGAGGCCTCAGTGGTTTCCCCCGTATGGATGAGTCTCCTTTCGATGCTTTTGGCACTGGACATAGCTCTACATCTATCAGTGCCGCTCTTGGTATGGCCATGGCTTCCACGCTACAAGGCAATACGAAGCGTCAGCATATAGCCGTCATCGGTGATGGCTCTATGACCGGAGGACAGGCATTCGAAGCGTTGAACAATGCAGGTGTGTCAAAGGCCAATATTCTCGTGATTCTCAATGATAATGGCATTAGTATCGACAAGGCTGTGGGTGGATTGAGCCGCTACCTTACCCGCATTACGGCTTCGCCACAGTACAATAAATTGAAAGAAAAATTATGGCACCGGTTGGGCGGTGATAGTAAAGACAGAGGGCTGCGCAAAGACAAATCGCTTAACTTCTTCCAACGAGCCACCTCCATGGCCAAGACTGCTGCCCTTGGAGCCCCCAATCTTTTCGAGTCGCTCGGTTTCCGCTATTTCGGACCAATCGATGGACACAATGTATCCGAACTCGTTGAGGTTCTATCCCAGTTAAAAGCCATCAAAGGCCCCAGGTTGCTGCATGTAGTCACCAAAAAAGGCAAAGGCCTTCGCAGTGCCGAACGGCACCCTGTCACCTATCATGCCCCAGGACGTTTCAACGCCGAGACGGGCATGCAGATAAAAAGCAATTCCGACGGACAACCCCTCAAATATCAAGATGTGTTTGGCCATACCATAGTTGAGTTGGCCAAACATAATCCTCACATTGTTGGTATCACACCTGCTATGCCTACAGGTTGTTCTCTCAACATCATGATGGAACAGATGCCTTCTCGGGCGTTCGATGTCGGCATTGCCGAACAACATGCAGTCACTTTCGCCGCAGGTCTTGCAGCACAAGGCATGCAGCCGTTCTGCAACATCTATTCCTCCTTTATGCAACGGGCCTACGACCAGATTATCCACGATGTTGCATTGCAACGTCTGCCAGTCATTATGTGTCTTGACCGAGCTGGATTAGTAGGCGACGACGGCCCGACACACCATGGCGCTTTCGACCTTGCCTGTTTGCGACCGATACCTGAGCTGACCATTTGTGCCCCAATGGATGAACATGAGTTGCGCAACATGATGTACACTGCCCAACTGCCCCACCAAGGAGCTGTCGTTATCCGTTATCCGCGTGGGCTCAGTGTCCATCCCGATTGGAAGAATCCATTCGAGAAAATGGAAGTGGGCAAGGCACGTTGTATGCATGAGGGTCGAGATGTGGCGATACTCTCTATAGGCCACGTAGGCAATGCCGCCTTAGAGGCTGCCCTGCGGATGGAAGAGGAAAACATCAGCGTGGCGCATTACGACATGCGTTATCTCAAGCCTCTCGACACGGCTCTGCTTGACAACTTGTTGGAGCGAGGCATCCGCCATATTGTCACTGTGGAAGACGGTGTGAAGAAAGGCGGCTTGGGCAGTGCCGTACTGGAATACTACGCCTCTATGGGTCGCACTATTCCCGTCACAATCCTCGGCTTGCCCGACAGGTTTGTCACCCACGGCCCTGTTCCCCAACTGCACAAAGACTGTGGCATAGATGTGGAGAGCATCATCGCCGCGTGCAAAAGTGTTCCCGGAGAGGTCATATCTTGAAGCTTAAATTGCTGAGGCTACTTTCCTATCGCTAATATCCATGGCGAGAAAGAGTGAGGAATGCCGATATCGCAGCTTCCTCTGCAATGGCTCGGATGGGATTTATGACCATTGGGGATTATATGGGGATATATTGCCCTTTGTCGCATCTTTTTCCAAGTCTTAAATACAGCTTGTTGAGCTTTTCTATTCCATTTATAATCAGTTTGATTGTTCTTTATTTTCTATTGGAGTACCGCTATAATGGTTGGCTTGGCAAAAGGTTTAGTGGGCAAAAAAGGGAAGAGGGGGTGGATAGTCAGCCTATATGTTTTGACGATATGGAGTAAGCCTCTTGTTGTGGGCGAACAGTAACGGATACATTGGCATTCGTTAGAAGCGATGATGTGTGTGGTTTATTATTGCCTCAGTATGGTGGATGGGTTTTCTCGAAAAGGTTAAATGTGGCATGAACACCATTGCTTTTTTTTTGTATATCAAATATTTTTTGTATCTTTGCATTTTCAGTTTATTAATTGATATGGCTGGAAATGTGCATATTACTATTGTGAAAATAATATAAATGAACAATATAAATTAAAAATATATTAATATGACACCTTCACACATTGAACANNAACACATCGGCATTGCCGTGACCAATCTTGACGAGGCTATCCGCTACTGGGAAGACGTCATGGGTCTGAAATGTTACGCTATCGAAGAAGTTACTGACCAGAAAGTGAAAACCGCTTTCTTCAAGATCGGAGAAGTGAAAATCGAGCTTTTAGAGCCCACATGCCCCGAGAGTACCATTGCTGCCTTCATTGAAAAGAACGGAGGAAAAGGCGGCATGCACCATATCGCATTCTGTGTCGACAATACCGACCAGGCCTTGAACGATGCCAAGGAAAAAGGTGTTCGTCTCATCGACCAACAGAGTCGTGGCGGCGCCGAGGGACTGCACATCGGTTTCCTGCATCCAAAAAGCACACTGGGTGTCCTCACCGAGTTTTGCTGCAAATAATTAATCAGAGTTTTCAGGGTATAACGGACGGTCGTTAAGGCCGCGAGCAGTACCCAAGTTCAATAACCTAAAAACATTCAAATATGGCATTTGAAGAAAAGATAAAAGAACTTCTTGATAAGAGAAGTGAAGCCAAAATGGGCGGCGGCCAAAAACGTATCGACAAACAGCACGAGCAGGGCAAACTTACTGCCCGTGAGCGTATCGCTCTCCTGCTGGACGAAGGTTCGTTTGAGGAGTTCGACATGTTTGTCGCTCACCGCTGTGTTAATTTCGACATGCAGAAACAATCCTTCCTGGGCGACGGTGTGGTGACTGGCTATGGTACCATTGATGGCCGTCCTGTATATGTGTTCGCACAGGATTTCACTGTTTTTGCCGGTAGTTTGAGCGAGACCATGTCTCTCAAAATCTGCAAAATCATGGATCAAGCCATGAAGACCGGTGCCCCTGTCATCGGTCTTAACGATTCGGGTGGAGCCCGTATCCAGGAAGGCAGCAACTCACTTGCCGGTTACGCTGAAATCTTCGAGCGCAACATCCTTGCCTCCGGTGTCATCCCCCAAATCAGTGCTATCTTCGGTCCCTGTGCCGGTGGTGCCGTCTACAGCCCTGCTCTCACCGACTTCATCCTTATGACAAAGGAGAACAGCTATATGTTCCTTACCGGTCCCAAGGTGGTGAAAACCGTCACGGGCGAAGATGTTACCGTCGACAAACTGGGTGGTGCCATGGTGCATGCCACCAAGAGCGGTGTGGCTCACTTTGTTGGTGAGACAGAAGAGGAAACCATCAAGCTTATCCGTGACCTGATGAGCTACATCCCCTCCAACAATTTCGAGGAGGCACCCTATGTTCCTACCGAGGATCCCATCGACCGTCTTGAAGACAGCCTCAACAGCATCATCCCCGAGAACCCCAACGAGCCTTACGATATGAAGGGCGTTATCGAAGCTATCGTCGACGATGGCAAATTCCTTGAGGTTCACGAAAAGTATGCTCCCAACCTGCTCGTCGGTTTTGCCCGCTTCGGCGGTGTCGCCGTCGGTGTTGTTGCCAACCAGCCCAAAGCCATGGCCGGTGTACTCGACAGCAACGCTTCGCGCAAGGGCGGTCGTTTTGTCCGCTTCTGCGATGCCTTCAATATCCCCATCGTCACCCTCGTCGATGTCCCCGGCTTCCTGCCCGGCACAGGTCAGGAATACAACGGCGTCATTGTCCACGGTGCCAAGATGCTCTTTGCCTACGGTGAGGCCACGGTGCCTAAGGTTACCGTCACCCTCCGCAAGAGCTACGGTGGTGCCCATATCGTGATGAGCTGCAAACAACTCCGTGGCGACTTCAACTACGCTTGGCCCACTGCCCAGATTGCAGTCATGGGCGCCAGCGGCGCCACCGAAGTCCTTTATGGTCGTCAAATCAAAGAAATCGAAGACCCCGAAGAACGCGCCAAGTTTATCGCTCAGAAGGAAATTGACTACAACGAACAGTTCGCCAATCCTTATTGCGCTGCCCGTTTCGGCTACATCGACGACATCATCGAGCCGCGCAACACCCGCTTCCGCGTCACACGTGCTCTCCAAGTGCTCGCCTCCAAGAAAGAGTCCCTGCCGCTCAAGAAACATAACAACATTCCGCTGTAGTGTAATAATGTAGATTGATATTTATATCAATAATATTTAATTTATTAACCAGGGGTTCTTCACCCCACAAAAAAATCAACACAACAAAATGAAGAAAGTTTTCTTAACTGCTTTTGTGGCTGCCGCTTTTGCATTTGGCATTTCCTCTTGCAACAACAACCAACCCGCTGAGGAGACCGTCGACAGTGCCGCTCAGACCGAGATGTGCGAACATCAGTGCCATCATCATGATTGCACCTGCGCCGACACTGCTTGCGCTGCCAACCATTGCGCCAACTGCACCGACACCAACTGCTGCAAGCCTTGCGATCACAAGTGCTGCGCCAAAGAAGGTAAGGAATGCTGCGACGCTCAGAAAAAAGAGTGCTGCAAGCAACAGGAAGGTTGCGAAGGCAAGAAAGAGTGCTGCAAAAAAGCCAACTAAGCTTTAAGATTGAGGACTGCCATGGGATGGGCTCTTCCCTCCCATGGCACAATCTCAATTTCGAAAACAGACATTTTGATTGTTTTTTCTTTAATTGAAATGAATAAGATTATTAAATCCATAGTCACAATCATGGTTGGCTTGCTCCTCACCGTTGGCACCGCCTCTGCGCAGCCCGGCCGGGGAGTCAATCGTGCACTTGGTCCAACCCCCGCCGTTGCTGTGACGGATGTTCTCGAACCGGCCATGCTTCCCTGCACTCCGGCTCCCGGTCCCATGGACTTTGCCTCCAACCAGGTTTGCTATATCCCTGAAATGAAAGCCTTCGTGCTTATCGACAGCATCGACTGTGCTGTCGACCTTCTGGTGCGTCAGGCCGATGGCCTTCAGCGTGTAGGTCGTTTTACCACCGACCGTTACACTGGCCGTCATGACCTCGTCAACATCCTCCGTCCCGTGTCAGTATCCGTCATGGGCGACAAAATTGTTGTCCTCGCCAGCTCCAAGAAAGATTCCTCTTATCTTGCCGTGGTGAGCATGGAACCCGTCAAATGCATCGATGAACACGGTTTCGACAGCCTCAAAGCCGTCTCCATCATCGGTTTCAACAACAATACCTACGCTTTCCGTATCGACCCCATCAGCAACGAAATTATCGTTGTGGGCAAAAACCCTGTGGGCTATGACATCAATATGGTTGACATCGCCAACGGAGTTGAGAACATCACTCCTGCAAGCACCTTCCACTATCATGTGCCCAAACAGTCCGAACGCATCCAGGCTTCCGACCCCTATGGCGCCGGACTGGCTGTCGTTGCTGTCTCGGTGGTCTTCTTCGCCCTGGTCTGCATCATGTTCATGATGGGTGGATACGGCAAACTTATCCAGAGATTCCAGAACCGTAAACAAAGTTCCGGCAAAGCCGGTGTGGCCTCCACCAAAACTGGTGGCAGCGCTTCCGATAGCGAAGTCTATGCTGCCATCGCCGCGGCCATCTATGCCTACAGTCAGGATCTCCACGATGTCGAAGACACCGTCATCACCATCCAGAAGACCGAACGGGCATGGACTCCTTGGAATGCCAAGTTCTACAACATGAACAAGTATTTCTCTATACGCAAATAGTGCCCCGTGTGAATTATCAACAAAGCTTAATCATCAACAAACATGAAGAATTACAAACTCAAAATAAACGGCAACGACTACAATGTTGAAATCAATGAAGTAGAAGGCCAGGAAATCAAACTCGAAGTCAATGGTACCCCCTACAATGTCACCATCGACCAGGAAATGCATCAGCACAGAACCCATACCACAGTCATCAGCGACCGTGTAGCACCTCGCGTCTCTGCTGCCAATGGTGATGTTCAGCGTGCTTCCGCACCCAGACCCGGCACCGCTGCAGGTGGCACCAAAGTCACCACACCGCTTCCCGGCACCATCCTCGACGTCTTCGTCAATGTCGGCGACCAAGTGAAGAGCGGCCAGACCGTCGTCCTCCTCGAGGCCATGAAAATGGAAAACAACATCGAGGCCGACACCGAAGGCACCGTCACCTCCGTCAATGTCCGCAAAGGCGACAGCGTACTCGAAGGCGACACTCTGATTGTCATTAGTTAAAATAAATAGTCAGTATCTTTTAGAGTCCTGACTTGTACAGGCCTCTGTTTAAAAATAAAATATAGACAATGTTTAGTTTATTAGCATCAGGTGGTTTCATGGACTTCTTGTCGACCCAGATGGTACAGTTCCTCATGTACACTGGTTTCGCCAACGTCACGTGGGGCCATATTATCATGATCCTTATCGGTCTGGTTTTCATTTTCCTTGGAATCAGATTCGAATTTGAGCCGTTGCTTCTCGT
>DBXQ01000098.1:0-7345 GCA_002309955.1 Bacteroidales bacterium UBA1208
CTCGCACAGTGGGCGCAGATGGAGGCAGCTGGTGCAGTCTTCCTGCCTGCGGCGGGCTACCGCTACGGCACGAATGTTCTCAATGTGGGCAACTACGGCCGCTATTGGTCGTCCACGCCCGTCAATGAGCGCGGCGCGTACGACATGTACTTCGGCAGCGACTATCTCTACGCGACGAGCGACAACGATCGCAAGGGCGGGTTCTCTGTACGCCCCGTTCTGGATAATTAATTTATTAAAACGTTAAACCTTGTTGCGGGCAGTCTCCGCTGCCCGCAACAAAAATAAAGAGCCCTTGCCGTTGTGGCAGGGGCTTTCTTCTATAAAAAGTTGGAGATTGGAAAAAAATGTGTATTTTTGCAATTTGAAAAAGACAATTGTAATGCCTGAGATTTGTCGTTTCTATGGAATAATTATCAAGATGTTCTTCAAGCCGAAAGAACACGAACCAGCCCATATCCATGCTATCTATGATGAATATGTGGGGGTATTTGACATTCACACATTTGAAATGACTCTTGGTGATTTGCCCGAAAAAGCGCAGCGACTTGTTCAAGAGTGGTTGAGTACTAACGCCGAGTCTCTTATTGATATGTGGAACACACAACAAATACATAAACTTCCACCATTAGAATGATGAATACCTTTCCGCGCATAAAAAGCATTGAGACTTTGCCAGATTATCGTCTCTCGGTTGTGTTTGACGATGGCAGGAGGGTGGTATATGATGTTGGTGAGGATATTGAGCAGATTGAGGAGTTTCGTGTGTTGAAGCAGGTACCTCATCTATGGGAGCAGGCACAGGTGGATATCAGCCGTACTTGTGTCTATTGGAATGACCGCATAGACCTGCCATCCGACACGTTGTATGAGTATGGTGTGCCTCAATATTCTGTAAGTGATGAGGCCTTGCCCCACGTCGCTGAGGAATGATTACAATAACAGTGGAAACATTATTGCCTATTTCTGCGTGGCGAAATAGGCAATAATGGCTTTGGCTTTGGCGGGGCCTACCACTTTGGCGAGGTCGGCTTCGGTTTGCAGGCGCACCTCTTTTACGCTGCCGAATTTCAGGAGCAGGTCGCGGGCAGTCTTGTCGCCGATGCCGGGGATGTTGGTAAGGGCGGTGCGGAAGGTTCCTTTGCTGCGCTTGTCTTTGTGGAATGTGATGGCAAAGCGATGGACTTCGTTCTGTATCTGTTCCAGCAAATGGAATAGGGGGTCGGTGGGTTTGAGTCCGACGACTTGTGGAGGGAAACCGTAGAGGAGTTCGGAGGTGTGGTGGCGGTCGTCCTTGGCAAGGCCGGCGATGGGAATATCTAAGTGCAGCTGGTCTTGGATGACCTGCCGTGCAACCTCCATCTGTCCCGCACCGCCATCAACAACCAGCAGTTGGGGCAGGGGTTGCCCTTCGTCGGAGAGACGTTTATAACGCCTAAAGATTACCTCTGCCATAGAGGCGTAGTCATCTGGTCCCTCAACAGTCTTGATATTGTATTTCCGGTATTCCTTTCGGTTGGGTTTGCCGTTGGTAAAGCGCACCATGGCGGCAACGGGATAAGCTCCTTGTATGTTTGAGTTGTCGAAGCACTCGATGTTGACGGGCAGCATAGGGAGCATTAATGCTTTCTGTATTCGTTCCAAAAGGTGCTGGTTGCGGCGGGAAGGGTCGGCTTCGTCGGGGTTGACCAAGGCTCGTTGGTGACGGCATTGCAGTTGGTATGCTTTGACGTTGCGCATGGATAGTTCGAGCAACTGAAGGCGGTCGCCACGTGTTGGGACGGTCTGTTTGAGATATTCCTCGGGCAGGTCGGGAACGCGCAGGGGCAACACCACCTCACGGGCAGTGCTTTCTGTGCGTTCATGTAAGGTGGGGATTGCGGTGGAGAGAAGTTCTTCATCGGTCTCATCGAGTTGCTTGCGTATTTCGTGAGAGAAACTATAGATGATGCTGCCGTTTTTGATACGCATCATGTTGACGTATGCGTATTTATCGTCAGATACAATGCCGAATACATCCACGTCTTTCACTGAGGTGTTCACAACCGTTGAGCGGCTTTGGTACTCTTCGAGACGTCGGATTCGGCGTTTCACAATCTCGGCCTCTTCGAAGCGCAGTTGGTCTGCCAAGGTGAGCATCTCGTGTTTCATATCCTCCACAATATCACTGAAATTTCCTTTGAGCATATTGCGGATACTGTTGATGTCAGCCATATACTCCTCGTGGGTTTGTAAGCCAGCGCAGGGGGCTTTACAAAGACCTATTTGGTGTTTGATGCAGGGCTTTTTCTGCATTTTGTTGCATTTGCGATAGGAGAAGAGCTGGTCAATGATATCCTGTAGTTCGCGCAGGATGCGCTGATTGGGATAGGGACCGAAGTATTGCCCTTTGATGTGGCGGTTGCGGGTGAAAAGCAGGCGTGGATACTCCTCGTCGGTGATGCAAAGGTAGGGATAGGACTTGTCGTCCTTGAGCATGCTGTTATATCGGGGCTGGTAGCGTTTGATGAGGTTGTTCTCCAGCAGCAGGGCGTCGACCTCGGTGGCAACAACTGTGACACGGATGTCGTAGATATGGCGCACCAACATCTTTATCTTGGCGCTCTTGTCCTCATAGTGGGAGAAATAGGAGCTGACCCTTCGCTGCAGGTTGCGGGCCTTACCCACGTAGATAACTGTCCCCGATTCGTCAAGGTGTTGGTAGACACCAGGCGTTTCGGGGATGGTTTTCAGCCGCATGGCTATGCGGTCGATATTCTTGTTGATTGAGCTGTCAATCATTTATTCAGGGTATTCCAGCTTGGCCTTTTCTATCTTGAAGTTGAGAGACTTGATGCCGTGTATTTCGTATTTGTTGGTGCGCTGGCCGAGATTGATAGAGTGTATGCCTTTGGTGTTGAAGAAAAAGAATTGGCGTACCGTTTGTGTGGCAGTCATCGTCCCGTCGTCATTGCTGTGACTTATCCATGCACCCTCTTGATTACGGAGAACCAGCGTGCTGAAGAGAGTACGTTTCTCGTTCGACGGACTTTCTATCTCCATCAAGATAGGGACAGCGGGTTCGTGGTAGCGTGATGTGTCAACGGTGACGCTTACAGTGAAGTTATAGCAGTCTTCGGTGTTAGGGGCTTCCACTTGGTAATGTTCGAGAGTGAAACGCATCCATGTGTCGTTTGGGAATGTGCGGGTCTCATCGAGGAGAGTCTTTTTTCCGCACGAGCTGACAAGTATCATGCTCAAAGCAGAGAACAGGATGATGGGGAAGGCAATGCTTTTTTTATTCATGCTTAAGTATATATTATCGTTGAGTCAATTTTTCAAGAATCTGAATGGCATTGGTGGCTGCACCTTTGCGCAGGTTATCGGACACCACCCACATATTAAGCGAGCATGGCTGCGAGGGGTCGCGACGCACACGTCCGACAAACACTTCGTCGCGGTTGTGTGCCATGACAGGGGTAGGGTAGAGGTTGGCATCAGGATTATCGCACAAAACCACTCCCGGGGTATTGGCTATCAGTTGGCGGGCTTCGTCAAGATCGTACTCTTGGTGAAACTCCACATTGACCGACTCGCTGTGTCCACCCACCACAGGCACACGTACCACCGTGGCACTGACCATGATGTCGGGTGTATCCAGTATCTTTCGGGTCTCATTCACCAGCTTCTCCTCCTCGGTGGTATATCCGTCGGGCAGAAAATCGCCGCCATGGGGGAACAGATTGCGGAATATCTGGTTGGGGTATGCCGGTTGGTACTTCTCGCCCAAGTCCTTCTCCATGGTTGGGCGCAGCGATGAGCTGGCTATGTCGTGGCGGAAAAAGTAATCCTCCTCGGCCTCCAGCTGGCGCACAGCCTTAATGCCCGTTCCGGTGATGCTTTGATAGGTAGAAACCACAAGGCGGTGTATGCGGTAACGCCGGTGCAATCGCGACAACGCCAGTACAAGCTGTATGGTAGAACAATTGGGGTTGGCAATGATGCGTGTGTCAGGGGTAACGGCGTCCATATTGATTTCTGGCACCACCAGAGGCACGTCGTCGTGCATACGCCAGCACGATGAATTGTCAATTACCGTACATCCAACCGCTGCAAACAGTGGGGCATATTGGCGTGAAGTGGAGGCTCCAGCCGAGAAGACTGCATAGTCGGGATGTGCGGCAATGGCATCGTCCACACTCATCACCTTGATTTTGCGGCCTGCAAAATCAATCTCTTTCCCTACCGATTTGGCCGAGGCGGCAGCAAGCACCTCGCATTCGGCAAAACCTCTTTCCTGCAGAACCTGCAGCATTACGCCACCGACCAGACCAGTGGCACCGACAACGGCAATTTTCATCGTTTGTATATGATTGGTTATCTCAAAAGTGTAATCGTGCCTTTCAGTTCCTGGGTAATCATGGGCTCGAGCGAATTACGGTAGCGTATAATATACACATAGGTGCCTTGAATGCATGGGCGGCCATGCATGTCGTTACCATCCCAATAGCCTCCGGGACATTCGAAATACGACACTTGTTCGCCTCTGCGGTTATAAATCCAGACATAGATGTCTGTCACATTACCTTGGATATAAGGCTGGAAACGGTTATTATCCTCTTTTCCGGGAGTGAAAACATTGGGGACAAACTCTGAAATGCGGTGCAGGGGAATGACTGTCTTAGCCGTATCGTCGCAGCCGAAATCATTGTGCACAGCCAACTGTACGGCGATACTGTCCACACCGCTCAGCGGGAAGATGACGCTGGTTTCCGGCAAGGTACTGGTTGCCCCTCCGGGCAGCAGCCACATGCGGCTGTCGTGTCCGTAGCTTTGGTCTGTCAAATCAATGGTCAGTTGGTCGATGGTTGCCACCTCAGGCGAGTGTCCGATGATGGCTTTCATAGGTACAAAGGTAAAATCGAGGGTCACCGTACTGTCGCATCCCCATTCGTTCTTCAGCACAACAGTGTCCTGATCGCGTGTTTCGGTGTTGTTCTGGCTGTAAGTTTTTCCGTTAAGCCACGTGTAGGGTTTGCAGTCGGACACATAGTCGGTAGAGTGGCTCGGCTCCGACACCACCAGATGCAAGTGCCTTGTGCTGTCGCACTCGGTTATCGAGTAGTAGTGCTTGCTGGTGTCGACAGGAGTAGTGAAAGTCATTCCATTCCATGTGTACTTATCACCGCGGCAAATACCGGCAGTGTCGTAGAAATTATAGTTAGGATAAGTGGTAATCAAAATACTGTCATAGTTGCTGCATCCGTTTGCGAACGATGCTGTACAGAAAATCCAAGTGGAATCGATATGGTTCTGAGTCAACTGACCTGTCTGGTCGTTAAGCATCACAGAGGTACCCATAATGGAGAGGGCGCTTCCGGGCATGATAGTCCGTTCTCCGTTAAACTCCTTAATGGCACCCCATCCGCAAGAGTCGAGCGTTTGTTCGGGGGGGTATTGAAGCTGTACGGTTGTCCGTTCCGATTCGCATATCGCAGTCCGGTCGGCCACCAGGCTCAAGCTCCTTGCAGTGTCCATGCCCACAGTGATGGTGTCGCGCATACTTCTACCATCCTGTCCATACCAGTAGCCGTTGGCACCTTGATAGGCGCATTTCACCAAATAGCGTGTTGTGCGAGTGGGGGTGATGCGTACGTCGGAGTGTTCCTCGTTCAGATAAACGCCGTTCGTGTCGGCCGGGTTGGTGGTGAATTGTATGGAGTCGATAATATTCCCGTCTGAGTCTTCAATGAAGCGCCACCATGTAACGTTCGAGGCTGTTTCGCCCATGGGAGTGAAACGCCAAGCTTCATAGGAGGTGGTGTCTCGCCATCCGCCCGTCTGATTGCCACGGTCGGGAGCCACAAATGCCCCAGGTGAGTTGGGCTGGATGTAGTAAGTGTAATCGTTGATATAGTTGATGTCGTGATAGTGCGATACTTGTGTAAGTCCGGTGGCGTTCTGAATGCCCACCATGCCTTTTCCGTTGTTGGTACTGGAACAGCAACTACGCTTCTTGATGTGCACTTCAATAATGTTTGTACCCTCGTAGCAGACAATCTGATAAGTAC
Organism: Bacteroidales bacterium UBA1208; assembly: GCA_002309955.1. GTDB lineage: Bacteria > Bacteroidota > Bacteroidia > Bacteroidales > P3 > Colimorpha. Next base: position 6,051 of record DBXQ01000098.1, read on the forward strand.
ACCGGTCGTTTTGGTGGCTGGAGTTTGGGTAGAGAGGCACCTCGTTGACGCTGGCGCACAAGTGGCGACAGGGATAAGTACCACCCACGTAGCGGAACATGCCCTGAGTGGAAGAAAGCACATTCGATGTGGGGTGGATATCCTCATATACACCATAAATGGCGTTTAATGAAGGTGCGAAAGAAGAAGTGTCGGTAAAGCTCGGATTGGGGATAGGCTCCGAGAAAATGTAATGGCAACTTCTTCCTACAACACGGGTATTAAAAGTCACGAGTCCGTTCGATCCCACCACAGCCTGCGTATAGGGAATGCCGAAGAACATGAACGTGAACGGGAAGGAAATCGTACTGTTTTCCCATGCATCGTCAGTGCTGATATTAAGCAGTGAACCTGCATGGAATGTGGGGTCTACCGGATTGTAGGGAATGGACTCCACAGAATATTGACCGTTGAAATGCTGGGTGGTGATAAACTTTGAGCAGTGCAGCGCCAATGTGCCGTTGATGCAGTTGACAAGAGTGTCCCAACCGTTTGCCACGCATTGGGCTGACAGCTGATGGTCGTATTTCTGGTCAATGGTGATTTCCGGACATTGCGCATTGCCGGCAACCGTGATGACCAGGAATAATCCGAAGAAGGCAGTGAGTAGTATCTGTTTCATAAAATAAATATTTTTTTAGTTTGTAATTAACGTCTATGACTTGTTTTTATTGCATTCAATTTCGATTTTGTTTATAAAGACACAAAAAATCTGTTTTGTTACGTTTTTTTAATTTTTTTTAAGAATAAAGTTTGTTTTTCCCTCCTTTCCCGCCCTGTTTGACAAAACACAAAGCCGGCTTTCGGCAGTCTGCAGGGAGGCCCTTCGGTCGTCAGTTATTCCTTCGTTCTCCCATCGTTCTCCCATTAGAAAAGGATAAATGATGGAAGAACGAAGGTCTGAGAGAGGAAAAAGGAGCGGAGGGAGTGAGAAAAAACAGCGGGTGTTCTCCGTCAGGGGAACACCCGCTGTGCAAATGATGATTGGTTTGGCGTTTCGGTTATCGGGTTTTCAGGTTGTCCAAACAGTGGATGATGATGTCATCGGGGTCGGCCGCGAGGCGGAGGGTTTAGAAGGCTGAAAACCGTATGGTCCGAACCGCATTCTCAGTTGATGCGCATTTTGTAGAACGAACGGTAGGCAAAGAAGATGGCGATGGCCAGGAAAACAATGCCTACCCAGGGGGCGATGTGGCGGAAACCCTCGCTGATGGCTATCTCCATGGCAAGCACACCGAAGAGGGTGGTGAACTTGA
>DBXQ01000098.1:7359-54106 GCA_002309955.1 Bacteroidales bacterium UBA1208
GGAGGTGTCCTTGAACGGGTCGCCTACGGTGTCGCCCACGACGCTGGCATCGTGAAGGGGTGTGCCTTTGGCGTTCATGTCCACCTCGACCACTTTCTTGCTGTTATCCCATGCTCCGCCTGCGTTGGCCATGTAGACGGCTTGGAACAGGCCGAAGACGGCGATGCTGATAAGGTAGCTGATGAAGAGGCAGACGGCGTTTTGGCCTCCGATGCTTTCGGGCGAGGAGAAGCAGGCAAAGGCCAGTGCGAAACAGAAGATGGCGATGAAGATGTTGATCATGCCGCGCTGGGCGTAGTTGGTGCAGATCTTGACCACTTCCTGGCTCTTTTCGGCGTCGGCCTTCTTGGGAGCGTTGGCGTCGAGTTTGATGTTGCTCTCAATATATTCCACTGCCCGGTTGGCGCCGGTGGTCACAGCCTGCATCGATGCACCGGTGAACCAGTAGATTACGCAGCCGCCAAGGATAAAGCCGACAATGGAATAGGGGTTGAGAAGGTTGAGGATGGAGGCGGGTTCGATGCCGAGGGTTTTCTGGATGAGGAGGATGAGGGAGAAGATCATGGTAGTGGCGCCCACGACAGCGGTGCCAATGAGTACGGGTTTGGCCGTGGCCTTGAAGGTGTTGCCTGCACCGTCGTTGGCTTCGAGGTAGTATTTGGCTTTTTCGAAGTCGGGAGTGAAGCCGAATTCCTGTTTGATTTCGCGTGTGGCTTTTTCTTTGTCGTCCTCGATGAGTGAGAGTTCATAGACACTCTGAGCATTGTCGGTGACTGGGCCGTAGCTGTCGACAGCAATGGTGACGGGTCCCATGCCGAGCATGCCGAAGGCAACCAAGCCAAAGGCGAAGATGGAGTAGTAGTCGCCGAAGACGGGGGCAAGGTTGAAGGCGGAGGAGGTCATGTAGGCGATAATCATAAGCACGACAAAGACCAGTCCCGTCCAGAAAGCGCCCATGTTGCCGGCTACGATGCCCGACAGGATGTTGAGCGATGCACCGCCCTGTTCGGAAGCTTTGACCACTTCTTTAACATGCTTGGAGGTGGGGGAGGTGAAGAATTTGGTGAATTCGGGGATAAGGGCGGCGCCGAGGGTGCCGCAGCTGATGATAACGGCAAGTGCAAACCAATAGTTGTTGCCGAGAGGTCCGAGGAGATAGTAGCTGGCCAGGAAGGTGCCGGCGATGCTGAGGATGGAGGTGAGCCATACGAGGGAAGTGAGGGGTTTCTCGAAGTTGAGGTCGTCGGCATTGCGGTATTTGGCGCGTGCCAGGGCTCCGTTGGTGTAGTAGGCCAGCACGGAGGCTATGATGCCGAGGATGCGCATAACGAAAATCCATACCAGAAGGCGCACTTGGTATTCGGGAGGCACGGCAAGGAGAATGAAACTGACGAGGGCCACACCGGTAACGCCGTAGGTTTCGAAGCCGTCGGCCGTGGGTCCGATGCTGTCGCCTGCATTGTCGCCTGTGCAGTCGGCGATGACACCGGGGTTGCGCGGGTCGTCTTCACCGATTTTGAAGACCACTTTCATCAGGTCGCTGCCGATGTCGGCAATCTTGGTNNGTGAAGATACCGCCGGCGATACGCAGGGCACTGGCGCCAAGACTTTCACCGATGGCAAAGCCGATGAAGCAGCTGCCGGCAAGGTACTCGGGCATGAAGAGGAGGATGACCAGCATGAGTACGAGTTCAATGCAGATGAGTACGATGCCGATGCTCATGCCTGCACGCAGTGGGATGTTGAGGAGGTCGAGGGGTTTGCGGCGCAGCGAGGCAAAAGCCATGCGGCTGTTGGCGTAGGTGTTCATGCGGACACCGAACCATGCCACCCCATAGGAACCGAGGATGCCGATGATGGTCCATGCCAGCACAAGGCACACGGCACCGCCCGACATGTGGCTGAGAAGTCCGAAATAAAGGGCAATGGCGGCACCGATGAAAACGAATAGGACAACAAGGAATTTGCCTTGTTGTTTGAGGTAGGTGGAGCAAGTCTTGAAAATGACATTGCCGATTTCGAGCATGGATTGATGCGCTTTAAGCTTACGCACCTTAAGGAATTGCCAGATTCCAAACAGGAGTCCGAGAACAACGATAAAGAATCCCCAGTATAGAATCTGTGCATCGGGATTCTGTGCAAAACCCTTGGGCATTTCCAAATCCGCTTCGCTTGCAAAGGCAAAAACGGGGAGGGCAAGGGAAGCCAGTGTAGTCGCTAATTTTTTCATAGACAGATTTATTGGTTTATTACTATCATTTTATTTAGAGTACAAATATACTAATTTTCCTAATGATACAAAAAAAAATTGTATTTTTGCAATCTGAAATTTTAAGACGAAATATATAGAATACAATGATAGAGCAGAAACTTCAACAGGCTGTAGCCGAAGCCTTGAAGCGGCTATACGGAATGGATGTGACACCCGGGAGTGTGGTGCTTCAGGCAACTAAGAAAGAATTTACAGGTGATTACACCGTGGTGGTGTTCCCGTATGTGAAGCAGGCACGCAAATCGCCCGAGCAGTTGGCCGACGAATTGGGTGCAGCGGTGAAAGAAACGGTGGCCGAGGTTGCCGATTATAATGTAATTAAGGGTTTTCTGAATTTTGTGGTGAACGACGGCTATTGGGTGGAGTTTGTATCGGCCAAGGCTGCGGACACGGAGTATGGTTTGAAGAAGGCCCAACCAGGCGAGAGCCCTGTGGTGGTGGAGTATTCGTCGCCCAATACCAATAAGCCTTTGCATTTGGGACATATCCGCAACAATCTGTTGGGATGGTCGGTAAGTGAGTTGATTGCAGCCGCCGGTGCCAATGTGAAGAAGGTGAATCTGGTCAACGACAGGGGTATTCATATTTGCAAGTCGATGCTGGCATGGTTGCGTTTTGGCAATGGCGAGACTCCGGAGAGCAGCGGAATGAAAGGCGACCATCTGGTTGGAAAGTATTATGTGGAGTTTGACAAGCACTATAAAGAGGAGGTGAGCCAGCTGATGGAGAAGGGAATGGACGAGGAAGAGGCGAAAAAGCAGGCTCCCTTGATGCTGGAAGCCCAACAGATGCTGAAACGCTGGGAAGAGGGCGACAAGGAAATCCGCGACCTATGGACCCGTATGAATGGATGGGTGTATGCCGGTTTCGATGAGACATACCGTAAGATGGGTGTGGGTTTCGACAAGGTATATTACGAGTCGAACACATATCTGTTGGGCAAGGAGTTGGTGCAGAAGGGTCTTGATATGGGGGTGCTGTTCCGCAAGGAGGACGGCTCGGTGTGGTGCGACTTGACTGCCGACGGATTGGACCAGAAACTGCTGCTCCGCAAAGACGGCACATCGGTATATATGACACAGGATTTGGGCACGGCTTTGTTGCGCCACAATGATTTTGGCGCCGAACGTCTTATATATGTGGTTGGAAACGAGCAGGACTATCATTTCAAGGTGTTGAAACTCATTCTCGGTAAATTGGGTTTTGACTGGGCCGACAAGGTCTACCATCTGTCGTATGGTATGGTGGAGTTGCCCAACGGTAAGATGAAGTCGCGCGAAGGCACGGTTGTGGATGCCGACGACTTGATTGCGGAGATGGAGGTGACGGCAGAGGAGATGTGCCGCGACCACGGCAAGAATGACGATATGACCCCTGAACAGTTGAAGGAGCTGTATCACATGTTGGCTATGGGTGCCTTGAAATATTTTATATTGAAAGTGGATCCTACCAAGAACATGTTGTTCAACCCGGCCGAGAGCATCGATTTCAATGGCAATACGGGTCCGTTTATCCAGTACACGCATGCCCGTATTTGCAGTATAGTCCGCAAGGCTGCAGAACAAGGGGTAGTGTTGGAGGCAGAGTTGCCGCAAACGGTTGTTCTTACCGACAAGGAGCGCGCGGTGGTGAAATGTTTGCACGACTTGCCCTCGACGGTGGCGTCGGCAGCAGCTAACTATAGCCCCGCCATGGTGGCCAACTATGCTTTTGACCTGGCCAAGAGTTTCAACAGTTTCTATCAGGACACCCCGATATTGCGAGAGACAGATGAGAGTCTGCGCCTGTTTAGGGTGAAGTTGTGTTCGCTGGTGGCTTTGTCGTTGAAGAACACGATGCGTATTCTGGGCATAGAGGTGCCGGAAAGAATGTAAGGATGAATTGTTTTAAAAGTTTTCAACGTTTCGGATTGTCAGGTTGTCAGAGAAACAGGGTGCCGGGATGTCAATTGATTTGCATGTCTGAGACCTTGCATGTCTGATAATCTCCATATTTTTCAAAATAGAGAGATGTATTATACCGATACAGTTACAATACCTAATTACCTTTGCGACTGTCACGACAGACTCACTATGTGGGGTCTTGCACGGTTGTTGCAGGAGTCGGCCGGACACCATGCCGAGTCGGCAGAATTGGGATTCCGTCAGTTGATTGAACGGGGCAAGGCATGGGTGCTCTGCCGTATGTATTTTGTGGTGGATCGCATGCCCATGGAGAGTGAAACGGTGACAGTGAGAACATGGTCGCGCGGTACGGACGGTTTGTATGCCTTCCGCGATTTCGAGTTGATAGATTCGCAAGGAGTGGCCGTCACTTGCTCGACATACTGGGTTATTATTGATTTTGAAAGCCGCAAGGCAATGCGTATCCATGAATACTGGCGGAATATTGAGTCGCATCCCGATGTGGCCACAGACCGGGAGCACCTGGATCGTCTCCGCATACCTCGTGATGCGGGAGAGCCGTATGAGGCCTTGAAGATGGGTGTGAGGCCTTCGATGTTGGACCACACCTTCCATGTCAACAATGCTGAGTATATCAAATGGGTGTTCGATTGCCTGCCAGCCATGGCTCCACAGGCTGCACCTTACCGTTTTGCCATTGAGTTCTTGAATGAGACTATGCCCGACGAGACTATTGCGGTGCAGGTGTATGCTGCCGGCGATGAAAAAGGTACAAGCTATTTTAAGATTTCCAACCCGCGTTCAGTTGCTGTGCTGGCTGCGCTGATGCCAAGATAAACTATCATGAAACGATATGTCATTCTAATCCTGATGTTCTCGCTTGCGATTCCCGTACAGGCGCAATTGTTCAAAGGATTGTTTAATAAGAAAAGGGTTCCGGTGGTAGACAGTATTGCCGGCATGAAGCGGATAGAGGAGGTGATGAACCTTGTGCAAACACAGTATGTGTCGGATCCCAATACCGATAAATTAAGCGAGGAGGCTGTGCGGCATGTGCTTCGTACACTTGACCCACATAGTATCTATATCCCTGCGCGTGAGGTGCAGCGCACCAACGAGGCTTTGCAAGGCAATTTCGAAGGGGTTGGCATCACTTTTACGGTGGTGGACGATACGATACGGGTGCAGGAGGTATTGGCAGGCGGTCCTGCCGAGAAGGTTGGTATGCTGCCAGGCGATAGGTTTTTGCGCATCGACGGGGTGCCGGCCACGGGTGACAGTGCCGTCAACTCGTTTGTGTTCCGTCATCTGCGTGGCAAGAAAGGCACTGTGGTTGTGGCTGATATGTTGCGTGGCAAGGATTCGATTACTTTCCATATTGAACGTGATCGCATTCCGATTCATTCTATTGAGGTATCCTTTATGGAGGAGGATTCAATAGGGTATATTGCTCTTTTGCGTTTTGCGCGTACTTCGGTGACGGAGTTCCGCAAGGCTTTGCACGATTTGAAGAAGCAAGGAATGCAGTCGTTGATACTTGATTTGCGTGGCAACTCGGGCGGTTATCTGGATATTGCTTTCGGCATGGCCAACGAGTTTATTGAGACAGGCAGGTTGATCGTATATCAGCAGGGAAGGGCACGCAGCCGTCAGGATTTCCGTGCCAACCGATATGGTTCGTTCAGGAAAGGGGATTTAGTTGTGCTTATTGATGAGGGCAGCGCATCGGCCTCCGAGATTGTCAGCGGTGCAGTGCAGGATTGGGACCGTGGTCTTATTGTGGGGCGTCGCAGTTTCGGCAAGGGACTGGTGCAGACGATGTATAATCTCAGCGACGGGAGTCAGGTGCGCATTACTACGGCACGTTATTACACTCCGACAGGCCGTTGTATTCAGCGTCCGTATAACGAAGGCACGGATGAATACAATAAGGATATCCAGAGGCGCTACAAACATGGTGAATTGTTCTCGCCGGACTCTATCCATTTCCCTGATTCGTTGAAATACAAGACTGCCGGAGGCCGTACGGTGTATGGCGGCGGAGGCATTATGCCCGACCTTTTTGTGCCTATGGACACTACGCCGTCTACAACTTATTATCGCGATTGTCGCCGAAAAGGGGTTCTCAATCAGTTCCCACAATATTGGGCAGACCGACACCGCACCAATCCTTTGGTGAAGGATTATGATTCGTTCATGGCAAATTATGACCAGTTGGGAGTTGATACAGTCTTTGTTGCATACGCCGCAAGTAAAGATGTAACTATGGATAGTACCATGCTTGTTTCGGATTCGACGGAGAGTGCTTCGCCGACAGAGGTTGTGCTGGCAGATAAAGACCCCTTCCTGCATTTGCAGATTAAAGCTCTTTTGGCAGACTGTCTTTTCGGACGCGGCCATTATTATCGTATCATGAAGGAGAAAGACCCTGTCTATCAAGCTGCAGTAAACCAGTTGAGAAAGAACCGTCAGGGTATGGACTTGATGCACAGATAAGTTCAGGTATTGTTGCAAGAGCTGTCGCTACAGCCTCTTGGAAAGCAACTCCACAACAAAAGTTTGAAATTATTGTTGTGGAGTTGAATTTTTTTTGTATATTTGCAGAATATCATATTTTACGGATAGTATCGTAAATCATTTTGATACAATGAGTAATTGACGGAGATTCTTCGTCGGAGATTATGAAAAAGAAAATTGAGAGTGGGGATAATCCCGCAGGTATAATAAAAACTATGGATTACAACTTTAACGAAATTGAGCCTAAATGGCAGAATTATTGGCGTGAGCATCACACCTATCGGTGCGTCAATCAGTCTGACAAACCCCATTACTATGTATTGGATATGTTTCCCTATCCTTCGGGTGCGGGGCTGCATGTCGGTCATCCATTAGGTTATATTGCCAGTGATATTTTTGCACGATACAAACGTCTGCGCGGATTTAATGTGCTACACCCTATGGGGTACGACGCCTATGGTTTGCCGGCAGAACAATATGCCATACAGACAGGACAGCATCCGGCAATCACCACGGAACGGAATATCAATCGCTACCGTGAGCAGTTGGATAAGTTAGGCTTTAGTTTCGATTGGGAACGCGAAGTGCGCACCTGCGACCCCCAGTATTACAAATGGACGCAATGGACATTTGTCCAACTCTTCAACCATTACTATGACAAAGAACTTGACAAGGCCAGACCTATCAGCGAACTTGTCAAACAGCTTGAGTCGGGTACGCTGCCCACTGAAGGCGACAAGCGTTGGGCTGAAATGAACGAAGGAGAGCGTCAGGATTATCTGATGAATTTCCGTCTGGCATATTTGGCCGACATACCCGTCAATTGGTGTCCCGAATTGGGAACAGTGTTGGCCAACGACGAGGTTGTCAATGGTCTTAGCGTGCGTGGCGGATATCCAGTAGAGCGCAAATTGATGCGACAGTGGAGTCTGCGCATTTCCGCCTATGCCCAACGGCTTGTTGACGGCTTGGAAGAGGTGGATTGGTCTGACTCACTCAAGGAGATTCAGCGCAACTGGATTGGCCGTAGCGAAGGTGCAGCGGTATGGTTCCCCTTGGATATAAAGCTCAATGCCGATATATTGCCTGGTTTGCAGGCCTATATTAATCAAGGCGAACCCCAGCCGGTACCAAGTTTTGAGATTTTCACCACCCGTCCTGATACAATCTATGGTGTCACTTTCATGGTTCTCTGCCCTGAGCACGAGTTGATTGATATAATCACTGTACCAGAAAAGCGTGCCGAAGTGGAAGCGTATGTCACATGGGCGAAAAACCGTTCAGAGCGCGAACGGCAAGCCGAGGTGAAGAAAGTAAGCGGGGTTTTCACAGGTGCCTATGCCATCAATCCTCTCACAGAAGAGCGTATCCCTATTTGGGTGTCGGACTATGTGCTTTCCGGCTATGGCACAGGAGCCATTATGGCCGTACCTGCCCACGACAGTCGTGACTTTGCCTTTGCCCGTCATTTCAACCTGCCCATACGTCAAGTTGTTGCTACCGACCCGCAGAACCTTACCGACCCCTCCACATGGACCGAAAGCCTCGACAGCAAAACAGGCTATAGCGTCAACAGCGGTTTTGTTTCAGGCATGAAAGTGAAAGACGCTATGGCTGCTGTAATAGACAAAATCGAAGAAATGGGCGTTGGCCACCGTACCGTGAACTACCGCCTGCGCGATGCCATCTTCAGCCGCCAACGCTACTGGGGAGAGCCCTTCCCAGTCTATTATAAAAACGGTTGTCCTTTTACTCTGCCCGAAGAATGTCTGCCATTGCTGCTTCCCGAAGTAAGCGAATTCAAACCCACCGCCACAGGTGAGCCCCCCTTGGGTCATGCCACCCGCTGGGCTTGGGACGAAAAAAACCGTTGTGTTGTGGAAAACACCAAAATAGACGATATTACAGTCTTTCCATTGGAACTCAGCACCATGCCGGGATTTGCCGGTTCGAGTGGATACTACCTCCGCTATATGGATCCTCACAACGACCAAGCCTACTTCAGTGCCGAAGCAGTCAACTATTGGCAGAACGTAGACCTCTACGTAGGCGGTGCCGAACATGCCACCGGACACCTTATTTACGCCCGTTTCTGGAACAAATTCCTTTTCGACATCGGTTTAAGCGTCAAACAGGAACCCTTCCGGAAATTGGTAAACCAAGGCATGATCCAAGGCCGTTCCAACTTCGTTTACCGTAGCAAAGAAGACAACAATCTCTTCCTCTCAAAAAACATTCCCGGACGCGAAGAAAACACCGTCCCCATACATGTCGACATCAACATAGTAAACAACGACATCCTCGACATCGAAAAATTCCGCCAGTGGCGACCCGAATTCGCCCATGCCCGTTTCCAACTCGAAGACGGCAAATACATCTGTGGATGGGAAATCGAAAAAATGTCCAAATCTATGTTCAACGTGCAGAACCCCGACGACTTAGTGGCTCGCTACGGTGCAGACACACTGCGACTCTACGAGATGTTCCTTGGCCCCGTCGAACAGGCAAAACCGTGGGACACCAACGGCATTGAAGGCGTGTTCCGATTCCTCAAAAAATTCTGGAAACTCTTTGAAAACAGCAGCGACACACCCGCTGACTCTGCCTCGCTCAAACTGATGCACCAAACCGTCAAGAAAATCACCGACGACATTGAACGCTTCTCCTTTAACACCTCCGTCAGCACTTTCATGATCTGTGTCAACGACCTCCTCGCCAAACAGACCGTCTCAACGCAAATCGTCGAGCCCCTCACCATCCTCCTTGCTCCCTTTGCACCTCACATAGCCGAAGAAATTTACCATCGGCTGGGGCACAACACCAGCGTCTGCCAAGCCGTGTGGCCCTCCTACGACGAAAAAATGCTCGTCGAAGACAACTTCACCTATCCAGTCACTTTCAACGGCAAAATGCGATTCACCCTCGATCTCCCCGCAACAGCCAGCCAGCAGGAAGCCATAGCCGCAGTAAAAGCCGACCGACGCGGACAAAAATGGCTCGACGGCAAAGAACCCAAACGCATCATCTTTGTCCCCAACAAAATCATCAACATAGTAATATAAAGACACACACAACACACATAAACGCATACACCCATGTTAAGCCGTCATTTCCTCCGCTCCAAAGTACTGCAGACAGTCTATGCCGTCCACGTCTCGCCCGTTGACACGGCCACTGCCGAAAACAACTTCAAACACGCCGTCAACCGCTTTAGCGACTTGGGCACCATACAACTCTCGGCACTTGTCCACTTCGTCCAAGTGGCTGGCACCATGATTGACGAAGCCCAGCACAAATACCTTCCCACCGAAGCCGAGCGCAACCCCAACCGTCGCCTGCCCAACAACATCTTCATCCAAAAACTATCCTCCAATCACGACTTCCAGCACCACTGCAACCAAAGCAACGTAAACTGGGGAGGAGTCGACAACGACGAAATGTTCCGGCAAGCCTACGCAACCCTTGCCAAACTGCCCGACTATGCCGAATACCTCGCCACCGAGCAGACTTTCGACAGCGACCAGCAATTCGCCCTCAAACTCTTCAAATATATCATCAATCACGAACCCCTGCGCGACAGTATCTGCACCCAAAGTCTCATGTGGGAAGACGATTTCGACCAAATAGCCCAATACAACTTCATGATGCTCAAAGCACTTGATGATACCCTCGACGAAAACACCGTCATCCCCGTCATGAACGACCACCGTATCGAGAAAGACGTCGAAGCATTCGAATTCGCCCGTCAACTACTCTTGGTCACCCTCCGGCATGGCAAAGAAGTCGAAGACATGATCCGCAGACACCTTAAAGGCTGGGAATTCGAACGAGTAGCAGGCATGGACGTGCTGCTGCTCAACATGGCAGTCGCCGAACTCACCGAATTCCCCTCCATACCCGAGCGTGTCACAGTCGATGAATACATCGAACTCTCCAAAGAATTCAGCACCGAACGCAGTAAACTATTCATCAACGGCATACTCGACAAATTCATCATCGAACTCCGCTCCGCCGGCCGTATCAACAAGACCGGCCGCGGCCTTATGGATCCCTCATTGTTAAACGAAGACCAATAATGAAAAAAAACTTTATCATCCTCCTGATACTTATAACAGGCCTCGTCTCTTGTGGTGGCAACAGCCCTTCCGATAACATCGACGTCGACCTAATCAACAACCCTAACAGCGCACAAGGCTATGACAATTCGGCACGTATGCCCGTCATCACCTTCGACAGCGACCTGCACGACTTCGGCCGCATTACCCAAGGCGAAAGCATCTCCTATAGTTTTCACTTCCGCAATACGGGCAACTCCGACCTCATCATCAGTGGATGCTCTGCCACGTGTGGCTGTACTGTAGCCGATTTCCCCCGTGGCCGCATAGCCCCCGGAAAAGACGGCTATGTCACGGTCTCCTTCAATTCACAGGGCAAGATAGGCCAGCAGTATCAAGAAATAACCGTCAGCTCCAATGCCCAGCCTGGCCGCAACATCCTCAAGATAACAGCCCAGGTAAGTTATTGAAACGCAAATCACAATTCCAAATAAAAATAATTTACAAACACAATATCCTTAAACACAATGAACACACTTTTTGTATTACTCCAAGCGCAAGGTGGTAACGGAGGAGGCAGTATGCTGATATGGCTCATCCTTATCTTCGTCGTCATGTGGTTGCTCATGATTCGCCCGCAACAGAAACAAGCCAAAAAAGAACGTGAATTCCGCGAAGCTCTGAAGAAAGGCGATCGTGTCAGCTTCAGTGGCGGCATATATGGTAAAGTCCACGAAGTGGCCGAACATACCATTGATGTCGAGATCTCCAATGGCGTTGTCGTCACTGTTGAGAAATCAATGGTTCAACCCATCCCCGAGCAACCCGCCGCCAAGAAATGAACTAACAACTCATTAGGCTAAATGTTCCGTCACCGGTCGTTCTGGATTATATTGCTTATCACAGCTTTTGTCTGGCTCATGGCCACCATGTCCGAGCACAGCGACTACTCTTTATCTGTGCCGCTGAGATGGGATGGCTACGATACCTCACGATATGTGGTAAACTATGCTGACACAGCACTGCCGGTGACGATTAATGCCAATTACTTCCAAGCACTCTCCTTTCAATACACAACAGAACAGAAACCTTTCACCCTCCATGTATCTACCGATACGGTCTTGAAGGTCAATAGTCTACTGCTCGACAACTTGGTCAAGCAGTACCAATCGTCGGGAATCAAATCAGTGACATCGCCGACCGAAAGTCTCCGTCTCTCTCTCACCGAGCGCGAAAGCCGTGCCTATCTCCCTGTCTTGCGTGATGTCAACTTCCAGTTCACCACCCAACATGGGCTTTACGGCTCCCCACTGATAGAACCGGACACCGTGTGGCTCTATGGCGACCCCGCCATGCTTAACAAAATACCCGAATTGACCACAGCCCCCGCACTGTTGACCGACATCAATGACAGTGGTTGGTTCTCGCTTGCCCTTAATCCCGTGTGGAAACAATTCCGCGATGTTCATTCCTCAACCGACAGCATCCGGGTCTTCCTCCCTGTCGAACGGTATGTCGAAAAAACTGTCACCGTCAATGTCGTCCCCGTCAGCCACGACAACAGCGTTCACCTTCGCATTCTTCCCGAGCGTGTCAACATCACTTTCTGGGTACCCGCCAAAGACTACGATTTCTTCACCGCTGACCAAGTGGAGGCCGTAGTGGTTTATACCCCAGGACAAACGGGAAGCGACCTTCCTGTCCGCATCACCCGCTTCCCCGACAACATGCGTGTCAAACAGATTTCCCCTGCCACGTTGCAGTATGTCATCATCAAAAACAAATAATTGCACCAATCAGGCACAACGGAGCCTGTATGTAGCCCTCACCGGTGGTATAGGGTGTGGCAAAACCACCGTACTCAATGAATTCCGCAAATTCGGCATTCCCTGTTTTATTGCTGACCAGGTTGCAGGCGCCTACTATCAAGAGGAATCCTTCCTGCAACAAATCCGTGCACTTTTCGGTGACAGCGTCATTCGTCCCGACGGCACAGCCGACAAACTTGCCATCGCCCGCATTGTCTTCTCCGACAATGTGGCTTTGCAGCGACTCAACCAACTCATCCATCCGCGTGTATGGCGCGACTTCCTGCATTTTGCTTCATGCCATTCCGATTCGCCCTATGTCATTTTCGAGAGTGCCATAGTCTACGAATACGCTTTCGACCGTCTCGTCGACAAAGTGGTGTGCGTTTATCTTGATTACGAAGAACGGATGCGCCGCCTTATGGAGCGTGACCATGCCACACGTCAACAAATACAATCCCGTATGGATCACCAGTTCAGTGCCGAAGAGAAGATGCGCCGGGCCGATTTTGTCGTCCTTAATTACGAAGGCAACCCTCGTGCCCGCCAAGTGCATCATATCCATACCAAACTTCTCGGAATATGATTCGAGTAAAGCCGTCGGAACCGTTTCTCAGACATTCCGACGGGACAGACATTCCGAAAAATCGAACCACCAAATCTCTGAGAAAGCCATACTTTATTGTTTTCACTATGCTTTTCAACGCACGCCATTTCCCGTGTATTTTCCCCAATCCACGCCCGAGTCCCTATCGCACTGCCCATGGTCCGCTCGGTCATCCACTCTTCGACCTCCGTTCTACCTCAGTTCTCCTTCTGAAATGGGAGAACGATGGGAGAACGATGGGAGAACTGAGGACTAAAGAGCGAAAGAAGAGCGACCAGATCCATATTGGTCATCGCGCTGGAAAACGGAATAATACGGTTATTATAAGACTTTCCATTCCACATGTCACCGCTTTGCCATTGAACGGCTTCTGCCGGAGGACTGCTTAGCTAATGACCTATACCACCATTTGTTCCTCGCAGGAGGGAAAAGGAAGGAATAACAGAGGAGTAACGAGCGAAGGAAGGGTGAGCCATTTGCTGCCGATTGGCGGAAAAATTCTCCCGACTCAAAATTAGCGGGCGAGGCGGATTTCTATGCGGCGGTTGTCACGGTGGAGGCTGTTTTTGCGATACAGGGGTCGCGAACTTCCCATTCCCATAGCCTTGATAGTCGACGGACGGCAGCCGAGACCGATGAGGTATTGGCGCAGTTCGTCGGCACGACGTTGTGTGAGGTTTGTGTTGCTTTCGTCGTTTGTTCCATCTACGTGTGAAGAGATTTCGACATTGAGATGACGTTGTTTAACAATATGGGCAATCCGTTTCAGTTCGGCTTCGGAGCGACGGTTGAACTGCCAGTTGGCGGCATCGAAGAAGACATTGTTCAGTGTTTCGCTAATACCGTCGTCGGTCATTTGGACATATGAGGTAAGTGTGAAGTCGACATGGATGGAGTCGGGGTTGCTGCGGGCGGTGAGGTCGGCATGGGCGGAATGTGGGAAGTAGAGGCTGTCGTGGATGTAGTAGCCATATTCGGTTCCTTGCGGTACGAGAATGAAATAGCGGCCTGTGGCTGGGTCGGTGCGGCATTGTCCGAGCGACATCCCTGAGTTAAGGTCTTCCCATTGCAGTTGGGTTGAGACTGGACGTCCGGCACGGTCGCGGACGGTGCCACACAGGGCGGTTACGGGCATGGGTCGTGCAGTCTGGGGTAGGGTGGTGGTGAAGATGTCCTGCGAGCGGCCGGGTTTGGCATAGTAGGCTTGAGTGCCGTCGGTGGTGATTTTATAGCCCCAGTCGTCGTCGGTGGTGTTGAATAGTTTTCCGGCATTGACGGGCTGTGACCATTGAGTCCATGAGGTGTCGCAGAGTCGGCGGGAGACGAAGAGATCCATCTGTCCGAGTGAGCCGTGTCCTTCGGAGCAGAAGTATAGTGTGTGCATGTCGGGATGGAGCATGGGGGAACGTTCGTCGAAGGGGGTGTTGATGGCAGGGCCGAGTTCGAAGGGTGTGCCCCAATGCCCGTTGCTGTCGAGCACCGAGGCATAGATGTTGACGGAGGTGTCGGCGTGGCGGTCGGTTGTTCCCTTGGCCGCCCATAGTAGCAATCGACCGTTTGATGCTATGGTGGCATCGGCCTGCCATGTGTTGTTGTTGATGTGGGGTGGCAGTCGATGGATGTTCCATCCATTGCTTGTTTTGTCGGCTTGAAAGAGGATTCCGCTTTGGAAAAGAAGCAGAGTGGTACCGTCGGTGGTGACCGAAACGGGTGCCTCATTGCCATAGGTGTGGCTGAGATCCATTTCAATGACAGCGTCGTCCCATTTACGTCCTTTGCGGTGACTTACGAAGACATCTTCGCCTCCGATGTTGTCGGGTCGGTATTTGCCGGCAAAGAAGAGTGTCTTGCCGTCGGCAGTGATGACAGGGGCATATTCATCGCCTTTTTGACTGTTGATGGCAGGTGGCAAGATGGTGGGCTTGGTTTGGCTTGACGATTCGGCACGGAGGGTGGCAAGCAGGCAACGATAGTCGTAGTCGTTGCCGAACGGTTGGGAGTATCGGGTGGCGGTGGATATGGCTGTGTTCCATCGATGGTGGTCGATGTCGTCTTTGAGTAGTTGTTGCAACATGATGTAGGCTTCGTGGCAGGGTGCAAGGGTGCGGATGCAACTGTCTATGATGTGGTAGTGGTAGTTGTTATAGAGATTGAGTGCTATAGAGTCGTGGATTCGGATGCTGTCGGGGACAAGATGGGGGAAAAGAGTGTAGAAGCGATGGTAGTTGCGCACAGAAGTGTGTAGGTAGGCATGGTGCAGACTGTGGGCGACGGCTGTGTATAGTGTGTCGTCGGGATTCATACGGATGGAGGCTTGTTGTAAGGCTTGGAGATTGCCATGACGGATGGCAAGCAGGGCAAGCCTTTGTATCGCCCGTGAAGTCCAAGAGGTGCTGTTGTTGTGTGAGTCAAGGTAACCGGCATAACTTTGCCATTGCGAAGTGTCGATTACGCGGTAGTATTCTATGCTGTCGGCAAGCCATGTGCAGTGGGATGCAAAAGGGCTGAAGGGGTAACGGTCGCTGTAGCCGCGATAGTATTGTTCGGCATCAAGGTGCAGGGCTTGTCGGTACTCGATATGGTAGATGCTGTCGGTGGCACGGGGCAGGAGGTGGGAATCGGGGTATGTTTTACAGAAAAGGGTATATGCGGCAGTGGTGTGTTGGCTGTTGGTCTGGCAGAACGCAATGCTGTCGCGTAGTTGTATGGCATCGTTGTACATGACCGAATGGAGATTGCGCTGGATGAAGTTTTGGAGCATGTCGAAGGTTCCGAGACTTTTGATTTGGCTGAATTCGAGCGAGTCGCGACTATTGATTATGCTGTCGCGCTGGTCAGGGTATGCATGGGTGAAATTGTCAAGGAAGTGCTGGTAGGCATCGAGCGTGTTAAGTCCACGTGCACGGTTCATGGCTTGAGAGCACACACGTCTCAAGTCGTGGTCGAAAAGGGCACCGCTGTAACTGTCGCGTGTCCAGCGGTCGATATGTTTTTGTTCGGCTGTGCGGAAAAGGTTGCGGACAGTGACAAGATGGGCATAGGCTTTGTCGACATTGTGGCTGTCGAATGAAGGAGAGCTGTAGAGTACATAAGCGGCATAATGGCACTCCAGATTGTTGGAATCACGGTTCAGTCGGCGGAGAATCTTGCTTTCGGCCCTTTCGTATCTTCCTTTCATGATGTCGCGTTTGTAGGGGTATTCGGCCTCTGTAACCTCTTGTGCGCAGACATGAGAAACAAAAACAAGCACCAACAGCAGTGCGGACAGACGGCATGCCCTATGGGGCAGATGAGTGGATAAGCGATTGCGAGTCATAGTGTGGCGTGAGGATTGGCAAGGCAACACACCTTGTCCCTTTGCATTGCAAAAATACACAAAAAAACTGAATTGCACACAAGTGCACGAAAAAAAGTCAGCACATCCGGCATATGCAGTATTGTCTTGATGCAAAGAGGGTGTCTTTGGGGACACCCTCTTTGCATATTAATTTGTGTTTTTTTCACGATTAGTGGATGATTATTTCGTGTGTCTGGCCGTCGTCCACCAAGTTGACGGTTGTGGGGTTGGGCGAGGGTTGGGTGGTGCGTTGGTATTGGATGATGTACATGGCACTGCCGTAGCGGTAGCGGATTGTGAACTGTTGCCATTCGGTGGGAACACGGGGGTCTAAGATGAGTTGGGTACCGTTTTTGCGAAGACCGAGGATGTTTTCAATACCAGTCTTGTAAGCCCAGGAGGCGGAACCGGTGTACCATGTCCATCCTCCGCGTCCAGGATGCTGAGCATTGCAGTAGATGTCGGCGGCGATGGAGTAGGGTTCGACTTTGTATTTGAGAACGTCGGCAAGGGTCTGCGTGCGGTGTACGGGGTTGATGAGGGAGTAGAGGAAGTAGGCCATGTCGTAGCGTCCTTCTTTCAGCTGAGCCATGATGTACCACATGGCACCGTGAGTGTATTGCCCACCGTTTTCGCGTATGCCTGCAGGGTAGTTCATGATGTAGCCGGGTGACGGTTGCGACGACTGGAAGGGAGGTGTAAGAAGTTGGATGATTTCGTGTTCGCGATTGACAAGTCGATTGTCGGTTTCGCGGAAGATGGACTCTTTCTGTTTAGGCGTGGCTACGTCGGTGAGTATGCTCCACGACTGGGAAATAAGGTCGATTTGGCATTCGGTGTTGTTGCGGCTGCCCATTGGATCGCCGTTGTCGAAGTAGGCGCGGAGGAACCATTCGCCATCCCATGCGTTGTCTTGGATTGATTTGACAAGGCGGGTGTGGAATTGGCTGAGTTCTTCACAGTAGGAGAGGTCGGCTCCGGGCATCCGTTGTGTTATTTCTTGCATTTTGGGTAGGAGGTCGGCAAGGAAGAAGGCGACCCAGACGCTTTCGCCTTTGCCTTCAACTCCGACATGGCTCATACCGTCGTTCCAGTCGCCGCATCCCATTAAGGGAAGTCCATGGATGCCTATGCGGTTCATTGCACGGTTCATTGCGCGGCGCAGGTGTTCGTATAGGGTGGCATACTCGAATGTGTTGTTGTGCTGCCATGGTGTTTCGTCGTCGTCGTTTTGTTCTTTTGAGGTGGGAGCGCTGCTGTAGTTGATACAGCGTTCGGCTTCGCCGGGGTTGAGTTGGTCGGACTGGCAGAAGGGGATTTGTTCGGCAAGGATGCTTTCGTCGCCAGTGATGTGTAGGTATTGGTAGGTGACGAAGACGAGCCACAGGTAGTCGTCGCTGAATGTGGTGCGGGCTCCGATGTGGAGGTTTTCATGCCACCAGTGCAACACGTCGCCTTCGGCAAACTGGTGTGCGGCATGGTCTATGATTTGGCGACGGGCGTAGCCGGGGTCGCTGTAGAGGATGCTCATGACGTCTTGCAGTTGGTCGCGGAAACCTGTAGCACCTCCCACTTGGTAGAATCCTGCACGAGCATAGAGGCGCGCACTGTAGACTTGGTAGAGGTACCAGCGGTTGAGCATGTAGTTAAATGTCTTGTCGGGTGTTTCGACTTGTATGTGGCTCAGTTTGTCGTCCCAAAAGGCTGTCACTGCGTCGAATTCACGGTTGATGTAGTCGAGAGTGAGGTTTTTGATGGCAGGTTCACCTTTTTCGTGTACGGAGAGGATGAAGGCTATTTCTTTTTCTTGGCCAGCGGGGATGTCGATTTTAATGCCAAGTCGTTTGCGGTTGGGGTAGTCGAGACTGTAGTCTACTGGGGTTTGTCTGCCGTCGGGGTCGTGAACGACCGACAGTTGCAGCACTTTGTCGTGGTATATGGGGTGGTAGACATTGCGGACGAGGATGCTTTGCGTGTCTTCGTCCCATTCTGAATGGAGATAGCGCGCGGTTTGCTCTTCGCACAGGCCGAGTACGAGTTTGTATACCATGTCGAGCTGCAGCTCCATGGCGGAGTCCTGTCTGTTTTTTACTTTGATCTGATAGTATTTTTCCATCCGCTCGCGGTTGACGAAGATACGCACTTTTACGCTGAGGTTGTCGTGTTCGGCGTCGAAGGCGGAGTAGCCTTGGCTGTGGCGCGCGGTGGCAGGGATGAACTGGCGTTTGTTAATGAGTAGCATTTCGCTTGCGTTGTCGCGGACGATGTCGTTGCTCCAGCCTGTCAGTTTAAATTGTTGGGCGTTGTATGCAAATGTGAATCCTGCCATTGTGGCGCTCACTACGCATCCGAATCGGGGGTTGGAGATTACGTTTACCCAAGGCATGGGTGTGTTTGTGTTTGTCACTACGTAGTCTTTCCCGTTGTTGTCGAATCCTCCGTATTGGTTGTAGTAGTCCAGACTGCTCCACACGCGGATCTGTTGGGTTGGCTTCATCACGGGGTATTCTACTTTGTCTTGGTAGTGCAGGTTGGCGGCTTCCAGTGTGCGCAACTGTTCTTCGATGGTGAGACCGTCGTGTGTGTTGAAATAGAGTCTCGACACGGTGCGGAGCAGTGTGCGTTCTGCTTGTGTGATTTCGTCGCCGTTGAGCACGTAGACGTGTCCTGCCTCTTGGTGCGATGCCCACAAGTGTTCGGTGTTGGCCATGTTGCGGATAAAGTGGGTCAGGCCGTCGCGGTCTTTGTAGTTTTCGTTTGCACCGGCATGTTCGTTGCTTTTCACATCGTTGATGATTACGAGGTCAAGTATTAGGCCGTGTACTTTGAAGTATTCGAATGCGCGCAGCAGTTCTTTGGCAAAGCCTGAACGGTCGGCACGGTCTATTTCCAATAGGAGTATGGCAAGGTCACCGCTGATGCCGAAACGCCATAGGTCACTTTGCGACAGTGTGTTCTGTGCCAGAACCGACTGGCGGTTATTGCCCAATGTGGCTGTTTGGGCCATATATTTGGATATGTTGTTGTAGAGCCTCATTTGCGATCCTTTCAACAGTGACATGCTGTTGCGCATGTTGTTGAAGACTGACGATGTCTTGAAGGCGTGTTCGATGTCGACGGGGCTTTGGTATTGTTCGGTAAGTTGGAGCAACTGTTCGCGGGCTTTGGCAAAGCCGGTGATGATGAAAGCAAGGCTTTGTTTGCCAGCAGCTATGTGGATGCGACGGCGCATGCTCATTATTGGGTCGAGTGTGGTGCCCACTGTTCTGGTAAGTGTACGGCGGCTTTCAATGATGTCGGCATGGTGTAGGCTACCGCCGCGTCCCAGGAATTTGAGTCGTGAGGTTTCGTATTCAACCAGTGAAGACCAGTCAGTTTTTTCCGATGCATCGGGGTTTTCGGCAGTCCATAGTTTGTGGAGCATGAAGTGCAGGCTTTCGTTGGTGGCGGGACGGCTGAAGATGAGGGCTTCATGCTCGGGGTCGTATTCGCTGTGGATTTTCATTCCGTTGAATACGCGGTGGTTTTCGTCTTCAACACTTGGGGCCAACACTACTTCGCCGTAACTGGTGATTTCGAGGTCGACATCGGTGTCGCTGTTATTGGTGAAGGTGAAGCGACGGATTTCGGCCGAACGGTCTTTCAGCACAGTCACTTCGGTCTTGGTCTCGATGCCGTCGTCCATACGCAGGTAGCTGATTTTGTCGCTTGCAAAGCTAACATGGTAGTTTTCCGGCATTATGTCAAGCGGCGAATAGGTGGCGGACCATAGCTTGTCGTTACGAAGGTTGCGGATATAAAGGTATGTGCCATAATGGTCGGCACTGATTTTGCGGTAACGGTTCAGCATGATGTTGCGGAAACGCGAGAATCCTGACCCTCGGTCGTTGAGCAGTACTGTGTATTGGCCGTTGCTTATCACTCCGATTTCCGGCACGTTTGATATGGTGTCGTAGTCGCGGGCGTCGCTTTCGGTCTGCACTTTCGAATACTGGTAGCGCTTGTATTGTGTCACTTTCAGGTCAATGTAGGGCTTTACTTGGGCTTTTTCTTTGAGAAGAGTCTCCATGGAACGCATGGTTGGCTCCTCCATGAAGAAGCGTTGCAGGCAATGATCCATCAGATAGTTTGTAAGGCTGGCCAGAATCATACCTTGGTGGTGTGCGTAGTGGGCTTGCACTGCCACATGGTCTTCTTCGTCGTAGCTTTCGAAGAGACCAAAGCTGCCAAGAGTCCCCTCGATTTTGTGGGGTTGCGAGTACATGCCCAATGCTTTGAATCGTTGCAGGTTGTCGTACACTGCACGGTCGTCGACACCAATAGTCATCAACGAGCTGTAGGGAGACACGACTATTCGGTCGGGTGTGGTGTTCTGGAATTTAAGGTATGGAACACCGAAAGCGTGGTATTTGTAGTTCTGTGCATCATCAAGTTCGTTGTATGCGGTTTCCGATATACCCCATGGTAGCTCTTGTTTGCCTCGTTTTACTTGACGGGCGAAGGCTTTCTGTGCGCGGATGGCGAAACTGTAAGTTTCATCCATGAGGGTGTGTTTGTAGGTGGGGAGGAAGATTAGCGGCATGAAGTATTCGAACAAAGTGCCGTACCACGATGCAACACCTTTGTAGCCTTTGTACTGTACGAGGGTTTTGTCGAGACAGAACCAATGTTTGTAGGGAGCGTCGCCTTGGGCGATGGTGAGGAAACTGGTGAGTCGTGCTTCAGAAGCGAAATTATTGTAATGGTAGGGTAGGAGGGTGTAGGTACTGTGGTCGTAACCGATGCTGAATACGTCAAGGTCGGCATTGTAGAGCTTGGAGAAATCAGTCTGGTCTATGAGATTTTGCACTTTGAACTTCAACGTGTCGATGGTTGAGGCAAGTTTAATTTGCTGGGGGTCGTCTCTTTGAATCTTGTTTTCCGTGTCATTCAAGAAACCTTTAACAACATACAGACAAGCCACAAAGTTGCCACTGTCGCAGGTAGAGATAAAATAGTTGGGGAGGGCAATGAGTTTCTTGATGTGGTACCAGTTGAAAAGGTGACCATTCCATTTTTCGAGTTGGGACACGGTGTTGATAACGTGTTGCAGGCGTCCCACAGCATCGCTGTAGCTAATGAATCCCAGTTCAGCGGCACTCACGATGGCTGTCATCGAATATCCGATGTTGGTGGGAGAGGTTTTGTAGTCGGTTTTCACTTCTCTGTTCAACTGGAAGTTGTCGGGCATTAACCAGTTGTTCTCCTCGGTCATGAGGCTATCGAAGAAGTTCCAAGTATCCTTGGCCAGTTGGCGAATCTCGTCAGTTTCTTTGTCGGAGAGGGTCTGCTTGTTCTGAGGGAATTTTTTGCCCAACCAGTACATCAAGAAGGGAGCTCCGCACCATACAACGACACAGAACAGCATGGCAAGGAAGTCGATGACTGAGCCTGTGCTGAGCATAAAGAGCAGGATGATGCAAATGGATGCAACATAGTTGAACCAAAATTTATTGATATAGTCGCCAAGGGTCCCTTTGGTGCTTTTAGCGGCCTCGTCGCTGGTTATCCAGTTGAGCAGATTCTTATGTGAGAACCACATGCGGTAGCATGCCCTTACAGCGGCGTCGGTATACATCCACGCTTCTTTGGGCAACAATGCAAACTGGACGATGGAGCGGTAAAGGATGACACTGAATCCGCGCATGAGGGTAGCATAGTAATGGTATCGTTTGCCGAAGTTAGGCAGTTTGGTCAGTTGTCCGAGTATGAAGAAAACGATAGGGCTTGCAACGACAACGAGTGCCACGAGCAGATACCAGGCAGAGTGGACGGAGGTGCAACCGCTGAAACCAACAAGTAGCACTATCATCAAAGAGAGGCTGAGCACTGAGCGGCGCAGATTGTCGAAAATTTTCCAGCGGCCAATGGTGTTGACTTGGTTTTTGACTATTTCACCGCGTTCGTTAGGCACCTTGTTGCGCAGCCAGCCTATTATCTGCCAGTCACCGCGGGTCCAGCGATGGTGGCGTTTCGCGTCGTCGATATAGTTAGATGGGTTGTCGTCGAACAATTCGAGGTCGTTAATCAATCCGCAACGGATGTGGCACCCTTCGATAAGGTCGTGGCTTAGGATTAGGTTTTCGGGGAAAGTCCCTTTCAGTACTTTTTGGAAGATTTTCAAGTCGTATATACCTTTGCCGCAGAATGAACCCTCATTGAAGATGTCTTGATACAGTTCGAATGAGGCAGTGGTGTATACATCCAGACCTCCCAGACCGGCGAAAAGTTGGGCGTAGCGGCTTTTGTTGGTCACTTCGACGTCGACATTGACACGGGGCTGCATGATGCCGTAGCCGGCGTTGACACGTCGGCCGTCGTCGCTGATTTGGGCGCGGTTCAAAGGATGTGCCATCGCGCCGATCAGCTTTTGAGCCGAATAGAGCACCAGCTCGGTGTCAGTGTCGAGTGTGATGATGAATTGAATGGGCGGTACGGGACCTTCCATCCATTGGCTGATTGTTTCACAGCGGAATCGTTTGGCTTTTTCGGCATCGGAGGTCTGTCCGAGCACCAGGTCATTAAAGTGAAGAATGGCACCGCGTTTGCGTTCATGTCCCAACCAGCAGTTTTCGCCGTCGCTCCATGCACGGCGGCGATATACAAAGTTGAATATATGGGCACCGTATTTCTCATTCAGTTCTTTCACTTTGTTGAGACCCGCTTCGACAACCTCGTTGTCCCACGGCATGTCTTCCGAAGGGCCTGCTGCTGCATCGCCGATAAGGGTATAATAGAGGTTTTGGGGACGGCTTTCCAACCGCTGTCCCTCACTGGCACGGTTGATGTTGGAGAGATAATATATTTCCAACTGCTCCAGCAACTCTTCGGTCTTGGCCTTGTTTTTGAGGATGGTGGGCATGATGACCATTGTGGCATACTCCTCCGGTATCAATCCATCCTTGAATTTGAGCTTAAATGTATTCTGGGGCTTGTGAATACGATACAACAGACGATTGAAAAGGTCTATCACCACCTGGCTCATAGGTACCCACATCAATATTGCCAGCACGACTGTTCCCCAGGTGAACCCATAGTCATAACAGGCCCAACTCGCTAAGAGCACACTCAGTGCCAGCGACGCTATTGACACAATCCAGATGTAGAAATGGGCTCGTGTGTTCCATTTCTTCGGCGGGAACAGCTGCCAGCCTATGTGTTCGCCCTGTGCGTCGGCTTTCTCTACGAGCTCTTTTACCAAATCGTATTCTTTTATTTTGCGTTTCTTGCTCAGTCTGACCATCTTTGCACGGTAGTCGTCTTTTGTCCTGTCGTACATTTGGTCATACATCCCGGCCTTTTCGTTTTTCAGCATCTGCTCTGAGAAACTCACACCGTCAATCAATTCCTCGATTGGCAGTTTAGTCATGTTTTTCAATGAATTGAAGATATTCATTATGAGCAGGTTCTCCTGTGCGGCTTGGTCGAGTCGCTCCATGTCGGCCTGCGACTTGTCGGTCAGCGAGTAGTGGTAGGCATGTTTTGCTTCCATCTCCCTGCAGAGGTCGGCCAGTTCTTTTATGAGGAGGATTTTCATGGTAGGCAGAAGTGCGCACACCTCGGGGTAGGAGAGATAGTCTTTCCGCTCGGACTGGATTTGGGTCATGAAATGGAAGAACAACCCTTTGTCGACTTGGAAGTGGCACCGCTGCAAGTAGCCATAAAGTACTTCTTTTAGTTGCTCCAACCGTTTGCCTTCCAATTTGCGGAAGTCACGGCTGCGTAAATCTACTTTCAGCACTTTTTCCTGCTCGCTAATCATATAGAAGTTGTCGAGCACCCACTCGTTCGTGCTGCCTACAAGCCGCTGCGATTTGGTTTCTTCCACAAGCAGCATGTAATAGTGTGTAATCTCTTTTACGCTCTCTTTGAATATCTTATAAGTGTTTCTCATGAGTACATACTTTATTGGTTCATTCTACAAAAATACATAATAATTTGGAAATTGCAAGATATTTTTTAAGAATCATTAATATTTATTGGTTTGTGATAGCGCAAATATGCTTTTTTTGAGAGATTCTGCTGATTGTCGGAATGTCCAATCGCCCTGAATTCCGCGCGGTAGAAATCTTTTTTCCTTTTCTGGTGTCAATCAACCCTGCTTCAGATTTTCCGTCGCTCGTTCCCCCTCAGTTCTCCCATCGTTCTCCCATTATCAAAGGATAAATGAAGATATAAGGAGGGGAAAGTAATGTTGAAAGGAGCGGACTTGGCGCTTGGGTAGGGAAAGAATGCTGCGGCTGTCGGTTGTGTTATCAATGAAGGTGCTATCGTGTCGGCGCTATCCATATATTGACCCGTTCCGCATCAGTGAAGCCGTGACACATGTATACCATAGTGCATGCAAATTTCTGTTGTTTGAAAAAAAATGCGTATCTTTGCAACGAATTATTGTATTTAATAAAATGGAAAATTTCATAGTATCAGCGCGAAAATACCGTCCGGTCACGTTTGACAGTGTAGTCGGACAGCAACATATCACTACCACGCTGAAGAATGCCATACGCACAGGACAGTTGGCGCAGGCTTTTCTGTTCTGTGGTCCCAGGGGGGTGGGTAAGACTACCTGTGCCCGTATTTTGGCCAAGACTATCAATTGTACAAACCTCACCCCGGAGACAGAGGCTTGCGGCGAGTGCGAGAGCTGCCGCAGTTTTTCCGACGGAGGTTCGATGAATATCTTTGAACTTGACGCAGCGTCGCACAATTCAGTCGAAGACATTCGCGAACTGGTGCGTCAGGTGGGCATTCCTCCACAGACGGGTCGCTACAAGGTCTATATCATCGATGAGGTGCATATGCTGTCGCAGGCGGCTTTCAACGCTTTTCTGAAAACGCTGGAGGAACCCCCTTCGTATGCCAAGTTTATTCTTGCCACAACTGAGAAGCACAAGATACTGCCTACCATCCTGTCACGTTGTCAAGTGTTTGACTTTAAACGTATACAGGCTGAGGACATTGTGGCGCACTTGAAGGGTATTGCCGAGAAGGAAGGGGTGAGCTATGAGGAGGAGTCGCTGCACATTATTGCCCGCAAGGCCGAGGGTGGTTTGCGCGACGCCCTTTCCACATTCGACCAGTTGGTGAGTTTCACCCGTGGCAACCTGACCCGGCAGTTGTGCAACGAGAATCTCAACCTGCTGGATGCCGATTATTATTTCCGGCTGGTGGATTATTTTCGGGCGGGCGACCTTTCCAACACGTTGCTTCTTTATCAAGAGGTGATAGACAAGGGGTACGAGGGTCAGCATTTCATAACAGGGCTCAGCGAGCATCTGCGTAATTTGATGGTAAGCATCGACCCCGCGACACATAAGCTTATGGAGGTGAGCGAGGCCTTGCGCAACCGTTACGGACAGCAGTCGGCGGCATGCGGTTTGGCTTTGCTGCTGCGCTGGCTTGACATATCGAGCGATTACGAATACCGCTATAAGGACGCTGGCAATAAGCGTCTGTTTATTGAGGTGGCTTTGATGAAGTTGGCCACCACAATCACGAACATATAGATTGCAAGGTCGCCTAAGGCGGAGCACGGAACTTCAGCAACAGCCACAGCAAATCCCGTGGCACCTGCTCCCGTTGTGCCTTCTCCCACCGCAGGCGACACGTCTAAAGCGGATGTCCGGCCGGAAAAAGTGGCGGGTGATCCGGGTGGACAGGGAACAAGTGAGGCGGGTAATCTTCAAACGCCTGAGATCCCCAAGCCTTCGCCTGTTTCAGCCCCTGTTCCCAATGCAGGACCGGATAGTGGCCAGCCGCAGGTGTCGGGTCGAGTGCATCGGCTGTCGGGCATCAGCATCAAGCCGACGGGTAATGTTCCGCCCGGCAGTCTTGACACACTCCCGACGCTCGAAGAACAGAAGTCCCTTCCTCCGCTCGACCTCGAAACGCTTATGCCCGCTTGGACACAGACCTTGGAACAACTGGAGAAGGAACTTCCAAAGCTGGTTCTTACATTGAAAGAGAAAGAGTTGCGTGTGGATGGAAATGATCACTTCGTCATACATGTCAATAATTCGTATACCGAGTCGGAAATTAAACCCCATTTGGTGCAGCTGCTTGGTATTCTGCGCAAGTTGCTGGGACGTTCCATGTTGAACTGCGGCATAGAGGTGGTGTATGAGGAGAAAGAGGCGATTGTTTATTCACCGCGCGACAAGTACGATGTCATGTCGGCGGCGAATCCGGCTCTCAACACATTCAGGGTTCTCTTCCCGGAAGTGGACTATTGACGGTGAAGGAATTTACATGAGTTAGTAAAATAATAAATCGAGATAAAGATAACACGTTATAATATACACACTGAACCATGACCTTTATATTTCTTGGAGTATTAATATTTTGCGCGCATTTGTTCAATGCCTGGTTCAGCCGGCGACGTATACCGGATGTGCTTTTGCTGATGCTTATAGGTATACTGGTGGGTCCGGTGGCAGGATGGGTTACACCTGCGCATTTGAGTGATGTGGGACCGGTGTTGGCGTCGCTGACACTGTTGTTCATCCTTTTCGACAGTGGTATAGATATGCGTATCGATATGATACGGCGTTATTGGAGCGGGGTGGTGCAGGTGACGATTCTGTCGTTTATCATGTCGATGACGGCCGTGGCGTTGATTGCCTATTTTGTCGTTGAATTGGAGTTGCAGGCGAGTATGATGTTGGGAGCCATGGTGGCAGGGACAGCGGCAGCAATTGTGATTCCGTTGGTGAAACAGATGCGTGTGAGCGACAAGACCCGTGTTACGCTGACGCTTGAGTCGGCTATATCGGGTGTGATGTGCATTGTTATCGCTATTGCGTTTATCGAGGGTTATAAGTTGGGCAATATCAGCATCGGTTCTATGTTGGGACGTGTGTTTGCGTCGATACTGATGGCGCTGATTATCGGCACTGTGGGTGGCATTGTGTGGTCGTCGTTTATGGATAGGGTGCGTAAGTTGCAGAATTCGATGTTTCTTACGCCGGCGTTTGTGTTTGTGATATACGGTGTGGCCGAGTCGCTGGGCTATAGTGGAGCTATTGCTACGCTGTCGTTCGGCTTGGTGCTGGGTAATCCGGAGTATTTTGAGATGTCGTTCTTGAAGAAGCTGCATCTTAACGATATGACGGCATTGGAAGAGAGTGAGAAGAGTTTCTTCAAGGAGTTTGTTTTTATTTTGAAGACGTATTTCTTTGTTTATATAGGCATTTGTATCCCGTTCACCAATTTCATGGCGTTGGCCTATGGGTTGATTATTGCCGCCACGTTGTTTGTGGTGCGTTTTGCTCTTGTGGCAGTGGTGGGGAGGAAGAACACGCCCGACGACAGGCTGACGGTGTCGATGATGATTCCGAAAGGGTTGGTGTCGGCGGTGTTGGCTTCAATGCCTGAGCAGGTGAATATAGCAGCCGGCTACACGGTTGTTCCCGGAGCCGAGACGATAAAACATATAACGTATTCCGTCATCTTCTGTTCCATTATTATATGTTCGGTACTTGTGCTGCTGAGCAGCCGACGGTTGGTGCGGCCTGTGGCCGAAGTGGTTGAGGACGAGACGGAGGAAGGAGCTTTTCGACATGAGGATATTGTTCAGTAAGTATGACGGGGCAGGCAATGATTTTGTGGTGATAGACAACCGACAGGGGGTTGTATCGCTCAGTGCCGGGCAGATTGCCCATGCTTGTCATCGCCGCTGCGGGGTTGGAGCCGACGGTTTGTTGTTGCTTGAGGCCTCGGGTGAGGATTACGACTTTACGATGCGGTACTATAATTCGGACGGACATCGGGCCGATATGTGTGGAAACGGTGGCCGTTGTATTGCAGCTTTTGCATTCGGCTTGGGGCTTGGAAAAGAGTTGGACGGACGGAAAACGTTGCGTTTTTTGGCCGACGACGGTTCGCATGAGGCGGAGTTGCTGCAGTGGGACGGGTCTTCGGGTGTTGTCGCGTTAGGCATGAAGGATGTTGAGTCGACAAGTGTGGAGAAGGTGATGGGAGGATGGCTGTTGAATACGGGTGTGCCGCACTTTGTGTACCCAGTGGAGGATTTGGCTCACTATGATGTGGTGGGTGAGGGGAGAAGGCTGCGCCATTTGCCGGAGATGGGGAAGGAGGGTGCGAATGTGGATTTTATCGAGGAAATGCCCGATGGGCGTTTGATGGTACGAACCTATGAGCGCGGTGTGGAGGACGAGACGTGGGCTTGCGGCACAGGGGTGACGGCATGCGCCATTGTGACGGGAAATCATAGATTATGTACCCGTGGAGGTGATTTCCGGGTGGATTTCGATGTCAATGAAAGGGTGTTTGGACATGTGAAGCTTACGGGTCCGGTGTCGCTTAATTTTACGGGAACATTAAATATGGCGGGNNCGCCAGCCGGTAAAAGCCAAGGTTAAATATATTCTTAAAAAAAGTTGTCATGGATCTTTTCACTACACCAGCTCCTGAAAGCGCACGTCGGCGCGTGGAAGAACTCACTCGATTGATAGACCATTATAATTATGAGTATTACATGAACGATAAGTCGCTTGTGAGCGATTATGAATTTGATGGTTTGTTGCGTGAGTTGGTGGATTTGGAAAGACAGTATCCAGAATTGTCGTTGCCGACATCGCCTGCCCGCCGTGTGGGCGGTGAGGTAAACAAGTCGTTCCGTCAGGTGACCCACCGTTTCCCGATGCTCTCGCTGGGGAATACATACAGCATAGAGGAGATTGAGGATTTTGAGACACGCACACGTAAGTTGCTCGATGGAGTGCCGTTTACATATACATGCGAGTTGAAGTATGACGGGGTGGCCATAGGGCTCACTTATCGTCGTGGGCAGTTGGTTCAGGCGGTGACCCGCGGCAATGGTGCCGTGGGTGACGATATTACTTCCAACGCTCGCACGGTGGGAACCATCCCGTTGAGGTTGCAGGGTGACTATCCGGACGATTTTGAGGCTCGGGGTGAAGTGGTGTATCCTTTTGAGGCATTCGAAGCGATGAACCGTCAGCGTGAGGCCGANNTTTGCCAATCCGCGCAATGCCGCCAGCGGTTCGTTGAAGTTGCAGGACTCGACCGAGTGTGCCAAACGCAAGTTGATGTTTTGCATGTACTTTCTGATGTTGCCTCCTGACTCGCCGCAACAGGCAGAATCTGCCTATCAGTCCCATTCGGGACGGCTGGCAGCAGCACGGCAAATGGGTTTCATGGTTCAGCCTTATATCAAGGAATGTGAGAATATACAGGAGATAAAGGCTTTTATTGATTATTGGGATCATGAACGCTGGAATCTCCCATTCGGTATAGACGGAGTGGTTATTAAGGTGAATCAGACTGAATTGTGGGAAAGGTTGGGAACTACAGCTAAGTCTCCGCGATGGGCAATAGCCTATAAGTTCAAGGCTGAGCGGGTAAGCACACCATTGGTGGAGGTTAGCTATCAAGTGGGTCGCACGGGAATTGTGACACCAGTAGCGAACTTGCAACCCGTGTGGTTGGGAGGGACGATGGTGCGCCGTGCCACGCTGAACAATGCCGATTTTATCGCCAAGCTTGACATTCGTCAGGGAGATAGTTTGCTGGTGGAGAAGGGTGGCGAGATAATACCCAAGATTGTTGGTGTTGACCTTGAGAAACGTGTTGACGGAGCTCTTCCAATAGCGTATACTACAGTGTGTCCCGTGTGTGGTACGCCTTTGGTCAGAACTGAGGGTGAGGCAGGTCATTATTGTCCCAACAGGGACGGATGTCTGCCGCAGATGCTTGGTCAATTGGAACATTTTGTAAGCCGCAGGGCTATGGATATCGATAGTTTAGGGTCGGAGCGTCTGAAGCTGCTCTTTGATGCGGGTTTGGTGCATAATGTAGCTGATTTATATGACCTTACCCGCCAAAAACTGGTGGGTTTAGGTGAGGGTTCAGCATCGTCGATACAGGACAAAGGAGCCGATAACATCCTTAGGGCACTTGAGGAGTCGAAGAAGGTGCCTTTTGAACGGGTGTTGTTTGCCTTGGGGATACGTTATGTGGGTGAAGTGGGAGCCAAGAAGCTGTCGCGTTATTTTGGCAATATCAACAAACTGATGGCAGCAAATGTGATGGAACTTGCCATGGTGGAGGATATAGGTGAGGTGACCGCTGAAGCGGTGTATGATTATTTCAACAACCCTGTCCATCGAGAGATGGTGGAACGTTTGCGGACCGCAGGATTGCAGATGGAGGTTGTCGACACCCGCATAGGGAATCAGCTTCAGGGAATGACGATAGTGGTTAGCGGGGTGTTCCAACACTTCTCACGTGATGAGATAAAAGCCTCGATAGAACAGCATGGTGGCAAGGCTGGTAGTAGCATCAGCGGCAAAACAACTTACCTGCTTGCAGGAGACAATATGGGTCCGGAAAAACTGAAGAAAGCTGAGAAATTGAATGTTCCAATTATCAGTGAATCAGATTATGAGAGAATGATTGGCATGGATGGTACTAAATAAATGTGAACACTACACTACCCAAATCAAAAAAAACACGTATCTTTGCAAAAAAATTAACACAACAGGTGGCTCTATCCACCGCAATAAAACATATTAATGATGAACAATAAAAATACTCGTTCAAGGTGGTTCGCTGCCGCAACTCTTTCATTGTTAATGGCCCTTCCTTTTGTGGCCTCAGCACAGACGACATCGCCACTTGGTATCTTGGTGTCGGAAGAACAGAATACCATTGACTGGCCTACGGTCAATGAAAGCAACGACCTCGATTTTGTTTATGTGATGGCTACGACGGGTGCAGCAATAACCGACACCCGTTGTTCGTTCAACCTTACGCAGGCGCACAAGGTAGGTATGCCGGTGGGCTGTGTTCTGCGTTATGACCGTCACTATTCTGCCCAAGGTCAGTTTGACAATTTCCAGGCAGCGGTAAAGGGTCACCACATGGATTTGCCTCCAGTGGTGTATGTGGTACCCGACAGCCCGTTCGACATTAATGTAAAACGCCTCGACATGTTGCTGCAGTTGCTTGAGCAGGCTTATGGTGTCAAACCTCTCATTATGGCCAATCAGCAGGCTTACCTGAAATATTTCAGTCTCGAACGCTATGGCGCTTATCATGTTCTCATAGTCAGCAATGGATTGAAATATCCCGATACCCGCTACACCATTTGGCAGTACACGGATAAAGAGAAGGTTGCAGGCATAATGGAATATGTCCCCGGACTTAAATTGCATCCTACTTATCCGCTCAAATCTATCAAGCTGTAATATGTGACGGGCTGTGTCCGTGAAAAGGGAGTTTCGGCCTGTTTTTTCTTGCTGAGGAGATGAAGAAGATAATATTGTTGTTGCTCGTGTCGTTGTGCGGGGTGCCGGCTTCTGCACAATTGTTTTTTGCCGGTAATCTGGGGTTTGATAGAACGGATTATAGTCGCTCGCAAGGATTCGACTCTACATTGCCCCAAGGGATGCGCTTGCAGTTTACCCCTATGGTAGGCTACACATTCTCGCCTGTAGTGAAAGCGGGTTTGCTGTTGAACATTTCCAATCAGAAATATACGTATACCAACGGATTTTATAATAATGACGATAAGATTTGGAAAGAAAGCAATGTTGTCGACAAGACCTTGATGACTGCTGGCTTAGGAGCTTTTGTCCGTGTGCGTTGCCTTGAATTCAAGGATGTTTCGCTTAGCATGGAACTCTCTGTCTCATATCAATATGGTATTGGAGCCAATAGGAATAAGGAATACTATTCGGCAAGCAATTTCCCTGTGGTGTTCAAGACTCCTTTCAATGTCGGACAATTGAATGTAAGGCTTGTGCCGATGTTCAGCTATCAACTGTCCAATCATCTCAGTGTCGATGCCTATGTCGATGTGCTGTCGCTCGCCTATAACCGAAAAACTGTCTACACTCATAAAGTGATAGAGGTTACTCCCGAAAGGATAGAAACGTCCGACTCTGACCTGGACTACAGCACCACTACATCTGATTTTAATATTGGTATCAGCTCGCTCAACTCCGCTTTCCTTTCATTGGGATTCAGCTATACACTTTGATTTGGTAACATCGTATAATTCACTCGTAAATATATATACAATCAAATGGCAAAAGATTTTGTAAAACGCTCTGAAAACTACTCCGAATGGTACAATGAACTGGTTGTTCGTGCCGACTTGGCCGAGAATTCTGCCGTCCGTGGCTGCATGGTCATCAAACCTTATGGCTACGCTATCTGGGAGAAGATGCAACGTGCCCTCGACGACATGTTTAAAGCCACAGGCCATCAGAACGCCTATTTTCCCCTCTTTATCCCCAAATCGTTCCTCAGCCGTGAGGCCGAGCATGTCGAAGGCTTCGCCAAAGAGTGTGCCGTGGTCACTCACCACCGCCTCATGAATAATCCCGACGGAACAGGTGTCGTCGTCGACCCCGCCGCCCGTCTCGAAGAAGAACTTATTGTCCGCCCCACCTCCGAGACCATCATCTGGAGCACCTATAAGAACTGGATCAAGTCTTACCGTGACCTTCCCATCCTCTGCAACCAATGGGCCAACGTCGTCCGTTGGGAGATGCGTACCCGCATGTTCCTCCGTACTGCCGAATTCCTTTGGCAGGAAGGCCACACCGCCCACGCTACCCGAGAGGAAGCTGAAGAGGAGGCACGTCGTATGCTTGACGTCTATGCCGACTTCGCCGAGAACTGGATGGCTGTACCTGTCATCAAGGGTGTCAAGTCGCCCAACGAGCGTTTCGCTGGGGCCCTTGACACTTATTGCATCGAAGCCATGATGCAGGATGGCAAAGCCCTTCAGGCTGGTACTTCCCACTTCCTGGGTCAGAACTTCGCCCATGCGTTCGATGTCCAGTTCCTCAACCAGCAGAACCAGCTTGAATACGTTTGGGCTACCTCATGGGGTGTTTCTACCCGACTGATGGGTGCCCTCATCATGACCCATAGCGACGACAATGGTCTTGTCCTGCCTCCCAAGCTTGCCCCCATACAGGTGGCTATCGTCCCCATATGCAAGAACGATGAACAGATGGCTGAACTTGATGCCCACATCGCACCCATCATTGATGCTCTCAAAGCTAAAGGCCTCACTGTCAAGTACGACAATCGTACCGAGTACAAACCCGGTTGGAAATTCAATGAGTACGAGTTCAAGGGTGTGCCCGTCCGTCTTGCTATCGGACCCCGTGATTTGCAGAATGGTACTTGCGAGGTCTGCCGTCGCGATACATTAGAGAAAGTCACCATGCCGATTGAAGGGATTGCCGACCATGTCCTCCAGCTTATGGATGAGATTCAGCATAGTCTTTTGAAACGTGCTGCTGATTTCCGCGAGGCCAATACCCGCCCCGTCGACACTTGGGACGACTTCTGCACCGAGATTGAGAAGGGTGGCTTCCTCCTCTGCCACTGGGACGGCACCACCGAGACCGAAGAGAAGATTAAAGAACTCACCAAGGCCACCATCCGCTGTATCCCCTACAACGCCCCCGAAGAGGAAGGCCGCTGCATCCTCACCGGCAAACCCTCCCACCGCCGCGTAATCTTCGCCCGCGCCTACTAACCGGCGAACCGCCGGAGGTAATTACAGACGAACATATAAACAACGCCCGCATCCAACCATGCGGGCGTTTTTTTATTCTTTGTACACAATAAAAAAGTAACTATTTCGTTACCTTGGCATGGAAAGAAAACTAATATTTTCTGCTGAATACGTGGAGTTCGAGAAACAATTAAACGCTCGTACACAGGAGAAACTGACTTATGCGGCAACTCTGTTGGAAACTCTGCCAGTTATATCAACCCGATTTGTCAAGAAATTGGTGAATACCGATTTCTACGAACTACGAGTAAAGGTGGACAATGAAGTGAGAGTGATTATTTTTTCGGTAGACAGCGAGAATATAAACAATGCCAAAACAATAATCTTTCTTAATGGCTTTGTAAAGAAAAGCACGAAAGATTACAAAAAGGAAATAAATAAAGCAACACAAATATTAAGGAGGTTATTATGAATACAGAAAGACTGACAGTAGAGGAAATGCAACAAATCAGACAGACAGACATTTCTTCAAAAGAAGGGTTTGTGGATGCCGAATCAGTATTGGCCAAAAGAATCGGCGCCAAAGGGAGTGATAGCCGCTCCGCATTCGATGCTAAAGCCAAGGCATGGTACTATGGTGAGATTTTGCGTAGCCGTCGTAAGGAACTTAATTTGACACAAAAGGAACTTGCTGAAAGTGTGGGGAAGGAACGTACATACATAAACCGTATCGAAAAAGGAGAGACTGATATGCAACTTTCCTCATTCATTCAAATAGCCGAGGCGTTAGGTATCACCCTCCGTCTTGATGTTAATATAGCATAGTCGCGTAATCTTCGCCCGCGCCTATTAACTCGGTGAACCACCGGTGGTAATAACAGGCGAACCACTTGATATAATAATCAACGCCCGCATGGTTGGATGTGGGCGTTGCTTTTGTGTAGAAAAGCATAACGCTTTAATGTCGGCTTCACCTATCCCGATGAAACCAATGCAAATATACACATTTTTTTTGAATCACACTCTATTTCGCCTAATAATTTAGCGGAAAAGGGGAGAAGCTCTCGAAAATCAACAAAGGTGTTACCGCAGCAGGGTCACGGTGCCGGTGAGGGTTTTCCAGCCTTCGTCGTGTGTGTCGATGTAGCGGACATAGTAGACGTATGTGCCTTGAGGGCAGGGGTTGCCGTTGGCGGTGCCGTCCCAATGGCCTGTCAGTCCGTCGAATTGGGCCAAACGTGTCCCTCTTCGGTCGAAGATGGTGGCCTCGGCCTTGATAATATGCGGGCTACAGTGGAGCGAGAAGAGGTTGTTGGATTCGAGTGCAGGGGTGATGACGTTGGGGGCGATAATCCAAGTGCTGTCAATCGGTTTCTCACCCCAATTGGGGATGACGATAAGTGTGTAGTAGATGATGCTGTCGCAGGAGTCGTTTATATGGATGTATATGGGCTCGTCGTGGCATTCGGAGCCGAAGGAGAGTCCGTTGTAAGTAACAGGAAGGTCGTCGGGTGCCACGGTGTCGTAGGCCCAGTGGCAGTGGGGGCAGGTGACAAGGTCGATAGCCCAAAGGGTGTCGCAGCCCGATGGTGTCCAGTAGGTGGTGAAGTAGTGGGTGTCGGTATAGTCCAGTTCGTTGTCGCGGAAGAAGTAGGAGCCTTCGCACAAGCGGACGGTGATGGTGGTGTCGTGATGGCTATGGATAATCAATGTGGTGCTGAGTGTGTCGGACTTTCGGGTAAAGCAGCCCTCGTCTTCGTATTGGAAAATGGCTTGCACAGTCAATCGGCCGGTGTCTTGGAAGAGATGGCTCTGCGGTTGGTTTACTTCGTTGTCGGTGTAGGAGTATTGCAGGGTGGTGCCGTCGCCGAAGTCCCAAAACAGGCTGTCGAAGGGATGTTGGTTTTTGGCTTCGAAGACGACGGGGTCGTACATGCACCATATCGAGTCGGCATTAAGCGAGTCGGCAGGCAATCCGTTTACTAAGAATGACCGTTTGCCGGGTTGGACATGTTGTAGCTCTACGGCTCCGCCAGTTTGGAAAAATGCCATGTATGGGTGACTTCCTCTGCTCAGAATGTGGTGGGTGCGCAACGAAGTGAAGGAGCTGTTGGCGTCGAAGTAGGCATAGCTGTAGGGAGTCCCTTCAATCGGGTGGAAATATTGTGCAGCGG
The DNA here is from genome assembly GCA_002309955.1 of Bacteroidales bacterium UBA1208. Taxonomy (GTDB): domain Bacteria; phylum Bacteroidota; class Bacteroidia; order Bacteroidales; family P3; genus Colimorpha. The sequence goes on from DBXQ01000098.1 coordinate 43,594, forward strand.
GGTAGGAGTCGACATATATGGATTGGGCATTTTCCGTGCGGGTGAAGATGTGGAGTTGTGATGGCATAGGTGTTACGTTGTTGATAGGCATTACATTGGTAATGCCGCCATAGGCTATCCGTCCGCCATGCCACCAATCTGTCGATGTCATGGTACACAGGTCACTGTCTATCCATTTTAACAAAATAGGGTTGTCGGATGTGATGTAATAGGGGCTTTCACCGTCTACGCCTTCCCACCAGTCGGTTTGTCCGGATGCTATGGTCAGTGTGCGTGTACCTGAGGCAGGGTGTGCCGGGTCGCTGATGGTGACAGTGGCATCTTGATCCAAGCTTGTCATTCGGATGTATTTTCCTGTTCCCGACGGAACCAGATATTCTTTTCCAGCGAAATAGGGCGGAATGGATTGTTCTAAAAACATGTTCGACACCCTCGTGCCACCTCTGACCCCGCTACCTCCTATGCCACTGCTCTCAAATACAGCTATTCGTTTGCAGTCGCGAGCTTTGATTCGGGTGCCTGCTAAATCGATTGCGAAGGTGTCTCTCATCACTGTGTCTCCTTCAAAGGTGTGGCGTTGCACGGGTACTGGTACGACCGACGGGTCGTCATTAATCATGTCATAATGAGGAGCTAACAAGGGGTAGTACTTGTCGTGGGCCTCGCCGGCACTGATATGATATAGTTCGCCTCGCCTCAGCATGACCGTCAGAGTGTCGCCTGGTCGGCGGTTCAGCCAGTCCCAATCGCTAAGAATCACGTCTACCACGGTGCTGTCTTCGGTTGCCACGATATCTATTGAAGAAATTCCTGGCATGTAGTTGGGTATACTTGGTTTGCCAGTACGATGTTTATGATGGTTGGAGATGGGTGGCTGGGCTATGTATTCGTCGCGTAGCATTTCAGTGGGTATCACAGTGCAGGCCGACATGAAATTCGATGCCACTACTACATACAATGATATGGTATCAGTGCTTGTTACGTGGAAACCTCTCGCCTGAGGCAGGTCTCCCAATATGCCTGAATAATCGTGTCGGGGTTCATATGGACCACATCCAATGTCGATAGGGTGACTGTTTGGGAGACGGATGTAGGGGATTGTGTCGTTGATTCGGGTGTACTGGATGGGTATTTGGATATAATTGGTGTCAGGACCGCACATATATCTGCCTTGTATGGGCACTATTTGTGTGTAGTCAATCCGTTCGTTCCTCACTGTCACGATGCAGTCGCGTTCGCTCACCACGTACAGCCGTGAGTAATTGGGCAGCATTCCCCTCAATGTACGGGGAAAACAGACCCAAAAGTCGGTTCCAGCTGTGGCGAATTGTGTTCCCCGGTGACTCGTCGGGTCATTGCCTTGTGCCATGCACAAAGTAGGCAATAACAGAAATATCAGTATATAGTATTTTCTCATTGTAGCATTGTGTTATTGTTTATCTCACCGCAGCAAGGTCACTGTACCGGTGAGGGCTTTCCAGCCTTCGTCGTGTGTGTCGATGTAACGGATATAGTATACGTATGTGCCTTGAGGGCAGGGATTGCCGTTGGCGGTTCCGTCCCAATGGCCTGTCAGTCCGTCGAATTGGGTCAAGCGAGTTCCTCTTCGGTCGAAGATGGTGACCTCGGCCTTGAAAATATGCGGGCTGCAATGGAGTGAGAAGAGGTTGTTTGATTCGAGTGCAGGGGTAATGACATTGGGAGCGATAATCCAAGTGCTGTCAATCGGTTTTTCACCCCAATTGGGGATGACGATAAGTGTGTAGTAGATGATGCTGTCGCAGTTGTCGTTTATACGGATGTGGACAGGCTCGTCGTGGCATTCGGAGCCGAAGGAGATTCCGTTGAAAGTAACAGGAAGGTCGTCGGGTGCCACGGTATCGTAGACCCAGTGGCAATGGGGGCAGGTGACAAGGTCGATAGTCCATAGGGTATCGCATCCCGATTGGGTCCAATATGTTGTGAAATAATAGATGCCGGAGATGTCCAGTTCGTTGTCGCGGAAGAAATAGGAGCCTTCGCACAGACTCACCGGGATAATGGAGTCGTGATGGCTATGGATAATCAATGTGGTGCTGAGCGTGTCCGACTTTCGGGTAAAGCAGCCCTCGTCTTCGTATTTGAAAATGGCTTGCACGGTAAAGCGGCCGGTATCTTGGAAGAGATGGGTTTGAGGTTGGCTGAACGCCGGGTCGTTGTGCGAGAAAGCTAACGATGTTCCATCACCAAAGTCCCAAAACAGGCTGTCGCAAGGCCGTTGGTTCGATGCCTTGAAGGTGACAGGGTCGTACATACACCAAATTGAATCCGTTTTCAGCGAGTCGGCAGGCATTCCGTTCACTGTGAAGGACAATCTTCCCGGCTGTACATGTGGCAGGGCAAGGGTGTACACATCTGTCAGATAAGCCATAAATGGTGAACCGTTGCGGCTCACTATGTGATGAGTTCCTTCGCTTGTGAACGAATTGGGCCAATCAAACGATGCATAGCTGTAAGGTGTACCCACGATGGGTTGAAAATAATCTTCAAGTCGGTGGAAATCCATGAATAGATATGGCACAGCGCTGGTGAGGGTGAAGATATCTACTCGGGGTTTGATGGCAACTCGGTTGTCCGACTCGTCGACATAAGTCATAGTACCGAAGTTCACTTGTCCCCAATGCCACCATCGGGTTGGAGTAATGGTTGACATGCTTTTGCCAATCCGCTTCAGCAACACAGGTTTATTGGCTGTGATATATAGGGGTCCACTTGATGTGTCAAACTCCCAGTAGTTCGTTTTTCCTGGGGCTATGGTCAGCGTGCGTTGGGTCATTGTCGGATCCAGCCCATCCCGGATAGTCACCGTGGTACTTTCGTTCAATGCTGTGATGCGGACACAGTCAGCCTCAACTACACGGGTATGAACGTTTGGTATCAGATACTTTTTCCCTGCAAAATAGATGGGTGTTGACTGCTCCAGTTTCATGTTGTAACTCAACAGTCCGCGCAACCCCCCTCCACCGCAACAGCTACTCTCAAACACTGCAATCCGTTTGCAGTCGCGAGCCTTGATATGTGTACCCGCCAAGTCGATGGCAAACGTGTCCCTCTCTACAAAATCGTTGTTGAAAGCGTGCCGCCTGAATCTTGTGGGTATTACCATAGGATCGTCATACCTCAAGTGGTCGGGGTCGTAATAGGGCGACAGCAGAGGATAATACTTCTCGGGAATCTCTCCGGCACTGAGGTGGTACAGCTCGCCTCGTCCCAATGTCACGGTAACCGTGTCGCCGGGCAGTCGGTTCATCCAGTCCCAGTCCGTCAGCACAATGTCCACAACCGTGCTGTCGTCCGCGGCCACAATGTCTATCGATGACATGCCGGGCATAAACAAGGGCAGATGAATCGGATCACCTTCTCCACCGAAATGGTGGTGGCTCACTATGGGGGGCTGGGCTATATACTCGTCGCGCAGTAATTCGGTGGGAAGAACCGTGCATGCCGACATGTGGGTTGAACTAACAAGGATAAAGAGCGAAATGGTGTCGGTGCTTGTCACATGGAACCCCTTTGCCTGCGGTAGGTCGCCAGGGCATCCACTGTAGTTATAGCGTGGAATGTGCGGTCTTTCGGGCGAATCGCTGTCGTTTGATGGGAACAGATAAGGAACAGTGTCGATTATTCTGGTATAAACAAACGGAATCTCAATGTAATTCGTGTCGGGTCCGCACATGGAGCGATGCATGATGTGAACGGTTTGCGAGTAGTCAATCAACTCGTTCGAAACAGTCACATCGCAGTCGTGTTCGCAAACCACATACAGACGTGAATGGTTGGGACTTCCGCCTCTCATTGTTCGTGGAAAGCATACCCAAAAATCTGTCCCCTGTGCCGCTAACTGTGTGCCATAATGACTCAACGGGTCATCGTTTTGCGATATGACCGAAAGAGGTAGCAATAACAATAATATTAGCAACCACTGCTTCATATTATTCACCAATTTATTGGCGTTCAATTTATTGTACACATATCATCAAGTATTGGTTTAATATTTGTTGACGGATGTACATTCATATCCAAATTGCAAATATACAACTTTTTTTGTAAATAAAAAGATTCTTTTTCTTGCATTTCATTTCGATTCATCCTTTTTTCGCCAAATCGGTCGTTAGAAATTCATCCCTAATTTTAACATTTTGTAAATAATGAAATACCAGTTAAATAGTTGTCGTCTTTCTAATGACAGTCATTTTAGAAAGGAAAGAAATAACTTTTTTTTCGAATAAAAAAGGATAACTATTCTCCGAATGACCGATTTGGGTTTATGTATTTTCTGGAAAATATTGTTTAGACGGAAATTAATTTTTAACCCAAGTCAATCATTAGACTAAGCAGGTATCCAGCTGGGGTCGTTCAAGGGCAAAGAGGAAACATATGAAATGAAAAGACTGACAATAACCGTTTTATTCTGTTTTCCGCCTCAATGACCAATAGGGACTCGGCCGCTCTTCCTTCGCTCTTTAGTCCTCAGTTCTCCCATCGTTCTCCCATCGTTTTCCCATTTCAGAAGGGGAAATGAGGAAGAACGGAGGTCGTAGGGTGGATGAAAGAACGAACCAAGGGCAGTGCAAAGGGGGGCCGGGTTGCATGTGGGGGGAGATTTGCGGGAAAGGACGTGCGTTGGATTGGTATTGTATTGTTTGTAAAATATTGTAATTAAGAATGGGATTCCAATGACTGGTTTGAGTGAAAATAAAAGAGGACAGCAGATTTGTAATGATTCTGATTTTGAATTTCTTTCTGTCAGAATAGGGGCAGATAACGTGTGGCGGGTGGCCGAGTACGAATGGGCAATAAAAGACCGACTGCTTCGTTATAGATTGTGCAATATGGCAAAAGAATCAAGACATAGTGATGCGACAGGGATGCGACACCTGACTGTTGTGGCAGCTGCTGTGGCTGTGGTTGTTCCATGGGTGGCGGCAGTGTGGCTGTTGTTGTGTGACGAAGGGTGGTGGAGGATTGTTGCTTGGCTGTTCATGGCGGGCAAAGGGCTGATGTTGCTTTCCACCGCAGTGGCATGGATGGTACATCCGGCATTGGCCAAAGAGGTTTTTGCAGGCCGCTATCGTTTCGACAGCCACGGGTTGCACGGGCTGATGCAGGCATTGTCCCGCTTTGGATGGGAGCTGCCGCAGCTGGGATTGGGCTATCTTTTTGCCCAGTGGCGTATTATCCTCGGCAAAGTGGAGCGGGTGGACACACTGGACGGTGTGACCTTCGTGACAGGACGGCATTGGCAACCGCATTTCTATGCGGGCATTTCGTTGGGATGTTTTGCGAACATGTGGGTGAGTGGTGCCATCGGGGATGATTTCGAAAGTTATGCCCGGCGCAGCCCCTTCCATATCTTCGGACACGAATATGGACACACCGTCGACAGCCAGTTGTGGGGTTTGCTCTACCTGCCCGTAATAGGGTTGCCAAGTCTTATCAGCCAAGCCTTTGGGCTTAGTTCCAAGGCACGCCACCGCCACGACGACTTCTGGGCAGAACGGCGCGCCGACCGCTTCGGCAAGCGTTTTTTCAACGACTGAAGATAAACATCCCTCTTTTCGAGAAAAAAGGGAGACACCGTCTCAACGTGCCACAACCTGCAAAAGCACGACAACTGGCGTAGAACCATTGATACCCGCCAGTTGTCCTTAACCTAAATCGGTCATTAGGAGAATAGCAATCCTTTTTATTGGTTAATATACAGGATTAATAAGTCCCGATGTAGTTGGTGAAGCGGTTCCAGCCGATGGCGTTCTGATAGTTGGCCAGGCATGAATTCATCACTGTGACAGGGATGTTGACGGGAATGGTGCCAAACGTGGAGGCGGTGCAGGCGGGTGGTGTTGCCGTGAGGCAGGTGATGGCCTGCACAGCGTTGCAGCCCATGAAGACACTGTCGCCGATGGTTTGGACAGAACGGTCAAAGTAGATGTTGTCGAGGCTGGAGCAATAGGCAAAAGCCCTGTCGCCTATCTGCAGAATAGTGGAAGGAAGGTGTAGGGTGGTAATTGAAGAACATCCATAGAAGGCATCCGCTGGGATGACAGTGATGGTTGAGGGGAGGTTGACGTTAACCAGAGAGGAGCATCCACGGAAACAAGCCTGTCCAAGAGAGGAAAGGGAAGTGACAAATTGGAAAGACTGCAGGAGATTGCAGTTTGCAAAAGCACTGTCACCAATAACGGATATGGATGTGGGTACATTGACATTGGTAAGTGATTGGCAGTTGCGGAAAGCGGATGTTTCAATAATAGAAATAGTGGCCGGCAAGGTGACGGAAGTGATGCCGGTGTAGTTGTTAAAAGCGTTGGCACCTACCTGCGACACGATATAGGTATGCCCGTCGTATTGGACGGTGGAGGGCAGGGATACGGCACCCGTTACTGCTTCAGGTCCCGTCACGGGAATAATGCGCACGTAGTTCTGGTGGGAGACAATCACCTCACACCGGTAGGCGATGCCGTTGTATTGAGTAGTGAAGGTATCGCCGCTTAGCAGTTTGGTGCATGAAGTTGTCAGGCTGATGCTGGCGAATGCCAGGATGAGGGTTAGCATTTTTGCCACACAGGTTTGAAAGGAATGTGTTTTCATTGTTTTTTATTTTTGGTATTATTGTTGATTGTTAACATGTTGCACTTTTTTGAAAAGCTGTATTTCAATGCAAAAGTACACAAATCGAGGTAGTTGAATAATACCCAAAAGGGTATTTGTGTGGCAGATAGTACATTATACCCAAAAGTGTATAAATGCTTAATTATGATAAAAAGGATAATATGAATACAAAAAAATAATTATTTTTGCATTGGGAAAAAGAATCTAAGTCATGAATAATATATCTGAAATTCTTTTCAATATATCATCGCCGACAGATGTTTTGGAAGAAGATTACAGGTCACTGGAATCGAGTATGAACGTGGCGGAGGCTTTTGCACGCATCACAAGCCAAGGGGTATTTGTGGCCGACCTCTTTCGAAATAATTTCATGTACGTATCCGATAGTCCTTTGGTGCTGTTTGGGCACACAGTTGAGGAAGCGATGCAGGGCGGTTATTCTTTCCTCATAGCCAATGCCGCCGAAGAGGACAGACCCTTGATAAAGGAGTTGGTGGAGACCGTTGGGAACACACATAGGTGGCTGCCCGACAAGGACAGTCACATCCACACGATTTCATGCAACTTTCATTTTCTTGTCAATGGACAGCCTGTGCTGATAAACCATAGGGTCACCCCGCTGGCAAGGACAAAGGAGGGCAAGGCGTGGCTGGCTCTTTGTCTCGTTTCGCCGTCACCGCACAGCGAAACCGGGCATATAGTTGCCACCATCAACACCCATGACGAGTATTCGGTTTATGCTTTCGAAAACCACCGCTGGAACCGTATAAAAGACCGGTTGGAACTGACCGAGGACGAGCGCATGATGCTACATCTTTCGGCACGGGGCTACACCATGAACCAGATAGGGGAGAAGATGTTCCGCTCGGTTGATACGGTGAAGATGTATAGGAGGCATGTGTTCAACAAATTAGGTGTGTCCAACATCTCTGAGGCCATAGCCTATGCCTATAGCTTCAACCTGCTTTAAAGATTGTTATCCATCCATGATTAACGCTTGTTACCGCCATTTCCCATCGGCGAAATGACTGGTTAGATGTTAAACAAAACGTTTTTTTTCCAACAATTGTGTGTATTTCAAACAAATTATGTATTTTTGTAGATTGATATTTTAATGAATAATCTTACAAAATAAATACAACAATATGATTAGCAACAATTTCGCCCCGAGACACAACGGTGTCTCCAATCCTGCTGACGAACAGAAGATGCTGAAAGAAATCGGCGTCGGTTCGATGGAAGAACTTATCGACAAGGCTGTACCCGCTGCCATTCGTCTGAAAGAACCCATGCCTATTGCCGATGGCATTAATGAGTACGAGTTCTTGAATCGTTGCCGTTCACTGGCTCAGAAGAACAAATTGTACAAGACCTATATCGGTATGGGCTACTATGGCACCATTACCCCGTCGGTAATCCAGCGCAATGTGTTTGAGAACGCCGGTTGGTACACCGCATACACACCTTATCAGACTGAAATCAGCCAGGGCCGTTTGGAGGCTTTAATGACTTATCAGACCATGGTGGCCGACATGACTCACATGCCCATGGCCAACGCCAGCCTGCTGGACGAGGCCACGGCCGGTGGCGAGTGCATGTTGATGTTCTTTGCCAGCCGCAGCCGTCAGGCTCAGAAAGACGGTGTGAACAAGATTTTCGTCGACAACGGCATTCTGCCTCAGACTCTCGATGTGATGCACACCAATGCCGCTCCCCGCAACATTGAGATTGTGACCGGCAATGTGAAGGATTTCGATTTTGACGCTACAAAATATTTCGGTGTTGTTGTGCAGAACCCCAACCAGTTTGGCGAGGTGTGCGACTATACCGAGTTTATTGCCAAATGTCACGAGAAGGGTATCTTTGTCGGTATGGCTACCGACTTGATGGCTCTGGCTATGGTGAAGACTCCCGGTGAGATGGGTGCCGATTGCGCTTTTGGTAGCAACCAGCGTTTTGGTCTGCCCATGGGCTTCGGTGGTCCTCACGCAGGTTTCTTCGCCATCACTGATACTTTTAAACGTGCTTTCCCCGGCCGTATTATTGGATGGAGCGTTGATGTGAAGGGCAACCCCGCTTTGCGTATGGCTCTGGGTATGCGCGAACAGCACATCAAGAGAGACAAGGCTACTTCGAACATCTGCACTGCCTCGGCTCTGCAGGCCATCATGAGCGGTTTCTATGCCGCATGGCATGGTCCCGAAGGCATCCGCAATATCGCTGGCAATATCCATAGCATTGCCACCGTGTTGGCCAAAGAACTGGAAAAATACGGCTACAAACAGCACAACCGTGCTTTCTTCGACACCCTCGCATTGCAGTGTCCGGTGAAGACCGAGGAGGTGAAGAAAGTTGCTCTGGAGCATCATATCAACTTCCGCTATATTTGCGAAGAGTGCATCGGCATCAGCATCGATGAGACCACCAGCCGCGATGACGTGAACGAGATTATCACCGTTTTGGCTACTGCCGCTGGCAAGAAGCCTGAACTGCTTGAATGCAAGGGCAGCTGCTGCACCAGCATTGTGTCGCTGCCGGAGAACTTGATGCGTACTACACCTTATCTGACTCATAGTGTGTTTAACAAATACCACAGCGAGACAGAGATGATGCGCTATATGAAGAAACTGGAGGTGAAAGACCTCAGTTTGAACCGTGCCATGATTCCGCTGGGCAGCTGCACCATGAAATTGAACGCTGCCGCTGAGATGCTGCCGTTGAGCTGGAGCAAATTTGGTGGCATGCACCCATTCGCCCCCACTGACCAGACCGAGGGTTGGAACGAGCTTATTAACGAGATGGAAGATTTGCTGGCTATTGTTACCGGCTTCGCAGGTGTGTCGCTGCAGCCCAATTCCGGCGCCGCAGGTGAATACAGCGGACTTACTGTCATCCGCAACTATCATATCGACCAGGGACAGCCCAACCGCAATGTCTGTTTGATTCCTGCCAGTGCCCATGGCACCAATCCCGCCAGTGCTGCCAAAGCCGGCATGACTGTTGTGGTGGTGAAATGCAACGACCGCGGCGATGTGGACATCGACGACCTCAAAGCCAAGGTTGAGCAGTACAAGGACAACCTTGCTTGCATCATGATTACCTATCCTTCCACTCATGGTGCCTTCGAAGAGGGCATTCTGGAGATTGTGGACATCATCCACGGTGCCGGTGGTCTTGTCTATATGGATGGTGCCAACATGAACGCCCAGATTGGCATCACCAGCCCGGGACACATGGGTGCCGATGTGTGCCACTTGAACCTGCACAAATCCTTTGCAGGTCCTCACGGCGGTGGCGGTGCCGGTGTCGGTCCTATCGCTGTCTGTGCCAAACTGCTTGACTTCCTGCCCAAGCACAGTCAGGTCGAAGTGGGAGGCAAGAAGGGCAACGCCATGGCTGCCGCACCTTACGGCAACGCATTGCTCTTCCCCATCAGCTACGGCTATCTGCTCATGTTGGGCGGCAACGGCTTGACAGAGGCTACCAAACACGCCATCCTCAACGCCAACTATCTGCGCGCCCGCTTGCAGAAGTACTACAAGATTCTTTACACCAACAAGAACGGCATGTGCGGACACGAGATGATTGTTGACTTCAGCGAGTTCAGCCTGAAGGTGAGCGTCGGTGACATTGCCCGTCGTCTTGACGACTACGGCTTCCATGCTCCCACAGTGGCATTCCCCGTCCACAACACCCTTATGGTGGAACCCACCGAGAGCGAACCGCTCAGCGAACTGGATCGTTTCTGCGACGCCCTTATCGCCATCCGTAAGGAGATTGACGACGTGATGACCGGCAAGTACGACGAGAAGAACAATCCCATCGCCAATGCTCCCCACACTATGCAGGTGGTCTGCGCCGA